>JANXQL010000138.1 GCA_025356815.1 Pseudomonadota bacterium
GTCGACCCGCGGCTGAACTACGAGCAGGCGCTCGAGGTGGCGATGCGGGTCGGTCGCTGGCCGGGGGCCCGCTAGCCGACAGCAGGCTGCGCAACGCGGTGATTTCCGCGGGCGACGCGTCGCGGCTGGCGCCCGGCGCGAGTCCTTCGAGGTCGAACGGCCCGATCGACGATCGGACCAGCCGCAGCGTCGGCAGGCCGACCGCGGCGGTCATCCGCCGCACCTGGCGGTTACGCCCCTCGCGCAGGGTCAGCTCCAGCCAGCCACTCGGGATCTGCGCCCGGTAGCGGATCGGCGGGTCGCGTGCCCACAGGCCTGGTGGCGCCTCGATGGTGCGCGCCCCGGCGGGGCGGCTGAGTCCGTCGGACAACAGCACGCCCGCGCGCAGCTGCGCCAGTTGCGCCTCGGTGGGCGTGCCTTCCACCTGCGCCCAGTAGGTCTTCTGCAGGGCATGGCGCGGGTCGCTGATCCGGGCCTGCAGGACGCCGTCGTCCGTCAGCAGCAGCAGCCCCTCGCTGTCGTAGTCAAGCCGGCCGGCCGGATACAGCCCGGGCGCCGCGACGCAGTCGGCGAGCGTGCGCCGCTCGTCGGCACGCGAGAACCGGGTCAGCACCCGGAAGGGCTTGTTCAGCAGCAGCAGCCGCATGGCGGGTTTCCGAAAGGCGGGACGCGCGCAGATTGCCTGTAGGCGGCCATTCCCGCTAGTATTGTGCAGTGCAAAAGACACGCGCCCCGAACGGGCGCCGAGGGGGTCGATTGACTGCAGCTCCACAGACGGGGCACGACCCCGCCGCGCCGGCGGGAGTCGACATCAGCGGCGGCGACGCGCCCGGCCGGGCAGTCGTGCTCACGCCCGCCGCGATCGAGTTCGTCACCGCGCTTGCCCGGGAATTCTCGCCGCGGGTCGCTGCCCTGCTGGCGGCGCGCGACGCGCGCCAGCGGCAGCTCGACGCGGGTGTCTGGCCCGACTTCCTGCCGGAGACGCGCTCGATCCGCGACGCCGACTGGCGCATCGCCGGCATCCCGGTCGACCTGCTCGACCGACGCGTGGAGATCACCGGCCCCACCGAACGCAAGATGATCATCAACGCGATGAACTCCGGCGCCAGGATGTTCATGGCCGATGCCGAGGACTCCTCCTGCCCGACCTGGCAGAACGTCATCGGCGGCCAGCAGAACCTGGCTGACGCGGTACGACGCACGATCGAGTTCTCAGGGGCCGACGGCCGCCAGTACCGGCTCAACGAGCAGACCGCGGTCCTGCTGGTTCGGCCGCGCGGCTGGCACCTTTACGAGAAGCACTGGCACGTCGATGGCGCGCCGGTGCCCGGCGCGTTCGTCGACTTCGGCCTGTACCTGTTCCACAACCACGCGGAACTCGCCGCGCGCGGCACGGGACCGTATTTCTACATGCCGAAGCTCGAGGGCCACCTCGAGGCGAGGCTCTGGAACGACGTGTTCCGCCATGCGGAATCCCGCCTAGGCATGGCGCACGGCACGATCAAGTGCACGGTGCTGGTCGAGACCATCCTCGCGTCCTTCGAGCTCGACGAGATCCTCTATGAACTGCGCGACTACATCGTCGCGCTCAACTGCGGTCGCTGGGACTACATCTTCAGCTTCATCAAGAAGTTCAGCCGCCATGCGGCCTTCCTGCTGCCGGATCGCGGCCAGGTGACGATGACGACCCACTTCCTGCGCTCGTACTCGCAGCTGGTCGTCAAGACCTGCCACCGCCGCGGCGCCCTTGCGATGGGCGGCATGGCGGCGCAGATCCCGATCAAGAACGATCCCGTCGCCAATGCCGAGGCGCTGGCCAAGGTGCGCGCCGACAAGGAGCGCGAGGCGACCGACGGCCACGACGGCACCTGGGTCGCCCACCCGGCGCTGGTACCGGTCGCGATGGAGGTGTTCGACCGGCTGATGCCGACGCCGAACAACCTCGCGCGCAGCCGCGACGATGTCGAGGTGACCGCCGCCGACCTGCTCACGGTCCCGCCAGGCTCGATCACCGAGGCGGGGCTGCGCAACAACCTGTCCGTCGCGATGCGCTACCTGGCGGCCTGGCTCGGCGGCAACGGCTGCGTGCCGATCTTCAACCTGATGGAGGACGCCGCGACCGCCGAGATCTCGCGCGCGCAGCTCTGGCAGTGGGTGCACCACCGCGCGGTGCTCGCCGATGGCCGTGCGGTCTCGTTCGCGCTGGTCACCTCGCTGCTCGCGCAGGAGCTGGCGAAGATCCGCGCCGAGGAGGGCGAGGAGGGCTTCCGCCACGGCCACTACGCGCGCGCCGCACAGCTTGTCACCGAGCTCACCGCTACCGAACAGTTCGAGACATTTCTGACGCTGACCGCGTACCGCGACATTGACTAACCGCACCGGGAGCATGCCATGACGATGTTGACTGCCGAGCAGATGCAGCGTGACTGGGAGACGAATCCGCGCTGGAAGGGAGTGATCCGTGGCTACTCCGCTGCCGATGTCGTGCGCCTGCGCGGGACGGTACCGATGGAGTATTCACTCGCCAGGCTCGGCGCCGAGAAGCTCTGGTCGCACATGGCGAAGATGCCGTTCGTGAACGCGCTGGGCGCGCTGACCGGCAACCAGGCGATGCAGCAGGTCAGGGCGGGGCTGAACGCGATCTACCTGTCGGGCTGGCAGGTGGCGGGCGATGCGAACGTGGCCGGCGAGATGTACCCGGACCAGTCGCTGTATCCCGCGAACTCGGTCCCCGAGGTCGTGCGCAAGATCAACAACACGCTGCTGCGCGCCGACCAGATCCACCATGCCGAGGGCAACGATCCGATCGACTGGCTGCAGCCGATCGTGGCCGATGCCGAGGCGGGCTTCGGCGGCGTGCTCAACGCGTTCGAACTGATGAAGGGCATGATCGAGGCCGGGGCCGCGGGCGTGCATTTCGAGGACCAGCTGTCCTCGGCGAAGAAGTGCGGCCACATGGGCGGCAAGGTCCTCGTGCCGACTGCCGAAGCGGTCTCCAAGCTGGTCGCTGCGCGCCTGGCCGCCGACACGTGCGGCGTGCCGACCGTGCTGGTCGCCCGCACCGACGCCGAGAGCGCGAACCTGTTGACCGCGGACGTCGACGCACGCGACACGCCGTTCATCGATCACTCCAAGGGTCGCACGGCGGAAGGGTTCTTCTACGTCCAGGCGGGCCTCGAGCAGGCGATCGCGCGGGGCCTTGCCTACGCGCCGTACGCGGACCTGATCTGGTGCGAGACGGGCCATCCGGACCTCGAGGACGCGAAGCAGTTCGCCGACGCCATCCACGCCAAGTTCCCGGGCAAGATGCTGGCGTACAACTGCTCGCCGTCGTTCAACTGGAAGTCGAAGCTCGACGACGCGACGATCGCGAAGTTCCAGCGTGAGCTCGGCGCGATGGGCTACAAGTTCCAGTTCATCACGCTTGCGGGCTTCCACGCGCTGAACTATTCGATGTTCCAGCTGGCCCGCGGCTACAAGGCGTCGCAGATGACCGCCTATGTCGCCCTGCAGGAAGCGGAGTTCGCCGCCGAGAAGGACGGCTACACCGCCACCAAGCACCAGCGCGAGGTCGGGGCGGGCTACTTCGACGATGTCACCACCACCGTCACCGGCGGCACCTCTTCGACGACCGCCATGAAGGGGTCGACCGAGGAGGAGCAGTTCAAGGGCCACTGACGGGACTTGCGGGGGGGCGGGCCGGCACCGGATTATCCGTGCCGATGCCGACCGTCACCCCCGCCGATGATTCCCCGGCCGCCGTTCCCGAGGCCGGGCCTGCAGCCGCCCCGCCGGCGCTGCTCGTCGAGCCCACCGGGGCCGATGCCAACCGGCCGTTCGATCCCAGGACTTTTGTCGCCTCGCTGCCCACCCGGCCCGGTGTCTACCGGATGCTGGACGCGGGCGGCCAGATCATCTACGTGGGCAAGGCCGGCAATCTGCGCGCGCGGGTCGGCAGCTACTTCCGCGCCGACGTCGTGCAGCCCAAGGTCGTGGCACTGGTGCGGCAGATCGCGGCCATCGAGGTCACGGTCACCAACTCGGACACCGAGGCGCTGCTGCTCGAGTTCAACCTGATCAAGAAGCACCGGCCGCACTACAACATCCTGCTCAAGGACGACAAGAGCTTCCCTTACCTGTACCTGACCACCCAGCAGCCGTTCCCGCGGCTGAGCTTCTATCGCGGCAGCCGGCGCATGCCGGGCCGGTTCTTCGGTCCGTACCCGAACTCGGTCGCCGTGCGCGAGACCCTGCTGCAGCTGCAGAAGCTCTTCAAGCTGCGCCAGTGCGAGGACAGCTACTTCGCCAATCGCACCCGTCCCTGCCTGCAGTACCAGATCGCGCGCTGTTCGGGCCCCTGCGTCGGTCTGATCAGCCAGGCCGACTACGGCGTCGACGTGGCCGCGGTCGCGCGGGTGCTCGAGGGCCGCAACGACGAGGTGGCGACCGAGCTTGGCAACCGCATGGAGGCGGCCGCCGCGGAGCTCGCCTTCGAGAAGGCGGCCGCGCTGCGCGACCAGCTCGCGGCGCTGAAGGCCCTTCAGGCGCAGCAGATCGTCAGCGCCGGCGAGCAACTCGACTGCGACGTGATTGCCGTCGCCAGCGGCCCGGGCGAGTACGGCATTGGGGTGATGTTCGTGCGCGCCGGGCGCAACCTCGGCACGACGACCTACTTCGCCCGCGCGCCGTTCGCCGAACCCGACGAGGTCGCCGCGGCGTTCCTCGCCCAGCATTACCTTGCCCACGAGGCGCCGCCGGAACTCATCGTCGGGGTTGCGCTACCCGAGGTCGATGCCCTCGCCGTGGCGCTGGGCGAGCGGGCGGGGCACCGCGTCACGATCCACGCTGCCTCGCGCGGACTCAAGGCGCGCTGGCTGGAGATGACTTGCGACAACGCCGAGCAGGCGCTGAAGATGCGCCTCGCGAACCAGGCCGGCATCGAGCAGCAGCTGCGCGAGGTCGGAATCGCGCTAGGGCTGGCGGCGACGCCGCAGCGCCTCGAGTGCTTCGACATCAGTCACACCCGCGGCGAGGCGACAGTCGCGTCGTGCGTCGTGTTTGGTCCGCAGGGGCCGCTCAAGAGCGACTACCGACGCTTCAATCTCGAGGGCATCGCGCCTGGTGACGACTACGGCGCGATGCGCCAGGCGCTGACCCGGCGCTACAAACGCGTCAAGGCCGGGGAGGCGCGACTACCGGACGTTCTCCTCATAGACGGCGGCACGGGCCAGCTCGCGCAGGCGGTGGAGGTACTTGCCAGCCTCGAGGTCCGGGTGCCGGCGGTGGTCGGCGTCGCCAAGGGCGCGGACCGGCGCGCAGGGCAGGAGCGGCTCTTCTTGTTGGGTCAGGACCTGCCGCTTATACTGCCGCCGGACTCACGTGCCCTGCACCTGATCCAGCGAGTCAGGGACGAGGCACACCGCTTCGCGATCGCAGGCCACCGGGCCCGACGCGCCAAGGCGCGCCAGTCCTCCGTGCTCGAGGACGTGCCGGGGCTAGGGCCTGCGCGACGACGGGAGCTGCTCACGCGGTTCGGTGGTCTGCAAGGGGTGCTCGGCGCCGGCATCGACAATCTCGCCCAGGTACGTGGGATCGGACGGCACCTCGCCGAGGCCATATACGCTCGCCTGCACCCGGACACCTGACTCGTGAATCCCTACACGCTTCCCAACCTGCTGACGGCGCTGCGCATCGCGCTGATCCCGGTGATCGTGGGGCTGTTCTACCTGCCGTACGGCTGGGGAGACATCCTCGCCTGCACGCTGTTCGCGATCGCCGGCATCACCGACACGCTCGACGGCTACTTCGCCCGGCGCTCCGGGCAGGAGTCGCGCCTCGGCGCGTTTCTGGACCCGGTCGCCGACAAGCTGATCGTCGCGACCGCGCTGGTGCTGATCGTCAGCCGCGACCACATCTGGTACGTGACCCTGACTGCTGCCGTCATCATCGGCCGCGAGATCGCGATCTCCGCGCTGCGCGAATGGATGGCGGAGATCGGCTCGCGCCAGAAGGTCGCGGTGTCGAAGCTCGGCAAGTTCAAGACGATCGCGCAGATCGTCGGGCTGTCGATGATGCTTTTCTACCAGGACCTGTTCGGACTGCCGATCTATCGCATCGGTCTTGCGCTCACCGTACTCGCCGCCGTGCTGACGCTGTGGTCGATGGTCGTTTACCTGCGGGCCGCATGGCCGGAACTGAGCGCTCGTACTCAATCCGGCGCCTAAAGAGCCTTGACACTTTATTCCCTTACATTAGAATTCCGGGTTCGCCGCGGGCGGGAATAGCTCAGTTGGTAGAGCGCAACCTTGCCAAGGTTGAGGTCGCGAGTTCGAGCCTCGTTTCCCGCTCCAAATCCTTCGGCGTCGTGGCGGAGTGGTCACGCAGCGGACTGCAAATCCGTGTACGCCGGTTCGATTCCGGCCGACGCCTCCACTAAAAATGCTGCCTTTTCAGATACTTAGCTGATAGCAGCCGAGGTGGAGGCGGGCTTTGGCCGAGGGCCGATCGAGTGGCGCGGAGCGCCCTGGCAAGCGCTTGCCATTCGCTACCTGCCACCCCGTGCCCCCGAACTCGCGCAACCGTTGTTGCATGCGGAACGGTTCCCGATCCTCAGGCGTCGCCGTTCACCATCCACTGATCCTCACTAGATGACCAGATAGGGACGCGAAACGATTGCCTCCCAATGGCTAGCCAAGACCTTCCAGTCACCATCGGTCAGCGAAGCGGGCCCGATCTTCGCCTGTACCCAGAACCGCTTTCCGGCGACTACCCAAAACTGCGCGAGTGCGGTCCCTGGCAAATACGCAGCCGGGTCGTTCGGTGAAGGTAACGCCGGCCTGACTTTGACCAAGCGCTGTCTGCCCGAGATTTGCAGGGTTGAGACTTGCTTCAATTTGTACGCTCGGACGTCATCACCACTCCATGGACCATAGGTGTGGTCCGTCCTGAGCACACGCTCCGGCTGAAGTGGTCGCCGATCCACTGACTTGGGCAATTTATGCCCTTGAACGACGCCGTCAGAAAGCCACGCGGCGCCGCGCATTTCATAGTCATCTACCGCTAGTTTGTCCGCCAGATAGAGCAGGTACCACCCTTCCGATAGCAGGCCTGCGGGATAGCCGACAATCCCTTCAATCGCCCGCGACGATCGGCCATAGATCTCGTTGAGTCGGAGAACGTATCCACTCCCCGGAGGAGGTCCGCTCGCCGAAGGAGGTCTGCTCCCGGGGAGAGGGAAGGTCATGTGTGTGCCGGGCACAAGTCTCATTTTATGACCTCTGCTAACGCAGTCGAACTGCGCTGATTAGAGTGCGCCTGCCCGATGGCAGTCAAAGCTTATTCAACTCAACGGTGGACGGCGGCCGGGCATCGATCCTACACGGCGCTTGCACGAATGCGCACCGCGAATTTGGAGCAGCAACTCGAATGCGCAGTGACACAAGCTAGCTGCAAAGCGGCTGCATGCGCTCTTGGCAGATCGGTGCGCCGGGCGCCGAGACGGTAGCCCGTTCGGCGGGCCGCGTCCGTACAGCGAGAAGCAGCGCCGGCGACGCCGTCGCGTGCGCCGACCGAAGTGCGAGTCAACTGCGACGAGCGCTGAAAGCTGCTTCCATTCTGGCCGTACCCGGTCAAATCAGGATGAAAACAAAGGCGCGATCGGGCGCCACCGGTCACCGGATTGCTTCTATCGACCCACCTGGAGATACGCGATCCCGTCGCCTGCAAACCCTTGTGCGCCTGGTCGATGCGGGGCGACGACTCCACTCAACACACAGCGTCTTCCGATTGTTAGCTTGCAGCAGCCGCTCTGGAGAAAGGCGTTGGCCGACCGCGTCTCACGTCGCTTCGGTCCCTCGCGTCTGCCCCGTGCGCTCGTCGATAGCCTTGCGACCCGCGCGCCGCGCATGCCCATCCCGATGGCACGTGCTGCGCGCGCGGCTCCGTCGTGGGCAGGGCGCGGTCAGTCGAACAACGCGGCGATGGAGTCCACGTTCGGCGCCGGCACCACGCCGCGCTCGGTGATCAGGGCCGTCACCAGTGCCGCAGGCGTGACGTCAAACGCGGGATTGCGCACGGCGACGCCTTCAGGCGCCCATTGCTGCCCTGCGAAGCCGCGAACCTCCGCCGCAGCGCGCTCCTCGATGGGAATCCCCGCGCCATCCGCGAGTCGCCGGTCGATCGTCGACAGCGGGGCTGCGACATAGAACGGCAGCCCGTGGCGATGCGCCAGCACCGCCACCATGTAGGTGCCGATCTTGTTGGCGAAATCACCGTTGGCCGCCACGCGGTCGGCGCCGACGATCACCGCATCGACCTCGCCTCGCTGCATCAGGTGGCCGGCCATGTTGTCGGTGATCAGCGTGACCGGGATGTCCTCCTGTTGCAGCTCCCAGGCGGTGAGCCGCGCACCCTGCAAGAACGGGCGTGTCTCGTCGGCGATCACCTGCAGATGCTTGCCCGATGCGACCGCGGCGCGGATCACGCCGAGCGCAGTCCCGTAGCCGCCCGTCGCGAGCGCGCCGGCGTTGCAGTGCGTGAGCACGCGCATGCCGTCCGAGAGCAACGCCGCGCCGTGGGCGCCCATCGCGCGGTTTGCGGCGACATCGGCGGCGAGCACCGCATGCGCTTCCTGCAGCAGCCTGCCGGCCACCACGCCGGGCGGCGCATCCGCCAGCGCATCGAGGCAGAGGCGCATGTGCTCCAGCGCCCAGCGCAGGTTCACCGCCGTCGGGCGGCTCGCATCGAGAACCGCGAAGCCCTCGTCCAGCGCCGCGGCGAACGCGTGCGCGCAAAGGTCGCGGCAACGCAGCGCCTCGAGTGCGACCCCGTAGGCGGCGGCGCAGCCAATCGCCGGGGCGCCGCGCACCACCATGCTGCGGATTCCGTCGGCAACCGCCGACGCGCTGTCGTACGCCAGTCGCTCGAAGCGCGCCGGCAGCACACGCTGGTCGATCATCTCCAGCACGCCGCGCGCCTCGTCCCAGCGAAGCGTCTCGATGATCAGCCGGGGTGACGGGCTCATGGCGCGGCCGCGCGGCGCCCGAGCACGCGCCCGGCAACCGCATCCAGACGCGCGCACAGCACCGGGTCGCGCGCGTCGGGCGAGGTGATCAACGCGTACTCGAGCGCATGCTGACAGCCCTGCGGGCAGGCGCCGCCCTCGATGCGAGCAACCCGCGGGGCCACCTGCCGGACGAGATTGCGGGCATGGTCCGCGTTCGCGTGCAGCGTGCGCACGATCATCTCGACGCTGACGTGATCGTGGTCCGGGTGCCAGCAGTCGAAGTCGGTCACCATCGCGACGGTCGCGTAGCACAGCTCTGCCTCGCGGGCGAGCTTGGCCTCCGGCATGTTGGTCATGCCGATGACGTCGCAGTTCCAGCTGCGGTAGAGCTCGGACTCCGCCTTGCTGGAGAACTGCGGCCCCTCCATGACCAGGTAGGTGCCGCCGCGAACGTGGCGGATGCCCGCTTCGGTCGCGGCGACGGTGAGCGCGTCGCCGAGCCGGCTGCAGACCGGGTGGGCGAGTGACACGTGGGCGACGAGTCCGGTACCAAAGAAGCTCTTCTCGCGGGCATAGGTGCGATCGATGAACTGGTCGACGATCACGAACGTGCCGGGTGGCAGATCCTCACGCAGCGAACCCACGGCACTCACCGACAGCACCTGGGTCGCGCCGAGGCGCTTCAGCGCGTCTATGTTGGCGCGGAAATTGATTGCCGACGGCGGCAGCCGATGGCCGCGGCCGTGGCGCGGCAGGAACGCGAGCGGCTGACCCGCAAGCTCGCCGAGCAGGATCTCGTCGGAGGGCTCGCCGAACGGCGAATCGACCTTCACCCAACGCGTATGGGCGAGGCCGTCGATCGCGTACACGCCACTTCCGCCAATCACTGCCAGCATGGCTCGTACCTCGTGTCAGATCACGCGCTCGTTGCCGCCATCCACCGGCAGCTGCGCGCCGGTGACCTTGTCGAACAGCGATCCGCACATCTCCGCGGCCAGTTCCGCGACGTCGCGACTGCACACCTCGACCTTGAGCAGGTTGTTCGTGCGGTACTGCGCGACGCTGATCCCGTACTGCGCCGCACGCGCGGCAAGCACCGCCTCGCTCCACAGCGCAGTGTCGAAGACGGCGTTCGGATGCAGGATGTTGACGCGGATCCCGTCGCTGGCCCACTCGAGCGCGGCGACCCGCGCCAGCTGGGTGAGCGCCGCCTTCGAGGCGGAGTAGGCGGCAGCACCAGGCCCCGGCGCCGGCACGTTCTTGGAGCCGATCACGACCACCCGGCCGCCCCGTTGCGCGAGTCTCAGCAGCGGGTGGCAGTCTCGCAGCAGCGCGAGGTTCGCGTCGACGTTGACGCGCATGACGCGCGCCCAGTCTGCGTCCGAGAGCGACTCAATTCGCGTCCCGCCCGGGAACACGCCGGCGTTAAGGACCAGCAGGTCAAGCCCGCCGAACGCCTGCACGCCGGCATCCAGCGCATTGGCGCATGCGGCGGGGTCGGTCACATCGCACGCGACCCCGAGCACGTCCTGGCGGCCGAACAGCGTCGTGACGGCGGGGTCCACATCAAGCGCGATCACCGCCGCGCCGCGGGCGAGCAGGGCGTCGACGCAGGCCCGGCCGATGCCGGAGGCCGCGCCGGTGACCAGGCCCACCTCGCCGGCGAACGGTCGTGGTGCGCCGCCGCGGCCGAGCTTGGCCTGCTCTAGGTCCCAGTATTCGACGTCGAAAAGGTCCGCCTCGGACAGTGCCTGGAAGCCGCCGAGCGCGGTCGACGCCTCGATGACGTCGATCGTGTGAGCGTAGATGTCGCGCACGATTACCATCTCGCGCACGCTACGACCGGCGCAGCCGAGCCCGAAGGCCGGATCGAGCACCACTCGCGGCGCCGGGTCCAGCATTCGCAGTGGCCTGCCGGCGCGCGCCGCCTGGCGCTCGAAGTACTGCCGGTAGTCGGCGACGTAGCGCTCCACATCGCCACCGAGCAGCGGCAGCCGCTTGGTACGGAGCACGTGGTCGGGCGTTGCAGTGCCCTGTTGCGAGACGAGCGCCACATCCGAGCGCTGCGCAAAGGCGAGGAATCCCTCATCCGAATGGATCGACAGCAGCAGCGGCTTGCCTGCGGCCGCTGACAGCGCGCGGCGCAGCGCGGCGACTTGCGCACGGGTGACGCTGGCCGCCACCGGCGGCGCCCGCCGGACGCGCCGGTCCGTCGCGTGGCGCGCGAGGTACGCCTCGGCGCGCGCCACCAGCGCGATCATGCGCTCGTAGGATTCGCGGGCCGTGTCGCCGAAAGAAAAGATGCCATGGTTCATCAGCACCATGCCCTGTGTTCCGGCATGGGCCTGGCGGGCATACTCGCGCGCGCACGCGCGCGCAAGGTCGAAGCCCGGCATCACGTACGGGATCACGACGACGTCGGTGCCATAGATCTCGGTGATCCGACGGGCACCGTCAGCGGTGTTGGTAACCGCGAGCAGCAGGTCGGCGTGCGTGTGGTCCACGTAGCGATGCGGCAGCAAGGCGTGCAGGATCGCCTCGACCGACGGCGCCGGTGCGCCGGCACGCATCACGTGGGTGGCAAGCTCGCTGACCATCTGGGCGTCGGAGAGCCGCTCGAGCGAGGCGAGCCTGCGCAAGTAGTCGAGCCGCACCGGCGCGAAGCCCCCGGCCTGGATCGACTCTAGATCCCAGCCGCTGCCCTTGACGTAGAGAACCTCGTGTTCGTCGCCGAGGACATCGGTTTCGCGCAACTTGACCGAGGTGTTGCCGCCGCCGTGCAGGACCAGCGACGGATCGCGACCGAGCAGCCGCGAGGAATACACGCGCAGCGCAAGTTCGTCCGGCTGGCGCGCGGCCTCGGACTCGTCCCAACGTTCGCTCACCCTGCACCTCGCAGCGATTGCCCGTCACGAGTGTAGATCAGCCGTCGGCGGCTTTCTGCCGGGAAATGCGTATCCGCCAGCCCCTTCAGGGCCGGCGCATCAGGGTGCTCTTGCCGAACAGCGAGGCGACAAGGTCGACCGCCACGGTGGCCGTCCGGTTGCGCTCGTCGTAGGCGGGGTTCACCTCGACCACGTCGAGCGAGGCGAGCAGGCCCGTGTCCGCGATCATCTCCATGCACAGCTGCGCCTCGCGATAGGAGGGACCGCCAGGGACCGTCGTCGCAACACCCGGCGCGATGTCCGGATCGAGGAAGTCGACGTCGAAGCTCACATGCAGGTGGGTGTCCGCATCCAGCCCCTCGAGCGCCCGGGCCAGCGTCTGGCGCATCCCCGTCTCGTCGATATAGCGCATGTCGAAGACCTCGAGGCCAACGTCGTGCACGAGACGACGCTCGCCGGGATCCACGCTGCGGATGCCGATCTGGCGAATCCAGTCGGGTGCCAGCGCCGGCGTCCGGCCCGACAGGCCGGTCAGCGGCTCGGGCCCGTAGCCGCACAGGCACGCGACCGGCATGCCGTGCAGGTTGCCGCTGGGCGTCAGCGCGGCGGTATTGAAGTCGGCATGGGCGTCGAGCCACAGTACCCGCAGGCGGCGGCCCCGCTCGCGGCAATGGCGCGCGACCGCGCTGATCGAGCCGACCGCGAGGCAGTGATCGCCGCCGAGCATGATCGGCAGCTCGCCGCGAGCGAGCGACGTGGACACGGCATCGTCGACCGCGCGGCACCACTGTGTCACCTCGTCGAGGTGACGGTAGCCGGCATGGGCCGGCAGGACCGGATTCGCCGGCCCCACCAGATTGCCCAGATCCGAGACCGTGACGCCCTGCGCCAGCAGGGCCTCGCGCAGGCCCGCGACACGCAGCGCTTCCGGGCCCATCGAGGCGCCGCGGACGCTGGCGCCGATATCGGTCGGCGCGCCAATCAGCGCAACGTGGCGGCTCATGCGATTCGCCTCAGCCGGCGCGCCGCAGCGCGGGGCGCCGTGCGACCCCGGCAAGCGTTCCGCCATACAGATCCTTCGGGTTCGCGAGGCGCGGTACCAGGTCGATGCGCCGACGCAGGCTCCCGTCCTCCTCCTGCAGCAGCTGGTGCAGGAAGCGCAGCGCGGAATAGTCCTCGAGCGCGAAGCCGACCGAGTCGAAGATCGTGATGTCGGCAGGCGAGGTGCGACCGGGCGCGCGACCGCGCAGCAGGTCGGCAAGCTCGGTCGCCGGGAAGTCCGCCGGCATCTGCTGGATCTCGCCTTCGATTCGCGACTGTGGCGAGTACTCCACGAACACCCTGGCGCCGGGCATCGTCAGCACGTCGGCGTGCAGCTCGGTCTTGCCGGGGCAGTCGCCGCCGACGGCGTTGAGGTGCATGCCGGCACGCACCATCGGCGGCGTGAGGATCACCGCGTTGCGCTTGTCGGCGGTCACGGTCGTGACGATGTCCGCCCCCTGGCACGCATCCTGGGTGGAGGCACAGCGCACGATGCGCAGGTCCGCCATGTCCGCCATGTCAGCGAGGTTCGCCGCGAGCTTCGCGGTTGCGGCGCCATCGACGTCGAACAGTCGCAGCTCACGGATGCCGAGCAGGCGATAGAACGCAATGGCCTGGAACTCGCTCTGCGCACCGTTGCCGATCAACGCCATGACGCGGCTGTCGGGACGGGCGAGATGACGCGCGGCCATCGCCGAGGTCGCCGCGGTACGCAGCGCCGTGGTCACCGTCAGCTCCGACAGCAGCAGCGGATAGCCGGTGGCGACGTCCGCCAGCACGCCGAAGGCGGTGACGGTCAGCAGGCCAGCAGCCGTGTTGGTCGGATGTCCGTTGACGTACTTGAACGAGTACAGTTCGCCATCGCTCGTTGGCATCAGTTCGATGACGCCGACCGCGGAGTGGCTCGCCACCCGAGCCGACTTGTCGAACGCATCCCAGCGGCGGTAGTCCGCCTCGATCTGCGCCGCGAGCCGCTCGATGAAGACGCCCGGGCCCTGCGTCCCGACCAGGCGCTGCACGTCGCTGACACCGATGTAATCGACCATGGCTGTGCTCCGATGCTCGCCGGGCGCCGGAGAGGGCGCCCTGATGCGCCATCCTCACCCGGCATCGAGCCAACAGGAAGACAACAGACTGCCAGTTAGTCCTATTTATGTGTCAATATGGCACTTTAAAACGGCATAACACCAGTTTAAGGGAGGCTCATGGACGACACCGACCGCCAGTTGCTCGGCCTGCTGAGGGCCGACGCGCGCGCCACCGTGCTCTCCCTCGCCCGGCGCCTGGGCGTCTCGCGCGGCACGGTGCAGAACCGCATCGCAAGGCTCGAGCGCGACGGAGTGATCCTCGGCTACACGGTGCGGCTGCGCGAGGCGGTGGAGACGCCGCGCATCACGGCGCTGATGAACATCGCCGTCGACAGCAACCGCGAGGACGCCGTCCGCCGTGCCCTCGAGACGGACCCGTCGGTCAGCGTGCTGCACTCGACCACGGGGCGCTGGGACCTGGTGGCGGAGTTGCACGCGGAGTCGCTGGCGGCGTTCGATCGGGTGCTCGAGCGCATCCGGCGAGTGGAGGGCATCGCACGCACCGAAACCTCGCTGCTGTTGTCCACCCGCACGCTCTGAACGGACAATCGGACGCGATTGCGGCATCCTCGGATTTGCGCGCTCGCCGCGAGGTCTAGACTGCGGTCGTAGGTGCCACAACCGATGTGGGCGCCGTGGGATCTAGAGGAGAGTTCGCATGCGCATCAAGCCCGCTGCCGTGGCGATCGCCGCCGGTACCGCCCTCGGACTGCTGGTCTCGGGTACCGTGCTCGCGGCCGATGCCGCCGCCGGAAAACTGCTCTTCGACAAGATCTGCGCCGACTGCCATGAACTGAAGGACCATGCCGGCAAGCCGACGGCGGACCTCAGCAAGAGCCTCAAGCAGATCGTCGCGCGCCAGAAGAAGCACAAGAAGCAGCTGAAGCTCGACGACGAGCAGATCGCCAACGTCGCCGAGTACATGTCGACGGCGAAGTAACGCGGCTCGCGGTCGCCACGCGGCGGCCCCCCGGGGACCCGACCGCGGATCGGCCTGGTGCGCGGGGCGGGACTCGAACCCGCACGCCTTTCGGCAAGGGATTTTAAGTCCCCT
Organism: Pseudomonadota bacterium; assembly: GCA_025356815.1. GTDB lineage: Bacteria > Pseudomonadota > Gammaproteobacteria > Steroidobacterales > Steroidobacteraceae > CAIKZZ01. The sequence continues at coordinate 15,073 of JANXQL010000138.1, forward strand.
GCGTCTACCAGTTTCGCCACCCGCGCGCCGCTCCGATCATACCCGTGCGACCATTGCCCGCGTAACTTTGCCGTCCCTGCTACTCGGACGCGGCGGCCGCGCTGAGCGTCTGCACGCGCCAGCCGCGAGCGCGCAGTTCGTCGGCCGCGCGCGCCGAGGGCGGCTCGGCGAGCCACAGCTGCGCGCCTGCAGCGTCCTCGCCGAGCGCCTGACGCGCAGCGCGCTCGTAGCGGTCGACGTCGGAGGTCCAGGAGACAGCGTCGAAGGCGCTGGCGACGACGACGCCCCCGGCGACGCTGCGCGCCGCGGGTAAACGCAGACCCGCGACAATGCGGGCGAGGGGTGCGCGGCCATGCACCTCGGCAAGCAGGACGGCGCTGCGCACGAAGGCCTCCACTTCCTGCTCCGAGACGAGCGTCGTCGCGTGACGGAACAGCTCGGCCCGTCCTTCAACGCCGGCAAGGCGCTTGGCGGCGGTCTCGAGAATTTGCTGGTGCGTGGGATTGAGCAGCAGGGCATTGTCGAACGCGTTGATCTCGTCGGGCGTAAGCCCATAGCCCGAAAGCACGGCGCGGCGGCGCGCGCGCAGCACCGCCGGATGCTCGCTGTAGATCGCATCCATGGCGCGCTGCGCGGTGCCTGCATACGGCAGGCACGGCAGCGACGCGAACTTCAGGCCGAGCTGGGTGGTGGCGTCGACCCGCGCGTAGCGGTGCACCGCGCGCCGCAGCGGCTCGTTGTCGGTGTACGGATCGACGCCGAGCCGGCCGAACCAGCGGCGCTCGCTCGCGTTGACGCCGAAGTAGCGCGCGGCATAGCGCCGCGCGTCCGACAACAGGACCACGCCGGCGCCCTTGCCGGTCGTCGCCGGCGTCCGGCCGGCGACGCTCGACGCCTGCTCGCCCAGTTCCTTTGTCTGCGCCGCATAGCCCTCGAACAGCTGCGAGACGCCGCGCGGAACGCCGCTGACGGTGGCGATGGGGTGCGTCGCGACGCCGATCAGGGCGCGGACGCCGCCGGCCACACTCTCACCGACGGCCCCCACGACCACCCCGGCCTCGTTGGTCTTCTGCAGCTCGGCGAGCGCTGCGACTTCGCGCAGGCGGGCCTCTAGACCGGCGCGGCCATAGCCGTCGAACGTGCCGTAGCGACTGACCACGACATAGCGATGCATCAGGCCGTCGCTGCGCACCGGGTCCTCGACCTCGAAATTCTCGCCCGCGCGTTGCGCTGCGCTGAGTATCGCGGCCGGCGGTTCGGCCGGCGGCGCCTCGAAGTCCACCGCCAGCGCGGCGCCGGATGCGAGCAGGGCCACCCACGCACACCGACCGGACGCACTGCGCATACCTGCCTCGTCGCTGTGGCGTGCCCGGGCAGGCCGCGCCTGAGGGTAATTATATCAGCCGAAGCCAAGCGGCCTTCACACCAGCGCAACACTCGCGTCGCACAGTCGATCCGGTCGACATCCCACCTGCCACGGAGAGACGGAACATGAGACTCGACGCCCATTCGGTCGCGGCCACCACGCTCGCCGCGCTGGTCGCGATCAGCGGCTGCGCGAGTAGTCCGGCGTTCGCCGACGACGACCCGGTCATTCTGAAGTTCGCCACCGTCGGCGACTCGCGCCAGGACCCGAAGAAGGCCGACCCGACGCAGACCGACCCGCAGACAAGCAAGCTGACCGGCCAGGACGCCCACTGGTTGCAGAATTCGAGGGCTTTCGCGCGCATCCTGCGCGAAGCCGGCGCGCAGCGCCCGAGCCTGCTGTTCTTCAATGGCGACATGATCATGGGCTACGGCCGCGCGACCGTGCCGCCAGGCTGGACCACGACACCGCCGACCGATGCGCAGCTCGCCAGCACCGACCTCACGAAGTTCATCGCCCAGTACGCCTTCTGGCGCGGCATGATTGCGCCGACGCTGGAGGCGGGCATCTACGTCGTGCCGGTGCCGGGCAACCACGAGGTGCAGTGCAACGCGGCCAACCAGACGGATGCCTACAATCAGGCGACCTGCCCGTCGGGTAAGCACGCGCAGGTCGAGAACGAGCTCGCCTGGTCCGCCAACATGGGTGATCTGATCCTCGACACGAACCGATTCCAGAACCTGTACGGCACGACGCCGACGGCGGTCAGCTACAACAACCTGGTGCCGGGGCTGGACGGCCAGACCACCGACCAGAGCAAGCTGACCTACAGCTTCGACTTCAGGGGCTCGCACTTCGTCGTCATCAATACCGATGCGGTCGGCGCAGACGCGGCCGGCAAGCCGCTCGACTCGCATGCACCGACCCGGTGGCTGGCGCAGGATCTCGCATCCGCCGCGTCGCGCGGCAACACGCACTTCTTCGTGTTCGGCCACAAGCCGGCGTGGACGTACGACTATTCCGGCACCGGCGCGGTCACCGGCGCTGGCCTTGACGTCGACGCGCCGGCCCGCGACGCCTTCTGGGCGCTGATCGAGCAGTACGGCGCAACCTACTTCTGCGGCCACGAGCACTCGACCCAGGTGATGCGGCCGCAGGGACGCGCCTACCAGGTGCTGGTGGGCTCGGGCGGCTCGCCATTCGATGTCGCCGCAGGCACCACCAGCGCCCACCCGGAGACGGATCGCGACTACGCCTGGGCGACGGTCAGCATCCACCAGAGCGGCGAGGTCAAGGTCGGCGTGTACGGGTTTAGCGAGGCCTTCGGCCCGACGGCCGTGCTGCGCAAGCTGGCGTTGCGGCACGAGTGAGCGGCGCAGGCGGACGGGGGATCCGTCCACCTGCGCCTCGGCGACCCCCTACGGTGCCGCCGCCGGTCGGCGTGGCACAATGCCGCGGTAGTCTCGGTCCGGCGGCGTGCGCAGCCCTGCGCGCGCCACTGCGGCCGGCACGCCGCGGCGGGGACCCATGAAGGCTGATGACCTGTTCGACCTGACCGGCCGCGTCGCCCTGGTCACCGGCGCCAGCCGTGGCATCGGCGCTGCGATCGCCATGACGCTGGCGCGCTACGGTGCGCGCGTCCTGCTCAGCAGCCGACGCGCGTCGGGCTGCGACGGCGTCGCCGAGGCCATCCGCGCGGCGGGGGGCGAGGCACACGTGCAGGCCTGCCATGCGGGGGACCTGGCCCAGATCGAGGCGCTGCACGCCTGGGTCGGCGAGCGGTTCGGGCGCCTCGACGTGCTGGTCAACAATGCCGGCACCAACCCGATGTATGGCTCGGTGCTCGAGGCGGACCCGGCCGGCTTCGCCAAGACGGTCGATGTCAATTTCCGCGGCTACTGGTTCATGTGCCAGCACGCGGCGCGCCGCATGCAGGGCCAGGGTGGCGGCTCGATCATCAACATCGCAAGCGTCGCCGCGTTGCACCCGATGGACGGCATCGGTGTGTACGGCGCGACCAAGGCGGCGGCGGTCAACCTCACGCAGGCGTTCGCGCGCGAGTGCGGACCTGCTCAGGTGCGAGTCAACGCGATCCTTCCGGGGCTCATCAACACCCGATTCGCCGCAGCCCTGCAGAGCGAGCCTGCGCAGCGCTCCCGCGTCATCGAGGCGACCCCGCTGCGCCGGATCGGCGAGCCCGAGGACATCGCCGGTGCCGCGCTCTACTTTGCCTCTGACGCCTCGCGCCACACGACCGGCGCAACACTGCGAATCGACGGCGGCATGTACGCCTGAGTCCTTCACGACGGCACCTACGGAAGCTGAGCATGGATTTCGAGCACTCCCCCCGGACCCTGGACCTGATCGCGCGCGTGTCCGCGTTCATGCACGAAGAAGTATTGCCCAACGAGGGACGCTTCGAGGCCGAGGTCGCAGGTGCCGCCAGTGGCGACTTCGCCTGGCCGCCGCTCCTGGACCAGCTGAAGGCCAAGGCGCGCGCGCAGGGGCTGTGGAACCTGTTCCTGCCGGATGCCCACCACGGCGCGGGTCTGACGAACGTTGAGTACGCACCGCTTGCCGAGATCATGGGGCAGGTCTACTGGGCGAGCGAGGCGTTCAACTGCAATGCGCCGGACACGGGCAACATGGAAGTGCTGCACATGTACGGCACGCCCGAACAGCAGCGCCGCTGGTTGCGACCGCTGCTCGACGGCGAGATCCGCTCGGCGTTCTGCATGACCGAGCCCGACGTCGCCTCGTCCGATGCCACCAACATCGCCACTCGGATCCGTCGCGACGGCGACAGCTACGTGATCGACGGCCGCAAGTGGTGGACGACCAACGGCCTGCATCCGAAGCTCGGCATCCTGATCGTCATGGGCGTGACGACGCCCGACGGGCCGCGCCACGCGCGCCACGGCCAGATCCTGGTCGAGCCATCGACGCCGGGCGTGAGGGTCGTCCGCCACCTGCCGGTGTTCGGCTACCATGAGGCGCCGGCCGGCCACGCCGAGGTCAGCTTCGAGAACGTGCGCGTCCCGGCCGACCAGCTGATCCTCGGCGAGGGGCGCGGCTTCGAGATCGCGCAGGGACGCCTGGGACCTGGGCGTGTGCACCACTGCATGCGCTCGATCGGCGCGGCCGAACGGGCGCTCGAGCAGATGTGCCGGCGCCTGCTGTCGCGACAGGCGTTCGGCGGGCCAATCGCCGACCAGTCGATCTGGCAGCAGCGGGTCGCCGAATGCCGTACCGAGATCGACATGTGCAGGCTGCTGGTCTATCGCACCGCCTGGCTGATGGACCGCGGCGGCAACAAGGCCGCGCGCACCGAGATCGCCTCGATCAAGGTGGCCGTGCCGCGGATGCTGCAGCAGGTCGTCGACACGGCTATCCAGGCCTTTGGCGGCGCCGGCGTCACCGACGACTTCGGCCTCGCGGCGCTGTATGCCCGGGCGCGCACAATGCGCCTCGTCGATGGCCCGGACGAGGTGCACAATCGTGACATCGCCCGGCTCGAGTTCAGGAAGTACAAGCCGCCCCGCCACGCCGGGACCTGATCGGGCGGCTCCGACCCAACCGTACACGGGGGGTAACGATGACGACCGTCGAACAGATGCTGAAGGCGAAGGGTGCCGATATCTTCTGGATCGAGCCGGACGATCCGGTGCTCGAGGCGATTCAGATGATGGCCGACCGACACGTCGGGGCGCTGCTGGTGATGCGCGGCCCGGCACTGGCCGGCATCGTCTCGGAACGCGACTACGCCCGCAAGGTCGTGCTGCTGGGGCGCTCCTCGGCCGACACGCCGGTCTGGCAGATCATGTCCAGCCCCGTCACGACGGTGGCGCCCGAGGCCACCGTCCACCACTGCCTGGAACTGATGACCGCGCGCCGGATCCGGCACCTGCCGGTCGTGGCGGCCGGCGCGGTGGTGGGCATGCTCTCGATCGGCGACTGCGTCAAAGCGGTCATCGACGAGCAGCGCCACCATATCGAGGATCTGGAGCGCTTCATCCGCAGCTAGGGGATGCCCCGGCCGCGCGCCCATGGGGGCAAACCGAAAGAGCCCCCCCGGCGGCTTACGGTATAGTGCGGCCTCGTTTTTAGGGCCTCTTGCGGGCAAGGGTTCATCGTGGCGCCGACCGGCCCCGCACTCAGCGCGGACAACCTGCACCTGTGGCGCGGTACCCGCCATGTCCTGCGGGGGCTGTCGTTCACCGCCTCGCCGGGCGAACTGGTCCACGTTCGCGGCCCCAACGGCTGCGGCAAGACCTCGCTGCTGCGCACGCTGGCCGGCTTTCTGTGGCCGGAGGAGGGGCAGCTTTGCTGGGGCGGGCGGCCGATCGAGGACGACCGTGACGGCTACTGCGGTGCCCTGGCCTACCTAGGGCACGAGAACGCGCTGAAGGCCGACATGACCCCGGTGGAAAACCTGCACTACGCCGCGAACGTCCGCCACGCGACCAGTGCCGATCAGGTCATCGACGTGCTCGAGCGCCTCGGCGTGGGCCCGCAACGGCACCTGGCGGTGCGCTCGCTGTCCGCCGGGCAGCGCCGGCGGGTCGCCATGGCCCGGGTCATGCTCGCGCAGGCCCGGCTGTGGCTGCTCGACGAGCCGTTCACGAACCTGGACGTCACCGGCGTGAGCGACCTGGCGCAGATCGTCGCGCGGCATGTCCAGGACGGTGGGATCGCGATCCTGACGGCGCATGCCGAGATCGACCTGCCGCCAGGCACGATCCGCCACCTGGAGCTGCAGTGAGCGAGGTCACGACCAGCCTGTCGCAGGCGGCCTGGCTCGTGCTCGAGCGCGACCTCAAGCTCGCCTTTCGGCGCTGGGAGCAGGTGACCCATCCGGTGGTGTTCTTCCTGATGGTGGCGAGCCTGTTTCCGCTGGCGCTGAGCCCGGAACCGTCGCAGTTAAGGAACATCGCGGCCTGTGTGGTTTGGGTCGGGGCGCTGCTATCCTCGCTGCTGGCGCTGGAGTCGCTGTATCGGGCCGACCAGGACGACGGCACCCTTGAGCAGCTGACGCTGTCCGGTCAGCCGCTGTCGGTGCTGCTGTTCGCCAAGACCCTGGCGCACTGGCTGCTCAGCGGCATCCCGCTGGTGGTCGCGGCGCCGTTCGTGGCGATCTCCATGGGGGCGACGGCCGAGGCCTTCGGCGTGCTGATGACCTCGGTGGCGCTCGGCACGGGCGTGCTCAGCTTCCTCGGCTCGGTCGGGGCGGCACTGACGCTCGGGTCGCGCCGCGGCAGCGTGTTGTTGTCGCTCTTGGTGCTGCCGCTGGCGCTTCCGGTCCTGATCTTCGGCGCCCGGGCGACCGACCTTGCGATGCACGGGGAGTCGGCGGCGGGCCCGCTGTGGCTGCTGTCGGCGGTGCTGATCCTGACCGTGACGCTCGCGCCATGGGCCTCTGCCGCGGCCGTGCGCATCAGCCTCGAATAGATTGGCTTGCAATAGGGAACGACGTGGCTACCTGGACCTGGTTTCACAAGCTGTCATCGCCGCCGCACTTCTACCGGATCGCGGGCAAGATGATCCCCTGGTACGCGATCCCGGCGGCGATCCTGATCGTGCTTGGCATCTACGGGGGCCTGTTCAGCGCGCCGGCCGACTACCAGCAGGGCGAGGCGTTCAGGATCATCTACGTGCACGCACCGGCCGCCTGGCTGTCACTGATGTGCTACACGACCATGGCGGTGGCAGCCGCCGTGGGCTTGATCTGGCGTATCAAGCTTGCCCACGCGCTGGCCGCCGCCACCGCTCCGATCGGCGCGTCGTTCGCGCTGCTGTGCCTCGCCACGGGCTCGCTGTGGGGCCGGCCGATGTGGGGCACCTGGTGGGAGTGGGACGCGCGCCTGACCTCGCAGCTGATCCTGTTCTTCCTCTACCTTGGCTACATGGCGCTACGTTCGGCCTATGACGACCTGACGCGCGCGGATCGTGCCAGCGCGGTGCTTGCGATCGTCGGCGTCGTGAACGTGCCGATCATCCATTTCTCGGTCAACTGGTGGAATTCGCTGCATCAGGGCTCGACGGTGATCCGCAAGGGCGGTCCGGCGATGCCGCCGTCGATGCTGATTCCGCTGTTGATGTGCTTCGCCGGCTTCACGCTGCTGTATGCGGCGCTCGCGTGCGTGCGGGTGCGGGCCGAGGTGCTGCAGCGCGAGCGCAATGCCACGTGGCTCAAGGAACTTGGAGCCGGCTGACCGGTCTTTCTAGGAAGCGATTATGGATGCATTTCTGAGCATGGGCGGCTACGGCCGCTTCGTCTGGCCCTCCTACGCGCTCGCCGCGGCGGTGCTCGCGTGGAATATCTGGTCGGCGCTGCGATTGCAGCGCAACGCCCTCGAGCACGCCCGCCGCCGGGTCGCGATCGCCCGCGGCGATGCCGACCGTCAGGCCCTCTGAGCCCACTTTTCCCGGAGCCCGCATGACCCCGCGCCGCAAGAGACTCTTCGCCATCGCCGGCATCCTCGCCGGCGTCGGCCTCGCCACCGCCGTCGCGCTCAAGGCGTTCGACAACAACCTGCAGTACTTCTACGACCCGTCCGAGGTCGTCGCCGGCAAGGCACCCCTGGACAAGAGCATCCGCGTCGGCGGCATGGTCACCAAGGGCAGCGTCGAACGAAAGCCCGGCAGCCTGGAGGTACAGTTCCTGATCACCGACTTCGCGCAGAGCGTGAAGATCAGCTACACCGGCGTACTGCCGGACCTGTTCCGCGAAGGGCAGGGGATCATCGCGCACGGGCGACTGCATGACGGCGTCTTCGTCGCCGACGAGGTGCTCGCCAAGCACGACGAGAAATACATGCCACCGGAAGTGGCGAAGTCCCTCAAGAAACCCGTCCCGCCCGCCCCGGAGGGCCGCACGTGATACCTGAACTTGGCACACTCGCACTCGTCATCGCGCTGCTGCTGGCGTCCGCGCAGGCGTTCTTCGGCCTCGTCGGCGCCCACCGCAACAAGCTCAGCTGGATGCAGGCGGTCACGCCTGCGGTCGCCGGCGTCTGGGTGTTCGTCAGCTTCGCCTTCGGCATCCTGACGTACTCGTTCATCGTCCACGACTACTCGGTCGGCTACGTCGCCACCAACTCCAACAACGAGCTGCCGCTGATGTACCGGGTCGCTGCGGTGTGGGGGGCGCATGAGGGCTCGCTGCTGCTGTGGATCGAGATCCTGGCCACCTGGGCGCTCCTGGTGGCGGCGTTCTCGAAGAGCCTGCCGATCGCCTTCCGCGCCCGCGTGCTCGGCATCCTAGGCATGGTCGGCGTCGGCTTCGGCAGCTTCACGCTGCTGACCTCGAGCCCGTTCACGCGTCTTCTGCCGGCCGCGGCGGAGGGTGCGGATCTCAATCCGATCCTGCAGGACCCCGCGCTTGCGATCCACCCGCCGATGCTCTACATGGGCTACGTCGGCACCTCGGTCGCCTTCGCCTTCGCGGTCGCCGCGATGCTCTCCGGCCGCATCGATCCGGCCTGGTCGCGCTGGACGCGGCCGTGGACCGTCGCGGCGTGGATGTGCCTGACCGTCGGTATCGCGCTCGGCAGCTGGTGGGCCTACTACGAGCTCGGCTGGGGCGGCTGGTGGTTCTGGGACCCGGTCGAGAACGCCTCGTTCATGCCGTGGCTTGCCTCGACGGCGCTGATCCACTCGCTGGCGGTGACCGAGAAGCGCGGCCTGTTCAAGAACTGGACGCTGCTGCTGGCGATCTTCGCCTTCAGCCTGAGTCTGCTGGGCACGTTCCTGGTGCGCTCGGGCGTGCTGGTATCGGTGCACGCATTTGCCTCCGACCCGTCGCGCGGCATGTTCATCCTCGGGCTGCTGCTGTTCTTCATCGTCGGCTCGCTGACGCTGTACGCGATCCGCGCGCCGTCCTTGAAGTCCGACGGCGGCTTCGAGCTCATCTCGCGCGAGTCGTTCCTGCTGCTCAACAACGCGCTCTTGGTCGCCGCGGCCTGCCTGATCCTGGTCGGCACGCTGTGGCCACTGGTGATGGACGCGTTCAACCTCGGCAAGATCTCGGTGGGACCGCCGTACTTCAACATGGTGTTCCTGGTGCCGACGCTGCCGCTCTTGGCGCTGGTCGGCATCGGCATGCATGCGGGCTGGCGACGCTCGGCGCTGGGTGGCAAGCGCCGCACGCTCGCGCTGATCGCGGGCGGGGCGCTCTTGGTGTCGATGGTGGTGACGCTCGTCTTCTACGGCGGCTTCGGCCTGCCGCTGACGGTAGTCGGCTTCACCGGTGCCCTGTTCGTGATGGGTTCGGCGCTGATCGACCCGATCTCGCGCTGGCGCAACAAGCAGGGGATCAGCCGTGCCGCGCTCGGCATGGCGGTCGCGCACTTCGGCGTCGGCGTGTTCGTGATCGGCATCAGCGGCGTCGCGTCCTACAAGATCGAGAAGGACGTCAGCATGGGCCCCGGCGACTCCGCCGAGATCGCCGGCTACCGCTTCAACTTCATCGGGACCGAGAACGTCCGCGGCCCCAACTACGACGCCCTCGAGGCGCGCGTCAAGATCACCCGCGCCGGCACGCCGGTCGCGGACCTCACGACGCAGAAGCGCAAGTTCAAGATTCAGGCCATGCCGATGGCGCATGCCGGCATTGCGGTGGCCTGGAACCGCGACCTGTTCGTCGCGCTCGGCGACGAGCTCGGGGCGGGCAAGTGGAGCATGCGACTGCAGTACAAGCCGCTGGTTCGCTACATCTGGATCGGTGCGGTGATCGTCGCGCTCGGCGGCCTGATCGCCACGCTGGACAGACGCTATCGCGTACCGCGTACCGCCGACGCGCTCCTGCCGGCGGATGCCGCCACCGACAAGGTGTCCTGAACCATGTGGCGTTACTTGGGCCCTGCGGCCGCGTTCCTGGTCCTCGGGGCGCTGTTCGCGTTCGCGCTCGTGCGCATCCAAAACGGCACGCTCGACGTGCGCGAGATCAAGTCGCCGCTGATCGGCAAGGCGGCGCCGCTGTTCACGCTGCCGCTGGTGACCGATCCGAAGCAGAGCTTCGACACGCGCACGATGGCCGGCAAGGCCTACATCGTCAACGTCTGGGGCACGTGGTGCCCGGCGTGCCGCGAAGAGCATGATTCGCTGCTGCAGCTGGCCCGCACCACCGGCGTGCCGTTCATCGGCATCGACTGGAAGGACGACGGCGCGATGGCGCAGCAGTACCTGGCGCAGCTGGGCAACCCGTACCAGCAGGTCGTCGCCGACGCCGACGGACGGATCGCGATCGATTGGGGCGTGTACGGCGCGCCGGAGACGTTCCTGGTCTCGTCCGCCGGCATCGTGCTCGCCAAGCACGCCGGCGCCCTGACCGAGGCCGTCTGGGCCGAAAAGTTCGCCCCGCTGTTGGGCACCGGAGCTCGCCAATGATCGCCCCTCGCCGCTGGATCGTGCTGCTCGCCGCGTTGCTGCTGAGCGCTGCCGCAGGCGCAATCGATACGGAGGCTGCGTTTGCCGATGCGGCGCGCCAGGCGCGCTACGAGCACCTGACCAACGAGCTGCGCTGCCTTGTCTGCCAGAACCAGACGATCGCCGACTCGAACGCCGGGCTTGCAGGCGACCTGCGCCGCGAGGTGAAGGAGATGATCGCCGCCGGCAAGAGCGATAACGACATCAAGCACTTCCTCACCGCCCGTTACGGCGACTTCGTGCTGTACGACCCGCCGCTGACGCCGCGCACGCTGCTGCTGTGGGCGGCACCGGCGCTCCTGGTGCTGATCACGGTCGGGGCGGCGGCACGAGTGATTTTGCGCCGTTCCAAGGCGCCGATCGATGCGGATCCGGAGGAGACGGTTTGACTACGTTCATTATCATCGGCGCAATCATGGTGTCGATCGCGCTCGGCCTGCTGTTGCGACCGCTGTTCCGCGCCCGCGCCGAGGACGGCCGCAGCGCGCTCGTGGTGATCGCGGCGTTGGCGATCCTGCTGCCGCTGGGGGCGGCCGGGATCTACCACAAGGTCAGCAACTGGAGCTGGGACCCGGTCGCGCTGCAGCAGGCCGGCAACGGCGCGCACTCGATCCAGGAGATGATCGACAAGCTGCAGGAGCGGCTGAAGGCGAAGCCGGACGACGTCGATGGCTGGCTGATGCTCGGCCGTACCGAGTTCGTGCGCAACGACTACAAGAGCTCGGCCGAGGCGTTCGGCCAGGCCTACAAGGTGTCGCAGGGCAAGAACATCGAGGCGGTCGTCGGCTATGGCGAGGCACTGGCGGTGTCGGACCAGACGGCGCTGCGCGGCAAGGCCGCGGAGCTTTTCGAGGAAGTGCTGAAGATGGACGCGGCCAACCCCAAGGGCCTGTGGTACGGCGGCATGGCCGCCGCGATCAACGGCAAGCTCGACCTGGCGCGCGAGCGCTGGCTGAAGCTGCTCGGCCAGCAGCTGCCGGCCGACATCAAGTCGATGCTCGTGCAGCGGATCAAGGAAGTGGACGTGGAACTGGGCCGCAAGGACGACCCGGAGCTTGCGCACCTCGCCGCCGCGATCCCGCCACCGGCGCCGGCGATGGGGGCGATGGCAGCGTCGAGCACGGCCAGTGCGGCCGCCGGCGGCGACGCCAGCGCCGTGGGCGGCCCAGGCACGGTCACCGTGCGCGTCAAGATCGCGCCGGCGCTGGCAGGCAAGGTCCCACCGGGCGCACCGCTGTTCGTGCTCGCGCGCGATCCGACGCAGCCGGGCCCGCCGTTCGCCGCCAAGCGCTTCGCGGGGGCCTCGCTGCCGCTGAATGTCGTGCTCACCGAGCAGGACGCGATGATGCCGGCACGCACGATCAAGACCGCCAAGCAGCTGACCATCGTCGCCCGCTTCTCGTCCTCCGGCATGCCGCAGCAGTCGAGCGGCGATCTGTACGGCGAGGTCGCCTACGACCTCGCCAGCGGCAAGCCGGTCGAGCTTGTGATCGACAAGCAAGCGCCCTGAGGTGACGCCCGTGGCAGGCGAACGACGTCGGCTGCTGCTGTCGTTCGCCTACTTCGCGCTGCTGCTGGCCAGCTACTACCTGATCCGGCCGGTGCGCGACGCGCTCGCGGCAGGCGCGGGCGCCGGGACAATCAAGTACCTCGCCAGTGCCGTGTTCCTCGCGATGTGCCTGCTGGTACCGCTGTTCGGCTGGCTGGTCAGCCGCGTACGACGCGTCTGGCTGCTGCCCGGGATCTACGGTTTCTTCGCGCTCAACCTCGTCCTGTTCGCGCTCGCCTTCGCGCTCGTACCGTCGGCCGCGTGGCTCGGGCCTGCGTTCTACGTCTGGACGACCGTCTTCAACCTGTTCGTCGTCTCCGTCTTCTGGAGCTTCATGGCCGATTTGTGGCGGGAGGCAGAGGGACGGCGGCTATTCGGGGTCATCGCCGCCGGCGGTAGTCTCGGTGGGCTGGCGGGGCCGCTGCTGGCGCGCCTGCTGGTCGGCAGCCTCGGCCACGCGGGGCTTGCGCTGCTCGCCGCCGCGCTGCTGTGCGGGGCGCTCGGCATGGTCCTGCTGCTGCTCAGGGACGCGGCTGGCCGCGCGTCGACACCCGCGCGGCTGTCATTTGCGGAGCCGGTCGGGGGTGAGATTCTGGCTGGCCTCACCGGGCTTGTGCGCTCGCCGTACCTGCTGGGGATTGCGGCGCTGGTCGCGCTGGGCTCGGTACTGGGCATGTTCGTCTACATCGAGCTTGCCCGCGCGGCTGCGGCGGCCTTTGCCTCCGGTGAGGCGCGCACGGCGTTCTACGCGCAGCGCGACCTGTGGGTGAACGGCATCGCCTGCGTGCTGCAGCTGGCTGCGGTCGGCCCGCTGGCGCGTCGGGTCGGGGTCCGGCCGGTGCTGACCGGCAGCGCGGCACTGACGGTCTGCGCGTTCGCGGCCCTTACGCTTGCGCCGCTGGCCGGGACGCTGGTCGCGATCAACGTGCTGCTGCGGGTGGTCGAGTTCGGCCTGGGCAAGCCGGCCCGCGACATGCTCTATACGGTGGTGGACACCGAGACCCAGTACAAGACCAAGAACCTGATCGACACGGTCGTCTACCGTGCGATGGATGCCGCCTCCGGCTGGCTGCACGCAGGCCTGACCGCCCTCGGGCTGTCGCTGGCCGGGGTCGCCTCGGCCGGCACCGCGCTGGCACTCGTGCTGGTGGGCGTCGCCTGGGCGGTGGGCAGCGGCTACCGCCGCCGCGGCGGCGTCTGACGGTGCCTTCGAGCTTCGTTTATTTCACATAAACAAGTGGTTACTGCGACAAATTCCACAGATTTCGCAGCGTCGACCCGCGCACGATGCGCTCTCACGCGGGCGCCTGCAGAGGGTGGCCTGAGCCTTTAACGCAGGAGTGCGGATGCGCGGGTTGCGAGCTTTCGGCGTGATGCTGTGGGCGGCGCTGCTGTGCCCGGCGCAGGCGCGCGCGGATGAGGGCATGTGGACCTACGACCACTTTCCGGTGGCCTCGGTTCGTGAGCGATACGGCGTGGACCTCCAGCCGGGCTGGCTCGATCACCTGCAGCACGCATCGGTGCGCCTCAGCAGCGGTTGCTCGGGCGGCCTGGTCTCGACGGCGGGCCTCGTCGTCACCAACCAGCACTGCGTCATCGGCTGCGTGCAGGGCGCCTCGAACGCTACGCACGACTACGTCGCCGACGGCTTCCTGACCCGCCGCCGGGAGGAGGAGCGCGCCTGCCCGGGACTGGAAGCGCAGATCCTCGAGGCAATCAGCGATGTGACCGCCGAGGTTGACCGCGCGGCACGCTCGGCCGACAGCGCGGATCTGCCGCGCGCGCGCCTCGCCGCCGCCGCCGCGCTCGAGGAGCGCGCCTGCCAGGGGCGCACCGACGCATTGTGCGAGGTGGTGGCCTTTTATGGCGGCGGCCAGTTCAAGTTGTACCGCTACCGGATCTACGGCGACGTGCGGCTCGTGTTCTCGCCCGAGTTCGGCGTCTCGTTCTTCGGCGGCGACCTCGACAACTACAACTTCCCGCGCTACTGCCTCGACAGCGCGTTCCTGCGCCTGTACGTCGACGGCCGGCCGGCCGTGACGCCGGGCTACCTGCGCTGGCGCGGCACGGCGCCGCGTGCGCGCGAGCCGATCTTCGTCTCCGGCCACCCGGGCAGCACCAGCCGGCTGCTGACCAACGCCGAACTCGAGATGCAGCGCGACCTCTACCTGCCGACCCGCCAGTTCGTGCGCGCGGAACTGCGCGGGCGGTTGCTGCAGTACGCGGCAGGCGGCACCGAGCAGGCGCGCATCGCGACCGACACGCTGTTCGACGTCGAGAACAAGTTCAAGTGGTTCTACGGCCGCGGACGGGCGCTCGCCGATCCCACCTTCTACGCGATCAAGCAGCGCGAAGAAACGGCGCTGCGCGACGCGGTCGCCGCGGATCCGGCATTGGCCGCCGCCACGGGCGATGCCTGGGGTGAGGTCGCGCGCGCCATCGAGCGCTATCGCGAGATCTTCCTGCGCCATGAGTTCCTCGAGGCACGCGCAGGCTCAGTGTCAGATCTGTATAAGGACGCGGTGCTGCTGGTGCGTGCCGCGGCGGAGCGCGAGCGACCCAGCGGCGAGCGCCTCGGCGAATACAGCGACTCGCGCCTGCCGCTGCTGGAAAAGCAGCTGCTCGACGACCGCAGGTTCTACCCGGACATCGAGCGCATGGGCCTTGAACTATGGCTTGCGAAGGCCAGCGAATACCTCTCGCCCGACAGCCCCGAGGTGCGCGCACTGCTCGGGCGCGAGGCGCCGGCCGCGTTGGCGGCACGGCTGGTGGCGGGCACGCATCTGGCGGAGCCCGCGGTGCGCGCCGCGCTGTGGCGCGGCGGCCGGTCCGCCATCGAGGCCTCGGACGACCCGCTGATCCGCCTGGTGCGCGCGACCGACGCTGCGGCGCGCGGCGTACGGCGCGATTTCGAACAGGGCGTCGAGGGTCCGATCGCCCGGGCCTCGCAGCGCATCGCCCACGCGCGGTTCGCGGTCTACGGCGAGGCACTCTACCCGGACGCGACTTTCACGCTGCGTCTGACCTTCGGCCAGGTGCTGGGCTGGCGCGAGCAGGGCAGGGACATCCCGCCGTTGACCACCTTCGCCGGCCTCTACGAGCGCGCGACCGGGGCCGGCGCGTTCGCACTGCCTGCGCGCTGGCGAGCCGCGCAGGGCCGGGTCGATCCCGCCACCCCGCTGGACTTCGTCGCCACCTTCGACACGGTCAATGGCAACTCGGGGGCCCCCGTGGTCGACGCCGACGGCCGGCTGCTCGGGGTCGCGTTCGACGGCAACCTGCATTCACTCGGCGGGGAGTACGGCTACGACGGCCGCACCAACCGCGGCATCGCGGTGAGCAGCGTCGCGATCACCCGCGCGCTGCGCCGGATCTACGGACTCGACGCACTGGCGCACGAGCTCGACGGCGAGACACCCCGCCCGGGGCGTGACTGAGCCGCCGGCAGCGAGCCGCTGCCTGACGCCACGCGGCGGCGCTCAGCTTTTGAAGTGCGCGGCGAGAAACGCCTCGCCGCGTTCGAGGACGAAGCAGCGGAATGCCTCGGCAGCGGGTGAGAGTGTCTTGGCAAGGTTGTTGACCACGTGCCAGCGGCGCATGACGGGCAGCCCCTCGACATTCGGTGTCGCGATCAACTCGTGCTCGAGTTCCAGGCCGACCGTGTGCAGTGACAGCAGCGCGACGCCCATGCCGCACATCACCGCCTGCTTGATCGCCTCGTTGCTGGACATCTGCATCGCGACGCGTGCGGTGAGGTGGTGCGCGTGCAGGAATTCGTCCAGCGCCGCGCGCGTCCCGGAACCGGGCTCGCGCACGATGAAGCCTTCATCGCTCAACAGCCGTGCCGGCACCTCCTCCATGCGCGTGAACGGATGGTCCACGGCGGTGACCAGCACGTGCGGGTGCAGCGCGTACGGCTCGGCGCGGGTCGGCCAGCCCTTCGGCGGGCGGCCCATGACCGCTAGCTCCACCTCGCCCTGCTGCATGAGGCTGACGATCTGCTCGCGGTTCTCGCAGACCTGCAGTCGGATCTCGATGCCGGGGTGCTCCGTGCGGAACTGCGCCAGCAGGCGCGGCAGGAAGTACTTGGCGGTGCTGACCATGCCGACATCCAGCGGGCCGGTCCGTAGGCCCCGGAAGCGGGCCACCAGGTCCTCGGCGTCCCGCATCGAGGAGAGCACGCGGCGCGTGTGCGCGAGCAGGTACTCGCCGACCATCGTCAGCGACACCTTGCGGCTGGAGCGGTCGAACACAGGCAGTCCAACTTCTGCCTCCAACTCCTTGATTTGCATGGAGACGGCAGGGGGTGTCAGGTTCAGTTCCGCCGCTGCACGGGCGAAGCTGAGGTGCCTTGCGACGGAGGCGAAGACCCGCAGCTGGCGTAGCGTGACGTTCTTCATTAAGAATTCTTGATGTTAGGAATAACTATATCTGACTTTCGCTGAATATAACCTATTGCCTAAAGTGCGCCCACACCACACGTCCCGGGGCACACCAATGGCTGCATCGACCGACACCGCGAATCAAGGGCTGATCACGGACAAGAAGAAGCGCTACAGCGCAGGCGTCCTCAAGTATCGCCAGATGGGGTACTGGGATGCGGACTACGTCCCGAAGGACACCGACACCATCTGCCTGTTCCGCATCACGCCGCAGGACGGGGTCGACCCGATCGAGGCCGCCGCCGCGGTGGCCGGTGAGTCGAGTACCGCCACCTGGACGGTGGTGTGGACCGATCGCCTGACAGCCTGCGACAGCTACCGCGCCAAGGCATTCAAGGTCGAAGCAGTGCCCAACAACCCGGGTCAGTACTTCGCCTGGGTCGCCTACGACATCGTGCTGTTCGAGGAAGGCTCGATCTCCAACATGACCGCGAGCCTGATCGGCAACGTATTCAGCTTCAAGCCGCTGAAGGCCGCTCGCCTCGAGGACATCCGCATCCCGGTGGCCTACGTCAAGACCTTCAAAGGCCCGCCCACCGGGCTCATCGTCGAGCGCGAGCGACTGGACAAGTTCGGCCGGCCGCTGCTCGGGGCGACCACGAAGCCGAAGCTCGGCCTGTCGGCTCGCAACTACGGTCGGGTCATCTACGAGGGCCTCAAGGGCGGCCTCGACTTCATGAAGGACGACGAGAACATCAACTCGCAGCCGTTCATGCACTGGCGCGACCGGTTCCTATACGTCATGGACGGCGTCAACAAGGCCGCCGCCGCGACCGGCGAGGTCAAGGGTTCCTACCTGAACGTCACCGGCGCGACGATGGAGGACGTCTACGAGCGCGCCGAGTTCGCCAAGGAACTGGGTTCGGTCGTGATCATGCTCGACCTGGTGCTCGGCTGGGCGGCGATCCAGAGCATGTCGAACTGGTGCCGCAAGAACGACATGATCCTGCACATGCACCGCGCCGGCCACGGCACGTACACGCGCCAGAAGAACCACGGCGTCAGCTTCCGCGTGATGACCAAGTGGCTGCGCCTCGCGGGCGTCGACCACCTGCATGCCGGTACCGCGGTCGGCAAGCTCGAGGGCGACCCGATGACCGTGCAGGGCTACTACAACTGCTGCCGCGACAGCTACACGCGCCAGGACCTGTCCCGCGGCCTGTTCTTCGACCAGGACTGGGTCGACATGCGAAAGGTCATGCCGGTTGCCTCGGGCGGCATCCATGCCGGCCAGATGCACCAGCTGCTGGACCTGTTCGGTGACGACGTCGTGCTGCAATTCGGTGGCGGCACGATCGGCCATCCGGCCGGTATCCAGGCCGGCGCGGTCGCCAATCGTGTCGCCCTCGAGTGCATGGTCAAGGCGCGCAACGAAGGCAAGGACATCAAGAACGAAGGTCCGCAGATCCTGCGGGACGCCGCGCGCACCTGCACGCCGCTCAAGCAGGCGCTCGAC
This sequence comes from Pseudomonadota bacterium, assembly GCA_025356815.1. Taxonomy (GTDB): domain Bacteria; phylum Pseudomonadota; class Gammaproteobacteria; order Steroidobacterales; family Steroidobacteraceae; genus CAIKZZ01. The sequence continues at coordinate 33,312 of JANXQL010000138.1, forward strand.
ACCTGGGGCGACATCAGCTTCAACTACGCCTCAACCGATACCTCGGACTACGCCGTCACGCCGGCCATGTCGAACTAAAGCAGCGGGAGACACGACACCATGATGACCAACCCCACCGGTCGCGTGACGCAGGGCCAGTTCAGCTTCCTGCCCGACCTGACCGATGCCGAAATCGTGTTGCAGGTCGAGTACGGCCTGTCGAAGGGCTACGCCTGGAGCGTCGAGTACACCGACGACGCGCATCCGCGCAACACGTACTGGGAAATGTATGGAATGCCGATGTTCGACCTGAAGGACGCGGCAGGCGTCATGACCGAGCTCGCCGCATGCCGGGCCACCTTCCCGGAGCACTACATCCGTCTGATGGCCTTCGACTCGACCCGCGGCATCGAGAGCGTCGCGATGAGCTTCATCGTCAACCGGCCGAGCAAGGAGCCGGGCTTTGGCCTGGTGCGCATGGAAGGCCGCAACCGCGAGATCCGCTACACCGTCCACAGCTACGCGACCGACCGGCCCGAGAACGAGCGCGGCGGGCAGTAGCGAGCATGGCCGGCCCGCTGTACTCGATACCCGGAACGACGCCTTCGGCAGCGTCGGCGGATCCGCCGCCGGCGCAGCCGCCGGTGGCGGACGGCGCACGCACGGTCGCGGCGGTGCTGGCGCAGACCCAGGCCGGCGCGGTCATGGACGAGCTTGAGCGAGACCTGGTCGGACTCGCGCCGGTCAAGGCCCGCATCCGCGAGATCGCCGCGCTGCTGGTGATCGACAAGCTGCGCCTGAACCTCGGTCTGAGCGCCGCGAGCCCCAGCCTGCACATGTCCTTCGTCGGCAACCCGGGCACCGGCAAGACGACGGTCGCGCTGCGCATGGCCACGATCCTGCATCGGCTCGGCTACATCCGCAAAGGACACCTGGTTGCCGTCACGCGCGACGACCTGGTGGGACAGTACATCGGCCACACCGCGCCCAAGACCAAGGAAGTCCTGAAGAAGGCGATGGGCGGGGTGCTGTTCATCGACGAGGCCTACTACCTGTACCGTCCGGAAAACGAACGCGACTACGGCCAGGAGGCGATCGAGATCCTGCTGCAGGTCATGGAGAACCAGCGCGACGACCTGGTCGTGATCCTGGCCGGATACAAGGACCGGATGGAGACGTTCTTCCAGTCCAATCCCGGCATGCGCTCGCGCATCGCCCACCACGTTGACTTCCCCGACTACCAAGCCGCCGACCTGCTGCAGATCGCCGACAAGATGCTCGCGCAACAGCATTATCATTTCGGGCCGGGCGCTCGCGCGGCATTCGTCGAGTATCTCGAACGACGGCTGACCCAGCCGCAGTTTGCTAATGCCCGCAGCGTACGTAACGCGCTGGAGCGGGCGCGACTGCGACAGGCGAGCCGGCTGTTCGGTGATCAGGAGCGCGAGCTCACCGCCGACGACCTGACAACCATCAGCGAAGCCGACATCCGCGCCAGCCGGGTGTTCCAGGACGCGGCCGCCGCGCCAAAGAAGTAGGGGAGACGAGCATGCATCTGGGACGAACCACGTTGTCGAAATTCCTGATCCAGCAGCTGGACGGCATCGAGAACGCGCGCGAGCTGGGCGCCCTGCTCGTCTACGTCGCCGCCGCGGTCAAGGCCATCTCGGCGATGACCGCCAAGGGCGCGCTCAGCGGAATGCATGGCAAGGTCGAGACGCAGAACGTTCACGGCGAGGTTCAGGCGAAGCTCGACGTGATCGCCAACGACGTCCTGCTGCGCAGTTCCGAGTGGGGCGGCCTGGTCGCCGGCATGGCCTCCGAGGAGGTGGACGAGCCGTACCCGATCCCGCCGCAATATCCGCGCGGCCGATTCCTGTTGATCTTCGACCCGCTCGACGGATCTTCGAACGCCGACGTCAACGTCTCGGTCGGGACGATCTTCTCGATCCTGCGGCATGACCGTCCCGAGGCACCCCTGCTGCAGGACTACCTGCAGCAGGGGCGTGAGCAGGTCGCGGCCGGCTACGCGATCTACGGCCCGTCGACGATGCTGGTGCTGACCGTCGGCAAGGGCACGCACGGCTTCACGCTGGACCGCGAGATCGGCAACTTCATCCTGACGCACCCGCAGATGACGATTCCGGCGGACACCGGTGAGTTCGCGATCAACACCAGCAACGCGCGCTTCTGGGAGGCGCCCGTGCACCGCTACGTGACCGAATGCCAGGCCGGTCGCACCGGCGAGCGCGGCCGCGATTTCAACATGCGCTGGATCGCCTCGATGGTTGCCGAGGTCCACCGCATCCTGATCCGCGGTGGGGTGTTCATGTACCCCAAGGACACCAAGGATCCGGGCAAGCCCGGTCGGTTGCGGCTGATGTACGAGGCGAGCCCCATCGCGATGCTGATCGAGCAGGCGGGCGGGCGCGCGAGCACCGGGCGGCAGCGACTGCTTGAGGTCAAGCCGACCGAGCTGCACCAGCGGGTGCCGGTGATCCTCGGCTCGGCCAACGAAGTCGCCCGCATCGAGCGCTACCACGTCGAACACGACGCCGGACACGACGGGCCGTTCGTTTCGCCGCTTTTCAACGAGCGTTCCCTGTTCCGCCCCGAAGCGCGCGGCTGATGCGCCCCCGTTCCTGAGGTAGTCATGTCGACCAAACATCCCATCATCGCGGTCACCGGTTCGTCCGGCGCCGGCACGACGACGGTCATGAAGAGCTTCGCGCACATCTTCCGCCGCGAGGGGTTCAAGGCCCAGGTCATCGAAGGCGACTCGTTCCACCGCTTCGACCGGGTCGAAATGCGTGCGCGGGTCAAGGCGGCGGACGAGGGCAAGGGGCCGCAGATCAGTCACTTCGGTCCCGAGTCCAACCTGCTCGCAGAGCTCGCTGCGACCTTTGAGGAATACGGCGCGACCGGGCACGGCAAGGTGCGCCGCTACATCCACGACGAAGTCGAGGCGAAGGAACTGGGCGGTGAGCCCGGCACTTTCACGCCGTGGGTACCGATGACCGCTGACAGCGACCTGCTGTTCTACGAGGGCCTGCACGGCGCCTACGTGGAAGAGTCGGGCGAGGTGGACGCAGCCCGGCATGTCGACCTGCTCGTCGGGGTCGTGCCGATCATCAACCTGGAGTGGATCCAGAAGCTGCACCGCGACAAGAACCTGCGCGGCTACAGCCAGGCGGCGGTGGTGGAGACGATCCTGCGCCGCATGCCGGACTACGTCAGCTACATCTGCCCGCAGTTCAGCCGCACACACGTCAATTTCCAGCGCGTGCCGGTGGTCGACACCAGCAACCCCTTCATTGCCAAGGATATTCCGTCGGCCGACGAGTCGATGGTGGTGATCCGCTTCGCCAATCCCAAGGGCATCGACTTCCCCTACCTGCTGTCGATGCTGGATGATTCATGGATGAGTCGGCCTAACAACATTGTCGTCCCGGGCGGCAAGATGGGACTTGCGATGCAGCTGATCTTCACCCCGATGATTCTGCGACTGATGGACCTGCGCAAGCGCGCACTGCGATCCGGCTGAACGATGCGTGCACACTGGCTGGGGAAACCGCTGCAGGCCGTCCTGTGGGATCTCGACGGCACGCTGCTCGATACGGCGCAGGACATTGCGTTGGCGCTGAACCGCTCGTTCCGCGACCTCGGCCTGCCGACGGTGGCGGCCGACGTGGTGCGCACCCTGATTGGCCGTGGTTCGCCCATCCTGATCGAGCGAGCCCTGGCGCTGAATGGCATCAGCGTGCACGAGGCTACGCGCGAGGCGCTGTTCATCCGCTTCGTGTTCCATTACGAGACGCTGCAGGAGGAGGGCGAGTCGACCGCGACCGCCTACGACGGTGCCGCCGAGTCGCTCGAGTGCCTGCGGTCGGCGGGCCTGCAGCTGGCCTGCGTCACCAACAAGCAGCGGCTGCTGGCGGAGCGTTCGCTTGAGCACGCCGGCCTGCTGCGCCACCTGCACCTGGTGGTCGGCGGTGACAGCTGTGCACGCCGCAAGCCGGCGCCCGACCCGCTGTGGCACGCCTGCCGCGAGCTTGGCGTCGCGGTTGACGCGACGCTGATGGTCGGCGACTCCCTGAACGACGTGCTCGCCGCGCGTGCCGCCCCCATGCCGGTCGTCTGCGTGCCCTACGGCTACAACGAGGGCAATGATCCGCGGCTGCTCGACTGCGATGGCCGGGTCGAGACGCTCGCCGAGCTGTCGACGCTGCTTGGACTGACGGCCGCGGGGAATTCCCGGATTCCGGGGCTGGTCGAAATCCCGGTATAGTTGCCGCGCTGGCCGCCACGGACGCCATCGGGTCCGGTCGGGCGGTGCTGTACATTCGTTCAATCGCCAACCGAGGACCTATCCATGGCGCTCATTTCGCTCCGGCAACTGCTCGATCACGCTGCGGAACACGACTACGGCGTGCCTGCGTTCAACGTCAACAACGTGGAGCAGGTCCGCGCGATTATGGACGCCGCCGAACTGACCCGCAGCCCGGTGATCCTTCAGGCCTCCGCCGGCGCGCGCAAGTACGCAGGCGAGACGTACCTGCGCCACGTCGTCCTGGCGGCGGTCGAGGCTCATCCGGACATCCCGATCGTGCTGCACCAGGACCACGGCACTTCGCCGGCCGTGTGCCAGTCGTCGATCCGCTCGGGGTTCACCAGCGTGATGATGGACGGCTCGCTCAAGAGCGACGGCAAGACCCCGGCGGACTACGAATACAACGTCCGCACCACTCAACTGGTCGTGCAGATGGCCCACTGCATCGGCGTGTCGGTCGAAGGCGAGCTCGGCTGTCTCGGCTCGCTGGAGACAGGCGAGGCGGGCGAGGAGGACGGCCATGGCGCCGAGGGCAAGCTGACCCACGACATGCTGCTCACCGACCCGGTGCAGGCCAAGGACTTCGTCGCCAAGACCGGCGTCGACGCGCTCGCGATCGCGATCGGCACCAGCCACGGCGCGTACAAGTTCACGCGCAAGCCGACCGGCGACATCCTCGCGATCGACCGCATCCGCCAGATCCACGAGGCGATCCCGAACACGCACCTGGTCATGCACGGTTCCTCCAGCGTGCCGCAGGAGTGGCTCGCCATCATCCGCGAGTACGGCGGCAAGATGAAGGAGACCTACGGCGTGCCGGTCGAGGAGATCCAGCGCGGCATCAAGCACGGGGTGCGCAAGATCAATATCGACACCGACATTCGCCTCGCGATGACCGGTGCGATCCGCAAGGTGCTGTTCACCGACCCGAGCGAGTTCGATCCGCGCAAGCTGCTCGGACCTGCGATCAAGGCGGCCGCCGGCATCTGCAAGGACCGCTTCGAGGCGTTCGGAACGGCCGGTCAGGCCGACCGCATCAAGCCGATGCCGCTCGAGGCAGTCGCCAAGCGCTACGGCTGAACGTGCCTGCCCGATGGCGAAACCCTTCGCCACCGGGCTCGGCCGCCGCCGCCGGCGGTTTCCGGAACGCGTGACTCGCGACGCCTGAAGCTCCGCCGAATTCGCGCGCAGGCGCATACCCCGTCCGCGTCTTCGGTCGACCGCGGGCGCCATGGCGGCCGTCCGTCGCCGTGCGCAACTACACTTTCTGCGCGCCGTGGTCCGTACGGCAGGCCGCACGCGCAAGCACTTCTTCCCACGCGGACAGATCTGAACACGCTGCTTGCGATGGCCGGCGGGCGGCGTCGCTCATCGATGACGACGGCTTCACGTTCCTGGCCGCCCGGGGGAATACAATAGGACGATACGCGACTACCGCGTCCTGCCGCCGACCACCCGCCCATGGGCTGCGGCGACGGCGGGCAAACCCTCAAGAGGAGAAACCCACGTGAAGATTCCCCTGATTGCCGCGACGCTGATGGTCATGAGCGCGCCCGCGTTTGCCGGTGACCTATCCGTGTCGATCGGCGTTAACGAACCCGGCTTCTACGGACAGATCAACATCGGTGACTATCCGCGTCCCTCCGTGGTCTACGCGCAGCCGATGATCATCGAGCGCGGCCCGCGGTACGTCGAGGCCGAACCGATGTATCTGCATGTGCCGCCGGGGCACGAAAAGCACTGGAAGCAACATTGCGCCGAGTACCAGGCCTGCGGCCGGCGCGTGTACTTTGTCCAGGACGGCTGGTATCGCAACGAGTATGCCCGCCGTCACGAAGGTCGCGGCCAGGAGAGGCGCGAGGATCGGCGCGACGACCGTGGTCATGGCAAGGGCCACGACAAGGGTCACGGTCACGGCCACGACGACGACCAGCGTGGGGGTGGCCGCGACGATTGAGCTGCCTCGCTACGGCGCCGGGCAACCGGTGTCCGTGGCGCCGGCCGCCGACTGACGTATTTCTTTGGCGCTGTCGGCAACGCTCGCCTCGAGCGACGTCCCCGTCGCGTTCTTGAGGGCAAGTTCGATCTCCGCGCGCGCTGCGGCAACACAGCCCCGGCGCGCCAGCAACAGCGCCCGGTTGTTTCGGGCTGCGGCGTCGCCTGGGCGACGCCTTACGGCTTCCGCGAACGCGTCCTCTGCAGCCCGATCCTCCTTGCGCATCAGCCGAAGATTGCCAAGCGCCAACCACACCAGCGATTCATCGGGCCAACGGGCAACGGCGGCGTCGAATGCAGGACCTGCCACCGAAGGTCCGGTGCTCGCCGCCAAGGCCTGCGCCGCGACCACGTAGTCCGCGGCAGTCGCGGTCACCGGCACTTCGCCGGGCCGCAGCACGACCATCGCCCAGGACCCGCCGCGGCGCCAGGTGCCGTCGAATCGTGCTGCAGCGAGTAGCTCGCGTCGCGTCGTGCCGGTGCGGAGCACGAACCGGTCGCTCGCGCGCTGGTAGCCGATCACGACCGCGTAGTGCCACAACGGCGCCCGCGAGAGCCCGAAGTTCTGCAGCACCAGTACCGGTCGCCCGGCCTCGAGTTCGCGCACGAGCGCAGGCAGGGTAGGGGCAAGCGTGTAGGGCAGGCGGCCGTGACGGCGCGCCGCGGCCTGCAGTTCTGCCTGCAGGCTTCCCTTGAGGCCGGGTGTGTACACCTCGTGCGAGAGCACCTCGGGCGCGACGTCCAGTCCCGATGCACCGAGGGTCATGGCCAGCGAAGCTGGTCCGCACTGGTGCTCGGTCTGCGCGAAGAACGGCACATCGGCCAGTTCCAGCCGCTCCTGGACGGCGTCAGCTTCGCGCAGGCGTACCGTCGTGCATCCCGACGCCGCGACCAGCAGCAGGCAGGCTGCTGGCAGCCGGCGCAGCGGCGCTATCAACGACGATGATGGAAGACGTGGATGACGTCGAGGTAATCGAGGAGCAGCAGCACGACGAACACCACGCCGATCAGCGCGAACAGGCCACCGTCGCCGCCGGCAGGCAGCTGGTCGGCCTTGACCGACAGCTGGGCGAGGTCCGCGTCGCTGAGCGCGGCAGCGCGCTGCAGGGCATCGACTGGATCAACGCCGAGCGACTGCAGACGCTGCGCCACATCCTGCCGCGAGAACATGGTACGGACCTTCGCGAGATTCTCGGCACGGCTGGTCTGCTGCGCCACGGTGTCCGTCGCGATCATGGCGGCATAGGCGTTGACGGGCAGGGCAGCGGCGAGGAACGCGGTAACGACGACGCTGGCGATGACGCGAGCGGGCAGGGAATGGCAGGTCTTCATATTATTTGGAACCTTCTCAATCAATGCGCCTTCGGGCGCGGAATGTAGGGCAGCGGACACAGGCCCGCCGGCGGCCGTCTTACAGCCACCTGAGCGCCGCAGTGTCCGCGATGGCAGGCCCTGCTTCAACGCGACCGGCGTCGGCCATTGGCGACAGGCCTCGGGGGCCGGGCAGCGGATTCGGCGTTGCCGGGGCTTGCCGGGATGGAGGCAAGCCCGAGACCGGCCGACCGGCCGACCGGCACGCAGCCTGCCGTGATCGCACGCGCCGCTCGCGGGGCCGGGAGCGGACGCAGCGGAACCGGGAAGGTTCGCAATCGCGTCGATTCCAGTTGTGAGTGGGCTGGCGCACCGACTCGCGAGCCGAGACGTAGTGGAATCGCTGCTTGGACTACCGCCATCGGACTCTAGCGTCCCCCGCGAGTCTGCCATGCAGATGCGGCTCCGCGGGAGGCCTGACCGAGGCCTTCCATTGTCCGCCATCGAGGAGATGGAGGTCGCAACCCGTGGCAAGGTCGACGATACGACCGACCCGGAGACGAGGACCGAGGCGTCTGCCCGGAGCCACCTTGCAAGATTTCAATCGGCTTCCTGATCGCCAATACTGGACGCTCGCGGGCGGCGACCCAACGAGGATCGGCGGTTCCTCCTACCGCGACCCCGCCGCGCCCTACGCACTGCTCGCGAAGCCGGGGTGCGTTCTGGTTTGCCTGCCCGAGAGCCCGATTCTATCGCTGGCCCGGGTTCAACTCGCCCGCGATACCAGCGCGCGCGGTACGCTGCGCGGCGAGTCGAGCTGGCTGCCACATGGGAACCGCGGACTGAGACTGGCTGTATGCCGCGTCCAGCGTCGATTTTAATGAGTCGGTTGCGAGTGGCGACTATCCGGCCGCCGGTCTAGAGTGCAATCCACGCGCAGGTGCTTGGCAGAAGAACGCTGGGCCTGGCGTCGCAGGCGGCACTGTTGGTGGC
>JANXQL010000023.1 GCA_025356815.1 Pseudomonadota bacterium
GACAGCAGCTCGCACAGGTCGGGCTCGTCATCGACGATCAGGACCATCGGCTTAGTCATCAGTACGACCCTCCCAGCGCAACGGGTCGGCGAACACGACCCGGAACAGGCTGCCACCGCCCGGGCGCGCCTCGTAGACCAAGAGCGAACCGTTGCACTGCGCCAGTTCCCGGGCGATGAACAGCCCAAGCCCCGTGCCGCCGCGCCGACCGGTGAAGAACGGCTCAAATATACGTTCCGCGGCGGACGCCGGGATGCCCGAGGCGCGGTCGGCGACCTCGAGGAAAGGCCGGCCGCTGCCGGGGAGCCGGCCGGTGCGCAGCTCCACCGGCGGCTGCTCCGGCACTTCGCCGCTGTGCCGGGCGGCGTTTTCGCACAGGTTCCAGACGATCTGTCGCAGGTGGGTCGGGTCGATGCGCACTTCGATATCGGCGTCCGGCGTGACCAGCTGCACCCGCCCCTCCGGCAGCTGCAGCGTTTCGCAGAACTCGTCGATGAACTCGCCCAGCCAGTCATTGAGCCACAGCCGCGCCGGCCGGGTCGTCTCGCGCCGCGACAGCTGCAGGACGTTGGCGATGATGGTGCTGACACGGTCGGCGTTGACAGTGATGATCTCGATCATGCGCCGCTCCTCGGCGCCGAGTTCCACGGCCTCGGCCAGCAGCTGACCGGCATGGCTCATCGCCCCGACGGGGTTTCTGATCTCGTGCGCGATGCTGGCCGACAGTCGGCCGAGCGCCGCAAGTTTGCTCTGCTGTACCCGCTCGGCGATCTGCGTCGTATCGGTCAAAAACGCGATCACAGGCCCCGGCGTGCCGCGACCGAGGGCGGCCAGATGCACGTCGAACTCCCGGCTGCCGTCCGCCGCCACCAGACCCGAGGCCGGCGTCTGCACGCCGTTGCCGTGGCGCCAGCGCTCGATGTGGTACAGCAGTCGCGGCGCGATCTCGCCGAGCAGCGCCCCGGGGCGTGCGTCGGGACCGAGCAACTGCTGCGCGGACTCGTTGATCAGGCGCACCCGGTCCTCGGCGTCGACCACGACAATGCTCTCGCGCAGGTGGCGGACGATGTACTCGGACAGTTCGGCAAGGTTCGCGACGTCGATGTCGCGCTGGCGGACGACCTCCTCGGTCTCGCGCAGTCGACGCGCCATGAAACTGCCGCCGACGGCCGCGACGAACAGCACCGCGCCGTAGTAGCCCGCCTGGGCGAAGCCGAGCGGCCCCGCGCTGCCGTCGATCCAGGCGGCGCCCTGCTGCAGCAGCAGGGCGAGCCCGGCGCCTGCGGCCGTGACCGCGGCGCCGCGGGAGCCGAGCAGCACCGACAGACCGGCGACCGGCACGAACAGCATGATGCCAAGCCCGCTCTCCGCGCCACCGCTGGCGAACACCAGCGTGCACAGCGCGAGGATATCGACGATGCCGGGGACGTATTCGTGCCAGGCGGCGGGGGCGTCGCGGCGCTTGAAGACCGCGATCAGGCCGATACCGGCGACGAAGTAGCCGACGCAGGCAGCGCGGAACAGCTCGGCGTGCGCGGCTCCCACCAGGCGCGGCTCGCCGCCGAAGCTGAACACCAGCAGCAGCACGACCGGCGCCAGCAGCCGGAACAGGTTCAAAAGGCCGAGCACGCGCCAGGGCAGGTCGGGCGTGTCGTGGTGTCCGCGCGCGCTCGTCGTCATCCGCTGACCCCGGGGGCAACTCGCCGCGAGGTTGGGACGCGGCGGGCGCAATGTAGCATTGATCGCGGCCTTCGGGCCGCACGCCGCGGCGGTGAGCGACTTTGCCTAACGTGCTCCGCATCGCGCAGAATAGCCGTCCGAAACTCAGGCTTGGAGGCGCGGCGAACCGCGCACAGTGACGATGAATTTGCATGAATATCAGGCCAAAGAGCTGTTCAATCGGTACGGCGTAGCCGTTCCGGCGGGACGGGTGGCATCCAACGCCGATGAAGCCGCCGCGGCCGCCGAGGCCCTGGGCGGCGCCCTGTGGGTGGTCAAGGCGCAGGTCCACGCCGGTGGGCGTGGCAAGGCGGGTGGGGTCAAGGTGTGTCGGAGCGTCGCCGAGGTACGCGCGGCCACGAGCGCGCTGATCGGTCAGCGGCTGGTCACCAAGCAGACCGGTCCCGAGGGCCTGCCGATCCACCAGGTCTACGTCGAGGTCGGCTCGAAGATTGCCCGCGAACTGTACGTCAGCCTGCTGCTGAACCGCGACCGCAGTCGGCTCGCGTTCATCGCCTCCGCGGACGGCGGCATGGACATCGAGGAGGTGGCCGAGCACACCCCGGAGCGGATCCTGAGGGTCGAATTGCATCCTGCGGTCGGTCTGTCCGGCTATCAGGCGCGCCAGCTGGCGTTCGGCCTCGGCCTCGAGGGCAAGCAGGTCGCGGCCTTCGAGAAGATCCTGCGCGGCATCTACAACCTCTATGTGGAGCACGACGCGGGCCTGGTCGAGGTCAACCCGCTGATCGTCACCGACGAGGGCGCGGTGCTCGCGCTGGACGCCAAGATCAATATCGACTCCAACGCGATGTACCGGCAGGGCGCGATCGCCCACTACCGCGACACCTCCCAGGAAGACGCGCGTGAAGTCGAAGCCTCCGCGCACGATCTCAACTACGTCTCGCTCGACGGCGACATCGCCTGCATGGTCAACGGCGCCGGGCTTGCGATGGCGACGATGGACCTGATCAAGCTGCACGGCGGGGATCCCGCGAACTTCCTGGACGTCGGTGGTGGCGCGACGCCGGAGCGCGTCACGGCGGCGTTCAAGCTGATCCTGTCGAATTCGAAGGTGAAGGCGATCCTGGTCAACATCTTCGGCGGCATCGTCCGCTGCGACATCATCGCCGAGGGCATCGTCGCCGCCGTCAAGACGGTCGGGGTATCGGTGCCGGTCATCGTGCGCCTCGAGGGAACGAACGCGGACCTCGCCCGCAAGCAGCTCGCGGCCAGTGGCCTTGCGATCACCGCTGCCAGCGACCTCACCGACGCCGCGACCAAGGCCGTGCGCCTGGCCGCCGGCCGCTAGGAACCCATCTCCATGAGCATCCTTCTCAACAAGAAGAGCCGCGTGATCTGCCAGGGCTTCACCGGCAAGCAGGGCACCTTCCACTCCGAGCAGTGCATCGCCTACGGCACGAACATGGTCGGTGGCGTCACTCCGGGCCGTGCCGGGCAGACGCACCTCGGCCTGCCGGTGTTCAACACCGCGCACGATGCGGTCAACGCCACCGGCGCCGATGTCAGCATGATCTACGTGCCGGCCGCCGGCGCAGCGGACGCCATCCTCGAGGCAGCCGATGCCGGCATCAAGCTGATCGTGTGCATTACCGAGGGCATCCCGGTGAACGACATGATCCGCGTCAAGGAAGTGCTGAAGAGCTACGACGCGCGCCTGGTGGGCCCGAACTGCCCCGGCGTGATCACCCCCGGCGAGGCGAAGGTCGGCATCATGCCGGGCTTCATCCACCAGCCGGGCAAGATCGGCATCGTCTCGCGCTCGGGCACGCTCACCTACGAGGCGGTCTTCCAGACCACCCGTCTCGGGCTCGGCCAGAGCACCTGCGTCGGCATCGGCGGGGATCCGGTGCGCGGCATGAATTTCGTCGACGTGCTGGCGCTGTTCGAGTCCGACCCGAAGACGCAGGGCATCATCATGGTGGGCGAGATCGGCGGTAGCGACGAGGAGGCGGGCGCGGCCTACATCCGCGACCACGTCACCAAGCCCGTCGTTGCCTACATCGCGGGCGTGACCGCCCCGGCGGGCAAGCGCATGGGCCACGCGGGCGCTGTCATCGCTGGCGGCAAGGGCACCGCGGCCGACAAGTACGCGGCCCTCGAGCGCGCAGGCGTGAACACCGTGCGCTCGCCCGCACAGCTGGGGACGGCGATGGCGGCGGCGCTGAAGGGCGCGAAGCCGAAGGCGAAGGCCAAGGCCAAGGCCAGGGCCGCGCACGCCAAGGCGGCGCCGGTACCGATGGCGAGGCGCCCACCGGCCAAGTCGAAGACCCCCGTGAAGGGCGCGGCCGGGGCGAAGGGCAAGTCCAAGCCAACGTCGAAGGCCAAGCCCAAGCCCGAGCCTAAGGCCAAGGCCAAGGCCAAGGCCAAGCCGTCCAAGGCGGCGCGCCGCCGCTGACTCTCCCGGCGCGGCGCGTGAGCGTCGCGCCGGCTGCCGACCTGCCGGGGATCCGGATCCGATGCGCGACGCTCCGCTACGCCTGTTTCTCGCCCAGTACAATCTGTTCGTCGGCGACATCGACGGCAATGCCGCTCGCGTGCTCGAGGCGGCCGAACGCGGCGCGGCCTCTGGCGCGGACCTCGTGCTGCTGCCGGAACTCGCGCTCGCCGGCTATCCGCCCGAGGATCTGCTGTTCCATTCCGGCTTCCGCCGCCAGGTGCAGGCGGCCGTGCGTCGTCTGTGCGACCGCGCGCTGCGCGTCGACGTCATCGTCGGCTATCCGGAGTACCACGGCACGGAGATCTTCAATTCCGCAGCGCTGATCCGCGGTAGCCGCGTCTACGCCAATCACCGCAAGCAGGCGCTGCCGAACTACCGGGTGTTCGACGAGAAGCGCTACTTCACGGCCGGCCAGGCACCGACGCTGGTCGACGTGCGTGGCGCGCGCGTGGCGATGCTGGTGTGCGAGGACATCTGGGAGGCGGAACCGGCGCGCGCCGCGCGCGCCGCAGGGGCGGAGGCGTTGCTGGTGATCAACGCCTCGCCGTTCCAGCTGCACAAGCAGCGCGAGCGCGAGTCGGTCGCGGCCGAGCGGGTGCGCGAGACCGGCCTGCCGCTGGTGTACCTGAACCTGGTCGGTGGCCAGGACGAGCTGGTGTTCGACGGCAATAGCTTCGTGATGGCCGCCGACGGCTCGGTGACGCAGCGGCTGCCCGCCTGGCGCGAGGCCGAGGCCATCGTCGAACTGGCGCGCATCGATGGCCGGCTGGTGCCGGCGCCTGGCGAGATTGAGCCTGAGCTCAGCGAGGAGGCAAGCGTCTACGAGGCGCTGGTGCTGGGTGTGCGCGACTATGTCGGCAAGCACCGTTTCCCGGGCGTCGTGATGGGCCTGTCCGGCGGCGTCGACTCGGCGCTGACGCTTGCGATCGCGGCGGACGCGCTGGGGCGGGAGCGCGTGCACGCGGTGATGATGCCCTCCGAATTCACTGCCCAGATCTCGCTCGACGACTCGCGCGAGATGATGCAAATCCAGGGTGTGCGTTACTCCGAGATTCCGGTTACGCCGATGTTCGAAGCGTTCAAGTCATCGCTGGCACATGAGTTCGATGGCCGGGCGCCGGATACCACCGAGGAAAACATCCAGGCCCGCGTCCGCGGCACCCTGCTGATGGCGCTGTCCAACAAATTCGGCGCGATGGTGGTCACGACCGGCAACAAGAGCGAAATGGCGGTCGGCTACTCAACCCTCTACGGCGACATGGCTGGCGGCTACGCGATCCTCAAGGACGTGTCCAAGACACTCGTCTATAAATTGTGTACCTATCGCAACCGCCTGTCCCGCGTCATTCCCGAGCGCGTCATCACCCGGCCGCCGAGCGCGGAACTGCGATTGGATCAGAGGGATCAGGATTCGCTGCCACCCTACGATACGCTCGACCAGATCGTTGAATTATTCATGGAGCAGGACCGTTCGCCGTCGGAAATTGTGGCGATGGGCTTTCTCGACGCGGACGTGAAACGCGTGACCCATTTGCTGAAGGTCAACGAATACAAGCGCCGGC
>JANXQL010000033.1 GCA_025356815.1 Pseudomonadota bacterium
CGCGGCCAGGGTGAGCCGATGTCCGCTCGCGTCGATCCGCCGGACGGCGCCTCGTTCCCGTGCGTGATGATCGGCGAGCCGGCCGACCGCTGGCTGCTGGCCAGCGACGCCGGCTATGGGTTCGTCGTCAGGCTGGAAGACCTGTATGCGCGCAACCGTGCCGGCAAGGCCGTGCTGACGGTGCCGGAGGGCGCAAAGGCGTTGCCGGCGGCGCCGGTCGCCGAGCACGCCCGTGCGCTGGTCGCGGTGGCCGCGGCCGTCGACGGCCAGGATGGGCGGCTGCTCGTCTTCCCGCTGGGCGAGGTGCCGGCGATGGCGAAGGGCAAAGGCAACAAGCTGTTCAACGTGCACGCGCCCAAAGGCGGGTTCTTCGGCGAGCAGATGGTCGGCATGGCCGTGATCGCGCCGGGCGGACGGCTGCGCGTGGTCTGCGGCGAGCGGGCCATGACGCTCGCTTACCACGAGCTCGAGCCGTACCGGGGCGAGCGCGCGCAGCGTGGCGCGATGCTGCCCAAGACCTACCGCCGGGTCACGGCACTTGAGGCCGAGTCGCCCGACGCCTGAAAAAAATGACGCCCCAAAACGGTGCGATGGCCTCGCTCGTCGCGCCGCAGGATGGTGTGGAGGCCCTTCGAAAGGGTATCTTCCTGCCGCCCCTGGCGAAGTGGTGGACGACCTGGTGAATGCAGCAACTGGTGATCTGGACGGGGCGGCGGGGCGAACCCTGCACGCCGGCAATATCCGCGACGTGCTCCTGGACCGGCTGGTCCGTGTTCTCGGCCGTGACCCCGAGCGCGCCGGGCCGCGCGACATCTACGAGGCACTGGCGAACGCCGTGCGCGAGGAGCTCTCCGCGCGCTGGGTCGCGACCCAGCGTCGCGTCGCGCGTGCGCACGTCAAGCGCATCTGCTACCTGTCGGTGGAGTTCCTTCCCGGGCGCGCGCTCATCAACGCGCTCAGCAGCCTCGATGGCGATCTGCTCCAGGCGACGCGCTTGGCGGTGCAGGACCTGGGCTTCGATCTGGAGACGATCGCCGCCGAGGAGCACGACCCGGGCCTTGGCAACGGCGGCCTCGGCCGGCTCGCGGCCTGCTTCCTCGACTCGCTCGCGACCTTGCAGTACCCGGCGATCGGCTATGGCATTCGCTACGACTACGGCATCTTCACCCAGGTCATAAACGCCGACGGCTCGCAGCGCGAGATCGCCAGCTCCTGGCTGCGGCTGCGCGACCCATGGGAGCTGACCCGCCCGGAGGCACGCTACGAAATCAACTTCGGCGGTCGCTGTCTCGCCGAGACCGACGCCGCGGGGCGCACGCGTCATCGCTGGATCGAGACGCGCAAGATGCTCGCGGTCGGCTTCGACAACCTCGTGCCCGGCAACCGCAGCCCGACCGTCAACCACCTGCGGCTGTGGTCGGGACGCGCGGTGGAGCCGTTCAAGGTGGGCGAGTTCAACGCCGGCAACTATCCTGGCGCGGTTGCGGACCAGATCGCCGCCAAGAACCTCTCGCGCGTGCTGTACCCGGATGACTCGACGCCGCAGGGAAAGGAGCTGCGCTTCTGCCAGCAGTACTTCTTCGTCAGCGCGAGCCTGCAGGACCTGCTGGCGACGCTGCTGGCGGAGGGCCGCGCACTCGACGACCTGCCGGACGCGGTCGCGATCCAGCTCAACGACACACATCCGTCACTGTCGATCGCGGAGCTGATGCGCCTGCTGGTCGACGTGCACGACCTGGAGTGGGAGCGGGCCTACGGGATCGCGCGGCGCGTGTTCGGCTACACCAACCACACGCTGCTGCCGGAGGCGCTGGAGACCTGGCCGGTCAGCTTGTTCGAGCGGCTGCTGCCGCGGCACCTGGCGATCATCTACCAGATCAATCGCAACTTCCTCGACGAGGTCAGTGCCCACTATCCAGGCGACATCGAGCGGCGCCGGCGAATGTCGATCATCGACGAGGACCAGGGCCGGCGCGTGCGCATGGCGCACCTGGCCGTAGTCGGCAGTCGGCGCGTCAACGGCGTGGCGAAGCTGCACTCGACCCTGATGACCCAGACCATCTTCGCCGACTTCGCCGCGCTGTGGCCGGAGCGGTTCACCAACGTGACCAACGGCATCGCCGTGCGGCGCTGGCTGAAGCAGTCGAACCCGGGCCTGTCGACGCTGCTGACCGAGCGGCTCGGCAACGCCTGGGAGAACGACCTCGAGGAACTCGAGCGGCTGCGTGACGCTGCGGACGACCCTGACTTCAGGCGCCGTTTCCGCGCGATCAAGCTCGCCAACAAGCAGCGCCTGGTCAATGCGATCCGCACCCGCGCCGGCATTGACGTCGACGAGGCGTCGCTTTTCGACGTGCAGGTCAAGCGCATCCATGAGTACAAGCGCCAGCTGCTGAACCTGCTGCATGTGGTGACGCGCTACAACCGCATCCGCCGGGACCCGGCGGCGCCAGTCGTGCCGCGCACCGTGATCTTCGCCGGCAAGGCCGCGCCCGGCTACCACATGGCCAAGGCGATCATCCGGCTGATCAACAACGTCGCCCGCGTCGTCAATTCGGATCCGATCGTGGGCGGCCGCTTGAAGGTCGTGTTCCTGCCCGACTACGACGTCTCGCTCGCACAGCGGATCATGCCGGCCGCCGACCTGTCGGAGCAGATCTCCACCGCCGGCATGGAAGCCTCGGGTACCGGCAACATGAAGCTCGCCCTGAACGGCGCGCTCACGATTGGCACGCTCGACGGCGCCAACATCGAGATCCGTGACCACGTCGGTGCCGAGCACGTGTTCATCTTCGGCATGACCGCTGAGGAGGTCGCCGCGCACCGCGCCCGCGGCTACGTGCCGTCGGACCTCGTGCGCGCGGATGCCGAGCTCGCCGAGACCCTCGCGATGATCGACGCGGGCTACTTTACGCCTGACAACGTTGCCGACGCGAAGTCGGTCGTCGATCGGCTCACCTGCGATGGTGAGCCGTTCTTCGTGCTGGCGGACTTTCGTGCCTACCTCGAGGCGCAGGAGCGTGTCGATGCGCTGTACCTCGATGCCGATCGCTGGAGTCGCGCCGCGGTCGTCAACTGCGTCAACATGGGATTCTTCTCCAGCGACCGCAGCATCCGCGAGTACGCCGACAACATCTGGAACATCCGGCCCGTAATCTGATGGCCAAGCCGCGCAGCTCGAAGACAGGAAGCGGGGTGCCCGGCGCGCTGGAGCCGGCGGTGCTCGAGTCCATCGTCGCTGCAACCTACCGCGAGCCGCGCTCGGTGCTCGGCTATCACGAGCTGGCACGCCCGCAGGAACAGCCGCTGTGTGTCGTTCGCGCGCTGGAACCGGACGCGGTCGAGGTCGCGGTGTATTGGGAGGACGAGCCGGGCAGCGTTGCCCGGCCGCTCGAGCGCGTGCACCCGGCCGGCGTGTTCGAGGGGCGTGTGCCGTATCGCCGCCCGCTGGTGCCGTACCGGCTGCGCGTGCGTTACGCCGACGGCAGCGAGCTTGCCAAGCTGGACCCGTACTACTTCGCGCCGCAGCTCACCGACCTCGACCTCTACCTGTTCGGCGAGGGCAACCATTACCGCATCTGGTCGAAGCTCGGTGCGCACCCAACCGTCCTCGAGGGAATTGCCGGCACGCACTTCGCGGTCTGGGCGCCCAACGCGGCGCGCGTCAGCGTCGTCGGCCCCTTCAACCTCTGGGACGGCCGCCGCCATGCGATGCAGGCGCGCGGCGGCAGCGGCGTGTGGGAGCTGTTCGTGCCGCAGATCGGCGCGGGCACCGCCTACAAGTTCGAGATCCGCACGGCCACCGGCAGCACCTGCCTGAAGTCGGACCCGTACGGCACGGCGATGGAGCTGCGGCCCGCCAACTGCTCGCTGGTGAGTGATCTCGGTGGATTCCAGTGGCACGACGACGACTGGCTCGCCGCGCGCGGGCGCGCCGACCCGCGGCGCCAGCCGATCAATGTCTACGAGGTGCACCTGGGCTCCTGGCGCCAGGTGAGCGGGCGCCATCCGCCGTTCCTGAACTGGCAGGAGGCCGTCGAGCAGCTGATCCCGTACGTGCTCGACATGGGTTACACGCACATCGAGCTGATGGGCGTCGCCGAACACCCGTTCGACGGCTCGTGGGGCTACCAGGTCGGTGGCTACTACGCGGCCACCGCGCGCTTCGGCACGCCGCGCGATTTCATGCACTTCGTCGACCGCTGCCACGCGGCGGGCATTGGCGTGCTGATGGACTGGGTGCCGGCGCACTTCCCCAAGGACGACCACGGCCTCATCGAATTCGACGGCACTGCGCTGTACGAGCACGCCGACCCGCGCCAGGGCGAGCACATGGACTGGGGCACGAAGATCTTCAACTTCGGCCGTAACGAGGTGAAGAACTTCCTGGTCGCGAACGTGCTGTTCTGGCTCAACGAGTTCCACCTCGACGGCCTGCGCGTGGACGCGGTGGCGTCCATGCTCTACCTGGACTACAGCCGTTCGCAAGGCCAGTGGGTGCCGAACCGCTACGGCGGGCGCGAGAACCTCGAGGCGATCGACTTCCTGCGGCACCTGAACTGGGCGGTGCGCGAGTACGCACCTGGCGCGATCATGGTCGCGGAGGAATCGACGGCGTTCCCGGGCGTCACGCAGCCAACCCACCTCGGTGGTCTGGGCTTCACGTTCAAGTGGAACATGGGCTGGATGAACGACACGCTGCGATACTGGGAGCTGGACCCGGTCTACCGCTCCCACGAGCACCGGCTGGTCACCTTTTCGTTCGTCTACGCCTGGTCCGAGAAGTTCATGCTGCCGATTTCGCACGACGAGGTCGTGCACGGCAAGCGCTCGCTGCTGGACAAGATGCCAGGTGACGAGTGGCAGAAGCGGGCCAACTACCGACTTTTCCTCGCCTACATGGCCGTCCATCCGGGCAAGAAGCTGATGTTCATGGGCCAGGAGTTCGGCCAGTGGCACGAGTGGCGTCATGCCGAGGCACTCGACTGGCCGCTGCTGGGCGACGAGCGTCATCGCAGGCTGCGCGACCTCAGCCGCGACCTGAACCTGCTGTATCGCGGGGCGCCGCAGTTGCACGGTTCGGATGCCGACGGCGACGGCTTTGCCTGGATCGACCTGCACAACGCGGCGCAGAGCGTGTTCGCCTTCGAGCGCCGCGCGACCCATGGCGACAACGGCAGTCCGCTGGTGTGCGTATTCAACGCCACCCCCGTGCCGCGCGACGACTACTGGGTTGGTGTCGACGCGCCGGGCCGCTACGTCAAGGTGTTCGACTCCGACGATGCGCGCTACGGCGGCTCCGGCTACTGTGGCGTGCAGGACTTCGTCACGGCTGACGGCGGCGCGCAGGGACGGCGGCATGCGCTGCGGCTACCCCTGCCGCCGCTCGGCGCGCTGATCCTGCGCCTGGCCTGACGATGCCGGCGTGTGACCCGAAGGCGCTCGCGGCGGCGATCGAGGCGGGCGCGCCGTCCCCGCTCGGGGCCACGCCCACCGGCCGCGGGGTCAACTTCGCGGTCCATTCCCGCCCGGCCGAGGCGGTCGAGCTGTGCCTGTTCGATGCGCGGGATGGCTCGCCGCGGGGCACGGTGCGTTTGCCGGCGCGCAGTGGCGATGTCTGGCACGGCTTCCTGCCGGAGCGGTTCGCCGGTGTCGGCACGCTCTACGGCTACCGCGTCCACGGCCCGTATGCGCCGCAGCGGGGCCTGCGCTGCAACCCGCACAAGCTGCTGGTAGACCCTTGTGCGCGCGCGGTGACGGGCGAGCCGCGCCACGCGCGGGCGCTGTTCGACGACGGCGATGCCTTCTCGATCGACAGCGCCGCCGCGATGCCGCGCTGTCGCGTCGTCGATCATCGCTACGACTGGGGCGACGATCGTGCGCCCGGTACGCAGTGGCGCGACACGGTGCTCTACGAACTGCATGTCAAGGGCTATACCGCGCGCCATCCGGATGTGCCCGAGCGGCTGCGCGGGACCTACCTCGGGCTCGCACAGCCGGCGGTGATCGAGGGTCTGCTGCGCCTCGGCGTCACCGCCGTCGAACTCCTGCCAGTACAGGCGTTTGCGACCGAAGACTTCCTGCGCGAGCGGGGACTGGTCAACTACTGGGGCTACAACCCGCTGGCCTGGTCGGCGCCAGCCACGCAATATGCGCTCGTCGATCCAGTCGACGAATTCCGTCAGATGGTCAAGGCGCTGCACGCGGCTGGCCTCGAAGTCATCCTCGACGTCGTCTTCAATCACACCGCCGAAGGCAACGAGCACGGCCCGACGCTGTCGCTGAAAGGCTTCGACAACCGAGCCTACTATCGACCCGCGGGCTCCGACCTGCGCCAGTACGACAACCTCACCGGCTGCGGCAACACCATCAACAGCGAGGATGCCGCGACGCGCGCGCTGATCACCGATTCGCTGCGCTGGTGGGTCGAGGCGATGCACATCGACGGCTTCCGCTTCGATCTTGCGCCCGTGCTCGGGCGTGGTCCCGGCGGCTTCGATCGCAGCGCCGCGCTGTTCGCGACGCTGCGCGCCGATCCGATCCTCGCCTACGTCAAGCTGATCGCGGAGCCGTGGGACATCGGCCCGGGCGGCTACCAACTGGGTGCCTTTCCGGCCGGCTGGTCCGAGTGGAACGACCGCTACCGGGACTCGGTGCGCTCGTTCTGGCGCGGCGACCCGCACGTCCTGGGCGCCTTCGCCGAGCGCTTCGCAGGATCCAGCGACCTGTTCCGAGAGCACGGCCGCAAGCCTTCCGCCAGCATCAACTTCGTCACCTCCCATGACGGCTTCACGCTTGCGGACCTGGTCAGCTACAACGACAAGCACAACGAGGCGAATCTCGAGCGCAACGCCGACGGCCACGCCGACAATCTCAGCTGGAACTGTGGCGCCGAAGGGACCAGCGATGATCCTTCCGTCCTCGCGCTGCGCGAGCGCCAGATGCGCAACCTGCTGTTAACGCTGCTGCTGTCGCAGGGTGTGCCGATGCTACAGGCGGGCGATGAATTCGCGCGCACGCAGGGCGGCAACAACAACGCCTACTGCCAGGACAATGCGGTCAGCTGGCTCGACTGGTCGCTCGCGGCGGCGAACGCGTCGTTGGTCGAGTTCACCAGCGCGCTGCTCGAGCTCCGGCGGCGGCGACCGGAGCTGCGTCGCGAGACGTTCCTGAAGGGCGGACGCCGAGCCGGTCATGGCCACGACGTCGCCTGGCTGCATCCGGCGGGGCACGCGATGAACGAGGCGGATTGGAACGATCCGCGCGGGCGTGCGATCGGCGTTCTGCTGGATGGCTCGCGCCCGGCTGCCGGCCCGCTGCTGATGCTGTTCAACGCAGGCGCCGCGGCGATCGAGTTTCACGTGCCCGCAGGCCTCGCGCCGGGCAGCTGGCAACTGCTGTTTGACACGGCCGCGGCGCCGGCGATCGGCAACGTTGGCGCGACAGTGCAGCTGGCTTCGCCGCTGCGCCTTGCCGCGCGGGCGGCGGTGGTGCTCGAGCGCGAGGCCCTCAGCGAAGCAGCAGGAACCTGAGCGGCGTCTCCAGCCGAGCTCGCCACGCGGCCTCATGGTGGTCGGCGCCTTCGAACACCAGGCTCTGCAGGTCCACGCCGCGACGGTAGCCGTGCCTCGCCACGAGGGCGTCGACACGAGACTGGAATGGGGCGTACAGAGAGTCCAGTCCGACCGTGCCATGGTCGAAGTACAGCCGGTGCCGGCCGGCCCTCGGCAGATGCGCTGCCAGCCAGTCGATGAAGGCGCTGCCGCAGGCCTCGAGGTCAGGGCCGGGACCCGCGCTGACCAGCGCGGGGCTGGTCGTCAGCAGCCAATGCGTCGACAGGCAGCCGGCGGCACCGAACGTGTCCGGATGGCAGGCCAGGGCGTAGAGCGAGATCAGCGCGCCCATGCTCGATCCTGCCACCAGTGTGTCGTCACGCCCGGGGCGGGTACGGTAGTGGGCGTCGATGTAGGGCTTGAGTTCGCCGACCAGGAAGCGCAGGTAGTCGTCCGACAGCGGCACGCCGCCGCCGGCGGTCACCACGGTCGTGTGCAGCGGCTCGGGCAGGGCGGCGACCGCGGCGGCCGGCGCGTACTCGCGCCAGCGCGCGGCGGTGTTGTCGATGCCGACCACGATGGGCAGGGGCGGGCCGGGCAGGGTGCCGATCCGAGCCAGCGCGGCGTCCACTGCCCATGGGCCGTGGCCCATGCCGGAGGCGGGATCGAACAGGTTCTGGCCGTCGTGCATGTACAGCACGCGATGCCGGGCGCTGCCGCCATCGTATCCCGGCGGGAGCCAGACGTTCACGTCGCGTGCAGCCACGTGCGCAGAGGCGAGGAGCGCGTGTCGCTGCAGGCGCGCAGGCGACGCCGCGGCGCGGGTCGTGCCGCAGCCCCCGGCCAGGCCGATGACCGCCCCGGCGGCCGCTCCCTGCAGCAGGTGGCGGCGATTGAGCATCCTTGCCGGCATGCCCGGGTTCTCCTGCCGTGGCGTGCGCGGCCGACTCACTGCAGCTCGATGACGCTTGTCGAACGCGGTGCGAGCGTCATGCTGTGTGCAAGGTCGATGCGCGCATGGGTGAAGATGTCGACGCCGGTGAGTGCGCCGGCGAGGCCCTCGCTGAAGCGCTCCAGGTCCAGCGTCGTCGCGCGGGCGTTCTTATTGAGCGCGACCATCACCGCATCGGCGCCCTGGCGCCTGAAATAGACGTAGACGCCGTCGAGAGGCGCGTAGTGCAGCAGCGTGCCGTGCTGGACGGCTGCGGCGTGGTGGCGCCAGGTGAGCAGCGTGTGCAGGAAGCCTTCCGCCGCCGCGACGCTCGGTGCAAGTCCTCGGCCGCTGAACGCGTCGGCACGATCGCCCGCCCAGCCACCGGGGAAGTCGCGACGCCGGTCGCCGTCGTTGCCGAGCTTGTCGTTCGCCATCAGCACTTCGGTGCCGTAGAGGATCTGCGGCACGCCGCGGGTGGTGGCGATGAACGTCATGGCCATGCGCCACAGCGCGTCGTCGTGACCGAGCTGCGTGTACAGACGGTCCGTGTCGTGATTGTCGGCGAATACCATCATCCGTTCGGGATGGGCGTAGACGAAGTCGTCGGCGAGGCGCTGGTAGACCTTGACCAGCCCGAGCCCCTTGCCCGGCTGCTCAGGCTCGGTGAGGGCGGCAAGCAGCGACTCGCGCAGCGGGAAATCCATCGAGGTCGGCAGGCCCGAGGCGTAGCCGTCCGCATTGACGTGGCCGGCCTGCCAGTAGGCCACGAGCGCAGGGTCGCCCGTAAACTCCTCGCCGACGATGTTCAGGTTCGGATACTCGGCCATGACGCGGTGCGTGAAGTCGGCCATGAAGCGCTTGTCGGAGTACGAATACGTATCCATGCGCAACCCCGACAGATCCGCGTACTCGATCCACCACAGCGCGTTCTGTATCAGGTAGGTGCCCAGCGGCGGGAACATCGGGTGCAGATCGGGCATCGCCGTGTCGAACCAGCCGTCGATGAACTGTCGACGGTCGACCTCGGCGCCATGCGGGTCCTGCACCGACATGCGCATGTGAGTGGTCAGCGGGCGCGCGCCGTCGCCCGACAGCCAGGCCGGGTCCGGCAGGTCGCGCATCCACCAGTGGCCGGAGCCGATGTGGTTGACGACGATGTCGGCGATCAGGCCCACCCCGTGCTCGCGGGCTACGCGCGAGAGCACCTGCAGGTCTTCGTTGCTGCCGTAGCGCGGGTCGACGCGGTAGTGATCGGTAATCGAGTAGCCGTGGTAGCTGTAGGCGGGCTGCGCGTTCTCGACCACGGGTGTCAGCCACAGCTGCGTGAAGCCCATCTCGGCGAGAAAGTCGATGTGCTGCACCAGGCCCGCGAGGTCGCCGCCGTGGCGGGCGCCGCCGTCCTTGCGGTCCAGATGGTCGAGCGTGCCGGGCGGCTGGTCGTTGGACGGATCGCCGTTAGCGAACCGGTCGGGCATCGCAAGATAGATCACGTCGGCGGCGTCGAAGCCCTGCCGCTCGCGGCTGCCGCTCCGGCGCGCCTCGAGCTGGTAGTCGCGGCGCAGCAGCAGCTCGGAGTCGCCCCGGAACTCGAGCGGCAGCGTGCCGGGCAGCGCGCTGGCCCCAACCTGCAGCGTCAGGAACAGGTAGTTGGGGTTCGCGGTGCGCGTGACGCCGGTCAGCCGCACGCCGGGGTAGTCGACGCTTGGCGTCAGCGAGGCGACGGCGGGTCCGTGGACCAGCAGCTGCAGCGTGGGATCGTGGAAGCCGACCCACCAGTTCGGCGGATCGATGCGCTCGATGCTGGCAGGTGCGGCGTGGGCGATGCCGAGCCATCCGGCAAGCAGTGCAAACGCGACGGACGTCAAGAGGGTTCCCTGCGCTTGCATCACGGTCGCTCCTGCCGGTCATTGCGCCGGCGCCAGCGGTGAGTTAAGGCTACCCCGCGCCCGGCGGTCAAGCACTGCGCTGCCGATGGCCTTCCACCCCCGGCTGCGGTAATACTCAGCGCCCTAGTGAGGCGGGCCGGTGCCCGAAGACAAGAGCAGCCATGCAAAGATTTGCGGAACCTTCGACCGGCGGACAGGCTGCCGCCAGCCGCAAGCCGCGCCTGCCGCTGCTCGCGATCGGCAATCTGTCCTTCGGCTTCTTCGGCATCCAGATCGCGTTCGCGCTGCAGACGGCCAACATCAGCCGCATCTTCCAGATCTTCGGCGCCTCGATCGACGCGCTGCCGATCCTGTGGATCGCGGGTCCTGTGACCGGGCTGCTGGTGCAGCCGCTGATCGGCTACCTGAGCGACCGCACCTGGGGGCGGCTCGGGCGTCGCCGCCCGTATTTCCTCGCCGGCGCGATCGCAAGCGCGACGGCGCTTGTGCTGCTGCCGAACTCCGGCGTGCTGTGGCTTGCCGTGCCGGCGTTCTGGCTGCTGGACCTGGCGCTGAACGTATCGATGGAGCCGTTCCGCGCCTTCGTCGGCGACATGCTCCCCGACGAGCAGCGCACCACCGGCTACGCGGTGCAGACGATCTTCATCGGCATCGGCGCGATGGTCGCCTCGGCGGCGCCGTGGCTGCTGACGCACGTCTTCGGGCTGTCGCCGGTGGCGCCGCCGGGCGAGCTTGCGCTCACGGACCGGCTCGCGTTCTACATCGGAGCGGGTGCGCTGCTCGCAGCGGTGCTGTGGACCGTCGTATCCACGCGCGAGTACTCGCCCGCGCAGCTCGAGGCCTTCGATGCCGCCGCTTCAGGCCGCATGCCCGCGCCGCTCGCGGCGGCGTCGAAGCGTCATCCGCTCGCCGACTTGTACGCCGACCTCATCGGCATGCCCGTGGCCATGCGCAGGCTTGCGCTGATCCAGTTCTTCTCGTGGTGCGGGTTTTTCGTGCTGTGGATCTACGGCACGCCGGTCGTTGCGGCCCATCATTTCGGCGCTGCGCAGCCGGGTACGCCTGCGTTCGCGGCCGCAGGCGCCCAAGTGGGCCTGCTGTTCGCCGTCTACAACGGCGTCGCGACGCTGCACGCCTTCCTGCTGCCGTGGCTCGCGCAGCGGCTCGGGCGCGAGCGGCTGCACGCGCTGAACCTGCTGGCGGGCGCCGCCGGGTTCGCAGGCTTCCTGCTGACCCGCGACCCCGAGGCGCTGTACGCCTCGATGGTCGGCATCGGCATGGCCTGGGCGTCGGTGCTTGCGATGCCCTACGCGCTGCTGTGCGGGGCGATCCCGTATCGCAAGCTCGGCACCTACATGGGCATCTTCAATTTCTTCATCGTGCTGCCGCAGATCGTCGTGTCGCTGGCGATGGGCGCGGTGGTGCATGCCGCCTTTCCGGGCGACCCGGTCGGCGTGATGGCGATCGCCGCAGCCTCGTTCGTGATCGCCGCGCTCCTGTCATGGAGGCCGATCCGCGCATGAGCGAGTGGTGGCGCGGCGCCGTCGTCTACCAGGTCTACCCACGCAGCTTCGCCGACTCGAACGGCGACGGTATCGGCGACCTGAGGGGCCTGCTCGCGCGGCTGGAGTACATCGCGGCGCTTGGCGTCGACGCGCTCTGGGTCTCGCCATTCTATCCCTCGCCGATGCGTGACTATGGCTACGACGTCGCCGACTTCTGCGGCGTCGATCCGATGTTCGGCACGCTCGCCGACTTCGATGCGGTGGTGGCGCGGGCGCATGCGCTCGGGCTGCGGGTCATCATCGACCAGGTCTATTCACACACCTCCGACCTGCATCCGTGGTTCACCGACAGCCGCGCCGGCCGCGCCGGACCGCATGCCGACTGGTACGTCTGGGCCGATGCCCGGCCGGACGGGTCGCCACCGAACAACTGGCAGTCGGTATTCATCGGCAGCGCGTGGACGTGGGATGCGCGCCGCGGCCAGTACTACATGCACAACTTTCTGCGCGAGCAGCCCGACCTGAACCTGCTGAACGAAGCCGTGCAGGACGCGATGCTCGCGGTCGCACGCTTCTGGCTCGAGCGCGGCGTTGACGGCTTTCGCGTCGACGCCGTCTCGCACTTCACGCACGACCCGTTGCTGCGCGACAACCCGCCGCGCACGGGGGGTGCGCGCACCCGGCCGATCGATTTCCAGGCATTGTGCTACAACGCCGACCGGCCCGAGACGCTGGCGTTCCTCGAGCGGCTGCGTGCGCTGCTGGATCGCTATCCTGGGCGCTTCGCGGTTGGCGAGCTGGGTGGTCCAGACGCGGGTGCGCGTACCTTGAGCGCCTACCTCGATTCGTCACGCCTGCACACCGCCTACAGCTTCCTGTTCCTGCGTGCCGACGCGCCGACCCCGCAGTTCGTACGGGCTGCGGTCGCCGAGTGGGATGCGCTGCACGCCGGCGGCTGGCCGACCTGGGTGTTCAGCAACCACGATGCGCCGCGCGTCGTCAGCCGCTGGGGCGGTCCCTCGCCGCCGGCGGGCTACGCGATCCTGCTCAATGCGCTCTTGCTGACGCTGCGCGGCTCGGTGTGTCTGTACCAGGGGGAGGAACTGGGCCTTGCGCAGGCGGACGTTCCGTTCGAGCGGCTGTGCGACCCGGAGGCGATCGCCAACTGGCCGCTGACGCTCGGTCGTGACGGCGCGCGCACGCCGATGCCATGGTCGTCGACAGGCGCCTACGGCGGGTTCTCCGCGGCGGAACCATGGCTGCCGCTCGACGCGCGCCATCTCGAACAAGCCGTCGATCGGCAGCTGGACGATCCGGATTCGGTGCTGCAGGCGACCCGGTCGTTGCTCGCGCTGCGCCGGCGCTACGAGGCGCTGGTCAGCGGCGAGATGGAGTTCCTGCCGGCACCGCAGCCACTCCTGCTGTTCGAGCGGCGTGCCGGTCCGAGCACGCTGCGCTGCGCCTTCAACCTCGGAGATGTGCCGGCGTCGTGCTCACTGGGCGATGACGCTGAGTGGCAGGTCGTGGCCGGCAGTGCCTCGCTGCAGGCGGCGCCACGCGCGCCGGTGTTGCCGGCCTGGGGCTTTCTGATCGCCGAGCGGCGTGAGCGT
Organism: Pseudomonadota bacterium; assembly: GCA_025356815.1. Lineage (GTDB taxonomy): Bacteria > Pseudomonadota > Gammaproteobacteria > Steroidobacterales > Steroidobacteraceae > CAIKZZ01. The sequence continues at coordinate 13,489 of JANXQL010000033.1, forward strand.
TGAGCGCGGCTAGTGCGTGGCCGAGCCGCGGGTCGCGGCCGGCTGCTCGTGACCGGCACGGCGCACGAACAGCCACGCGACCGCCGACAGCGCCAGCGCCGCCGCGCCCACCAGGAAGATGCTGCCCTTGTCGGCCACGCGGCCCACGAAGACACCGACACCGAGGCTGACCACGAGCTGCGGCAGCACCACCGAGAGGTTGAACACGCCCATGTACAGGCCGATGCGCGCCTGCTCGACGCGTTGCGACATGATCGCGAACGGCAGGCTCACGATCGCCGCCCAGCCCACGCCCAGCAGCGCCATCAGCGCATAGATCGCGCCAGGGCTGCGTCCCCAGAGGTACACGCCGGCAAAGCCTGCCGCCATCAGCGCGAGGCACGCCGCGTGGACGCTGACCTGGCTGTAGCGGCGCGACAGCGGCTCGAGTACGAACACGGGCATCACCGCGCCCACCGCACTGAGCACGAAGAAGCTCAGCGACAGCAGCTGGCCACCCGCGATCGGGCCCAGTGACGGGAAGCGGTACTGTACGAAGGCGAACATGTAGACAAACATGGTCTGCACGCCGATCCAGCTGAACGAGTGCGCCGCCAGCACCTTGCGGAACTCCACCAGGTCCTCGCGCACGAACTCGGTGCCGCGATCGCGCGCGGTGAGCGTGATCAGCAGCAGCACGACGGTCGCCACCGCACACAGGCACTCCAGCGTCAGGTCCTGCCGCTGGTAGCCCACAATCCTGAAAGATGCGGCGATGAGGTCATAGGCGAGCAGGCCCCACAGCGGCAAGAGCACGCGCATCAGCCGCACGAGCCCCGGACCCGGCGCCGCCACGCCGCCGGGCGTCGTGCCGGGCAACTGGCGCGGCTCCTCGATCAATAGCGGTGGCAGCACAGAGAACAGCAGCACCAGCACGGCGCCGACATAGATCAGCACGTAGTTGTCCCACAGCGCGCCGATCGCGTAGGCGAGCACGCCGAACGTACCGGACACGGTCTGCATCAGCGTGTAGCCGCTGGTGCGCATCGCACCCTCGCAGGTCAGGTCGGTGATGATCGCGCGGGTCGGGTTGAAGCTGACGTTGATGGACAGGTCGAGCGCGAGGGCGACCGTGATGGCGACGCCCAGCACCGACTCGAAGCCGAGCGCATGCGAGATCAAGCCGATGCTCGGCAGCGCGAGGATCATGCCCGCCGACAGCAGGCCACCGATGACGATGAATGGGCGCCGTCGGCCGTTCCAGAACCACACCTGGTCGCTGATCACCCCGATCAGCAGCTGGCCGATGATGCCGGCGAGCGGGCCTGCCGCCCAGACGAGGCCGATCTCGTCGATATGCAGTCCGTAGCGTGTCGTCAGGATCCAGCTCAGCGCAGAGATCTGCACCGACAGCGCGAATCCCATCGCGGTCGCCGGCAGCGTCATCAACGTCAGGAACGGGCGCGACATGCGCCGTTGCATCGCGAGCATCGGGTCCCCCTCGAGGCATCGTCGGTCGGATCGGTGCCGGCGTGGGCGCCGGTCAGGGCGCCAAGACTACCGCCTCGGGGCCCGTGCGGGAATTGCGCATCGCCGCAAAAAATTTGCGAGCGGTCTAATCGGGCGCCGCGGCGCCGTGGCCATTCGGCCGGAAAGGCACAAAAAAGCCGTAAATATAAGCCCATAGCGGGGTATGTCGATGCAGTCACGCTGGCAGATTCCTGCCATCTGGAATGCAAAACTATGAAAATGCTTGCCGAGAGCGTGGCTGCTGGCACTAGAATCCGCGCTACCGACGACGGCGTGCAGAGTGAGGGCAGGATGGTGGCTGTGAGACGTGTAACCAGACTCGAGGACCTGGCGCGGTTGGCCGGCGTGTCGATCACGACCGTCTCGCGCGCGCTCAACGACAGCCCGGCCGTCAACCAGCAGACCAAGCAGCAGTTGTGGCGACTGGCGCGCGAGCACAACTATCCATTTCGCGGTTACATGCCGTCCGGTCCCACGACCGCCGCCGCGACCGTCGCGATCGTGATCCCGCGACCGCAGGGGCGCGAGGCGCGTCTGTCCGATCCGTTTACGCTCGAACTGGTCGCGGGCCTCGGGGAGGCGGCGCGCCAGCGCGGCTGCGACTTCATCGTCTCGCACGTCGCACCGACCGGGCCTGCGGATCTGGCTGAGCTGATGGCGACCAATCGGATGAACGGCCTGATCTTCCTCGGCCAGAGTTCGCTGCACGCCGCCTTCAACCGGCTGGCCGAGACCGAGACCCGCTTCGCGGTGTGGGGCGCGCAGTTGCCCAAGCAGGCCTATTGCTCGGTGGGCAGCGACAACCCGCTCGGCGGGCGACGCGCGACGCTGCATCTGGCGCGCCTGGGCCGCCGGCGCATCGTGTTCCTCGGCGACACCGAGGCGCCGGAGTCGATGCAGCGCTACCAGGGCTACGTGGCGGGTCTCAACGAGGCGGGCCTGCCGGTGGAACCGAAGCTCGCGGTGCCAACGTCGTTCGAGATCGAGGCGGCCGAAGCCGCGGTGGATGCGCTGCTTGGCCGGCGCATGAAGTTCGATGGCATCGTCGCGGCGAGCGATCTGATCGCGCTGGGCGCGATTCGCGCGCTGGAGCGAGGCGGCCGCAAGGTGCCGGACGATGTCTCGGTGATCGGCTACGACGATGTGCCGTTCGCGCGCTACAGCCGCCCGGCGCTGACCACCGTGCGGCAGGACACGGCGCTCGCCGGGCGCCTGCTGCTGTCCAAGCTGCTCAACGCCGACGCGGGCGGCGAGCTGCGCTCGGAGCGCCTGCCGACCGATCTCGTCGTCCGCGAAAGCTGCGGCGGCTGAGGCCGCGACGCGGCTTTCAGCGAGGTCCGGCGAAGGCCTCCGCCGGAACGTCGAGATTCAAAAATTTTCATTAATTTGCATAAAGTGTTTGACGCGCCGCAGCGCGGCTGCGTAGCAACAACACAACGCAATTAAAAAAATTGCGACAAAACAAGAAGTTAATGAGCATTTTCAAGACGTGTGGCGCGAGTATCGCGCTGCGTACATATGACACTTGCATTTCGCGTCATTTTTTCGCAGACTTTTGCAACGCCGATTAGCGCAGGCAAACACTGCGGATTGGCGGATCGGGCGGTGCGACCGCCCGGCTCGGGACTTGCGGGGGGGTGGGCGCCGATGGCGGCGCGCAAGGCAACGAAAGAAGCCCCCTCGCTCGAAATCACGGGGCGTGCCGGTCAGCAGGCGGCGCGCCCTCACTTTGGAACTTGAGGGAGGCTCGCTCAATGTCGACGCTCAACATTCGCACTGTGGTGACGCAGACGCTGCGTGCCGCGGCATCGGACCGCATCGCGACCGCCACGCTGCCGTTCGCGCTACTCGCGTTCGCAGGCTCCGCGCTGGCGCAGCAGGCCCCCACGCCGACCGAGACGCTCGAGGAAGTCGTCGTGACCGGCATCCGGCACGGTATCCAGGAGGCGATCGAGGTCAAGCGCGACTCCGGCAGTATCGTCGAGGCGGTCTCTGCCGAGGACATCGGCAAGCTTCCCGACACCAGCATCGCCGAGTCGATCTCGCGTCTGCCGGGCCTCACCTCGCAGCGTGCCGAAGGGCGCGCGTCTGCAATCAGCCTGCGCGGCACTGACCCGGGCTTCACGACCGCGCTGCTCAACGGCCGCGAGCAGGTCAGCACCGGCGACAATCGCAGCATCGAGTTCGACCAGTACCCGTCGGAACTGCTCAGCGGTGTCGTCGTCTACAAGACGCCCGACGCACAGCTCGTCGGACAGGGTCTCGCCGGCACGATCGACCTGCGCACCACGCGGCCGCTCGAGTATGGCAAGCGCGCGGTCGTCTTCAACCTGCGCGGCGAGAAGAACTCGAACAACGACCTCGGCGCGGATTCGACCGATCACGGTTACCGCGTGAGCTTCTCGTACATCGACCAGTTCTTCGACAACACGCTCGGTGTGACCTTCGGCGTCGCGCGACTCGAGTCGCCGCTCGCGACCGAGGGCGCCGGCACCTACGAGCCTTGGCATGCCAACGGCACCCCGGGCGTACCCTCAGGGACGCTTACGCCGACCGCGATCATCAACCCCGGCGTCGGTCCCAACGACTACGTGACCGACGGCATGAAGGTCCGCACGGACATGGGCAAGAACCGCCGCGACGGCGTGATGGCGGCCCTCGAGTGGCGGCCGAACGCGTCCTTCACCAGCACGCTCGACCTGTACGCGACCAAGCGCGACCAGGTCGACAATGCCCGCAGCCTGGAAGTGAACTTCGGCTGCTACCCGGCGCTGTGCTCCAACTGGCCGCAGGGTGACGGCGCGTTCCCGGTGAATACGGTGTTCGGGTTCTCCAACCCGACCGTCGTGGACAACACCGTGGTCGCGGCCTCGCTGAACCAGCGAGTGCCGCTGGTGCGCAACTTCCTGTTCAAGACGCAGGACAAGATCACGGCGCTCGGCTGGAACAACAAGTGGAATGCAGGCGCCTGGACGATCACCGGTGACCTGAGCTACTCGAAGGCCACCCGCGACGAGCAGCAGTACGAGACCAACGCCCAGTACCTGCCCAACCTGGAGGCGGCGCCCGGCACGACGCGCAACGTCTACGACTCCGGCCAGTTCTCGGTCTCGCCGAGCCACATGCCGACGCTTTCGTTCAACAGCAACTACGCCGATCCCAGCAAGGTGCAGCTCGGCGGCACCATCTACGGCGCCGGCTATAGCAAGATCCCGCACGTCGAGGACAAGCTGAAGTCGGCGCGCATCGACGTCCAGCGCAAGCTCGACGGCTGGTTCTCCGACCTGACCGCGGGGCTCAACTACGCCGACCGCAGCAAGGACAAGCTGCAGCCGGAAGGCAGCCTGAACACGATCGGCGGCGGCTGGTACCAGATCGACCCGAAGTACCTGCTCGCACCGACCAACCTCGGCTACGCTGGTGCCGGCAACGTGCTCGCCTGGGACGTGATGGGGGCGCTCGGTGCGTACTACCTGCCGATGGACTGCGCGCCCGGCCACGGCTGCTACAACACGCCGGCCACCGGCGCGCCTTGGCTGATCGGCAAGAACTGGGGCGTGCGCGAGAAGGTCGCCACCGCGTTCCTGAAGGGCAACCTCGATCACGAGCTGTCCTCCTCCGTCACCCTCAAGGGCAATGTCGGCCTGCAGTTCGTGCGTACCGACCAGAGCTCGACGGCGTACTACAAGGACAACTCGGCGGGTGGTGCGGTCAAGCTGCACACGCTCGGCAAGACGTTCACCGACGTGCTGCCGGCGGTCAACCTGGCGTTCATGCTGCCGGACCAGCAGGCGGTTCGCGTCGGACTTGCGCGCGAGCTCGCCCGGCCGCGCATGGACCAGCTGAAGGCGTCCAGCGAGCTCGGCTACGACGCGGCAACCGGCCGGCCGGGTGGCTCGGGCGGCAACCCGATGCTCGATCCGTGGCGTGCGGATGCGTTCGACGTCTCCTACGAGAAATACTTCTCGAACAAGGCGTACATCTCGGCGGCTGCGTTCTACAAGAAGCTCAAGAGCTACGTCTACAACCAGTCCAACGGCAACTACGACTTCACCTCCTATCTCGGGACGATCCCGCCGGGCTTCTTCGCGCCGGGCGTCGTGCCGGTGATCACCGGCACGTTCACCGAACCGGTCAACGGATCGGGTGGCGACCTGAAGGGCATCGAGCTGTCGGCGTCGCTGCCGGGTGAACTGCTGGCGGATGAGCTCACCGGCTTCGGTACGATCCTCAGCCTCTCGCAGACCAAGAGCGGGATCTCGATCAAGGATCCGCCGGGCAACGACTATGTGACCGGTACCGGCTTGGGCACGATTCCGCTGCCCGGCCTGTCGAAGACGGTGTGGAGCGCGACCGTGTACTACGAGAAGGCCGGCTTCTCGGCGCGCGTCGCAACCCGGGCGCGTTCGAAGTACATCGGCGAGGTCACGAACTTCGCCAACGATCGTGCCTTCCGCTACATCAAGGGCGACCAGATCACCGACCTGCAGACCGGCTACGAGTTCCAGAGCGGTCGCATGAAGGGTCTGGCGGTGCTGCTGCAGGTCAACAACGTCAGCAACGCCCCGTATATCGCCTACGCGACGTCCGAGGCGCGCGTGCAGGACTACCAGCTGTACGGCCGGCAGTTCCTGCTCGGTGTGAACTACAAGCTGTAGGCGTCCCGCGGCCGCTGGCCGCGGCAGTGCCCCCTGGCCCCTGCGGACGAGAGTCTGCAGGGGCCTTTTCATTGCAGGAGGCGAAGACGCCCAGATCCGCGCGCGCGTATCGTCGTCTCGTGCGGCGGGTGTCTGCGCTAATATCCCCGGCAGGGGAGCGCCATGTCGACGACCGAGATCTACCTGCTTGCGATGGTGATGATTTTCGCCATCCCGTACCTCGTTTGGCGGTTTGGACGCACCGAGTACTACGCACCGCTCGTCGTCGTACAGATCCTGCTGGGCATCGTGCTCGGGCCCGGCGTGCTTGGCGCGGCGTTCCCCGGCTACTACGCCTTCGTCTTCAATCCCACGGTCGTGCAGTCGCTGAACGGCATCGCCTGGTGGGCGGTCATGCTGTTCGTCTGGATTGCAGGCATCGAGCTCGACCTGAGCGGCGCGTGGCGCGAGCGGCGGGAGAGTTCGATCACCGCGGGGCTTGCGCTGGGCACGCCGCTTGCGTTGGGCGCGCTCGCCGCGGCCGTCATCGTCCGCTATCCCGGCTGGATGGGGCCTGCCGCGCAGACCTGGCAGTTCACGCTCGGGGTCGGCATGGCCTGTGCGGTCACTGCGCTGCCGATCCTGCTCCTGTTCATGGAGAAGCTCGCCATCCTGCGCGAGCCGCTCGGGCAGCGGATCCTGCGCTATGCGAGCCTCGACGACGTCGCGATCTGGGGCGTGCTGGCGCTGATCCTGATGGACTGGCACCGGATCGGCCGACAGGGCGCGTTCCTGGTCGCGCTAGCGCTCGCAGGCGCAGCCGTCCGCTGGCTCGTGCCGCGGCTGCCGCAGCGCGACCGCTGGTACGTCGGCGTCATCTGGCTTGCGCTGGTCGCGCTGGGTGCCGACTGGTCGGGGCTGCATTTCATGGTGGGCGCCTTCCTCGCAGGCGTACTGCTGGAGGCGACGTGGTTCGAGCAGCGCGAGATGGACCTGCTGCGCCACCACGTGCTGCTGGTGCTGATGCCGGTGTTCTTCCTGAGCACGGGCCTGCGCACGCACTGGAGCCTGGGCGGGGCAAGCGTGTTCCTGGTCGCAGGCGTGCTGCTGGTGGCGTCGGTCAGCGGCAAGCTGCTGGGTGTCCGGATCGCGGGACGTATCCTCGGCTGGGCGCCGGGCGAGGCGTCGCTGATCGGCTGGCTGCTGCAGACCAAGGCGCTGATCATGATCATCTTCGTCAACATTTTGCTCGACAAGGCGATCATCACCAGCGAGACGTTTACCGCGCTGCTGCTGATGGCGGTCGGCAGCACCATGCTCAGCGTGCCGCTGGCGACGCCGCTGCTCGCGCGACTGCGCTCGACGCGCGGCTTGGCGTGAAGCCCCGCGCCGATCAGCTATCCAACATCACGTGCGCGCCTTGGCGGTTCGTGGTGCTGCTCGAGCGGCATGCTTGGCGCGTCGCAATGCCATGCGCTGCAGCACCCGCGGCCAGCGTTCCGCCTGGAACCGTGGTGCGGCGATTCGCTGAGCTGGTACGGCGCTGAGGACCTCGAGGTCGTAGTTGAGCGCCACTTCCACGAGCGCTGCGTCCAGCGCGATCCTGACTACGCGGTTAATGGCCTGGTGAACGCGACGCGGCGTGGCGCCACGATCCAGCTCCGACTCAATGAAGCGTCGGGCGACCGCCACCGCAAGAGCTGCCTGCGCGACGCCCGCTTCATCGCGCTTGCCGGGTAATATCTGGAGATTGCGAAGCCGGCTCTCCAGTATGTCCAGGGGGTGTAGCACGCGTAGGCGGGCCCCGGACGCCAGCTGCAACTCTACGGCACGCGCCTGCACTCGCTCCGTGTCCAAGCCGACGATGCCGGTCAGGAATTCCACCTGCTTGATGCCGATAGGGGTCCTGGTGAAGACCTTTGCGTTCTGGCCGCCGATGTCGTCGAGCGTCGCAACCCGCAGGGACCATGTGGTGCCCAGACGCTCTTGCAGGTAAGCAGCGACGGTTGCCGGCGCGATAAAGTCGGCGTCTGAAGTGATCCGGCTCGACAGGGGCCCCGTCGGCACTACGTCGAAGATCGACGCCCAGATGGCGAGTGCCTGGCCTCCTACAAGCAAGGCCCTGGTGCCACACACCTCGAGGATCGCGGCCACCTCCGCGCGCGTGAGAGCGGCCTCGTAGTTGCTGTCAGTCATCCAGGCGAGCCGACGGCCAGCTGATGCGGACACCGCGCAGCTCGTCCGGCTTGATCAGCATCATGTCGTTGTCTGAGACCCCCGCGTGGTCCGCGACCCAATGGTCGCGCTGTTGCGCCGCGCGCTTCATCGCCCACAGTTCACCGGCGGGCACGTACTCGACGTCGCTGGCACGAATTTCAAAGGGAATGCCGCCATGGCGGACCACCTGCTGCAGAAACAGGCGGATCGCGTCGCTCGGTTGCAGGCCGCAGGAGGCCAGCACCGCGCAGGCCTGCGCCTTCAACGCCGGGTCGATTCGAGCGCGGATGACGCTTTCCTTCATGTAGCTATGATGTAGCTACAATGTGAAAAGGTCAAATCACCGACTGCCAGGGCGGCGAACGCTAGAAGGCTATCGAAATCAGCTTCTTAACGAGGTTCCGGCAATCTGGGCGAGCGGGACGGTCGGGTCGCTTGCTCGAGCGCTGCCAGCCCCGCGAGCGCGTCCAAGCGCGAGTGGCCGCACATCTGTGGGCTCGGTCTGAGCCGCAAGCACACAGCCGGCCGCTCAGGCCGACCGAAGATCGCGCACGACTCATCGGCAAGAAGCTGCACACAGCGCACGCCGGCCGGCTTGCCGTTGGGCATGCCGGGGATGGGGCTGGAGATGGACGGGGCGATGCAGCAGGCGCCGCAGCCCGGACGGCACTGCACCGGCGCCTCAGCCGAGGACGACGTCCTCGGGCTTGTGGATGAAGTAGCCCTGCACGAACTCGATGCCCAGCTGCCACAGCACGGCCATCGTGTTCGCGTCCTCGACGCGCTCGGCGATCGTCTGCGCGCCGACCGCCTTGGCGAGCAGGATCAAGTGCTTGACCTTGGTCTGCAGCGCCGGATTGCCGGCCAGGCCCTGCATCAGGGAGCCTTCGACCTTCACGAAGTCGGGCCGCACGTGCTCGACCAGCACACGCGGGTCGTTCCCGGCACCGAAGTGCTCGATCGCGAACTTGAATCCCTGCCGGCCGAGCTGCTCGCGCAGCGACTGGGTCTGCAGCAGGTACTGGTCGGCGACTTCCTGGGTGACCTGGAAGCACAGCCGACCGGGCTCGAAGCGGTTGCCGCGCAGCTGGGCGGTGAGCCACTGCGGCAGCGTCGGGTCCTCAACCGTGTCCCTCGACAGGCGCACGAAGATCGCGCCGGGCTTGCGCGCGGCGCAGAAAGACGTCGCCGCACCGATGACCCAGCGATCGATGTTCTTCATCAGGTCGTTGCGCTCGGCGGCCGGGATGAACTCCGACGGCAGTACCTCCTTGCCGGCCTCGTCGAGCATGCGCACCAGCACGTCGAACATGCCCTTGTCCTCGCCCAGCAGGCTCGCGACCGGCTGCTGCACGAGGCGGAAGCGGTTCTCCATCAGCGCCGTCTTGATCTGGTGCACCCATACCTTGTCCTCGGACTCGAGGCGCGCGTCGTTGTCGACGTGGTCGAGCAAGCGCACCGCGTTGCCGCCCTGCTCACGCGCGAGGCGCAGTGCGTTGCGCGCGTCATTGAGCGGGCCGGTCGGGTCCTCGACCTTCGACGGCACGATGCCCAGCCCGATGGACACGGTCGCGGTGAGGGTACGGGCGCCGCTGCGGTAGATCTGCGCGCTGATCTTCGCGACCAGGTTCTCGGCCCAGGCCTCGACGTCCTTGACCGTGCCGCGTGCCACCAGGAACAGGAAGCTCGCGCCGGTGAAGCGGCCGCAGAGGTCGTCCGGGGCGGCCTCGTCGCGGGCGATCGCGGCGAGCTGGGCGATGAACTCCTCCGCGTCCAGCGGACCGAGCTGGGCCACCACGTTGTCCATGCGATCAGGACGGATCAGCGCGAGGTAGCGCACGCCGCCACGCACCGGCTGCGACAGGCGGGCGCGCAGGTCCTCGATGAGGTACGAGCGGTGCAGCAGGCCGGTGGTCGCGTCGCGGCGCACTGCCTCGGTCAGGCGCTTCTCCATGTCGGCGTGGTCGCGTCGGCGCGCCGGGACGCAGAAGTTGACGACTGTCTCGTCGCCAAACTCGCCCTGCGCCAGCACCATCTCCAGCGGCAGCAGCGAGCCGTCGGCCAGTTGCGCCGAGACGCGTAGCGGATGGTCGGCCCACTTGCCGGTCGCGCAGGCCGACAGTCCGCCCTTGAGGGCGGCGTGCGACTCGCGGTCGAAGAAGTCCATGACCGGCTGGCCGCGCACGGCGTCAGCGTCGGCGTAGCCGAACAGCTCGAGCCAGGCGGGATTGGCATCGACGACGATGCCTTCCTGGACCTGCGCGATCGCGTCGGCCGAGCCTTCCATGAACGCCGCCAGCGCCCGCTGGTACTCGCGTGCCGACGACACCGTCTGGTTCAGCGCCCGCTCGAGGCGGAACGCGCGCAGTTCGCGCGAGCACACCAGCTGCAGCCGCTCCGGGTGCGCCAGCGAGACGATGTCCTGCGCGCCGGCGCGCAGCCCGGCGGTCGTGGTGATCTCTGTGACCTCGTGGCTGACCAGGATCACCGGTACCGGCGGCTGGCTGCGCGCGCGCAGCTCGGCGATCGCCTCCAGCGGCAGCAGACGCTCGTCGGCGAACACGACCAGCAGCTCCGGGTTGATCTGGATCAGCGCGTCGCCAAGGTCGGTCGAATCCGGCAGCCAGGTGCAGTGCACCGCATGGCCGGCGCGGCGCAGGGTCGAGTTGATGGACTCCACGTGGTCCTGCTGGCGGGTCAGGACGAGGACCGGGACGGGCATGCCGTCGGACGGGGGAGGCGTGACGGCGGACTCTGGCACGGCGCAGGACCCGGGAGTGGCATTGGGTAACGAGGCCGATCCTACACCTGCCCGCCAATCGGCCCGGCGACCGACTCGACACTTTCTCCAAGCCGCGGCGGTTCTGCGGGTGCCCCGTCGAGGGGGGGTCGGCTGGCCCGGCCGGGCCGTTGCCGCTATCATGTCGGGCGTTTTGGGAGGGCCGCGCGGCACCCCTTACTGTGCCCCTGTTGCCCTTTGGAGCGAGTTACCCATGTCCAGTTACAGCACGAACGAATTCAAGACCGGCCTCAAGATCCTGATCGATGGCGAGCCGTTCTCGATCGTCGAGAACGAGATGGTCAAGCCCGGCAAGGGCCAGGCCTTCAGCCGGGT
>JANXQL010000077.1 GCA_025356815.1 Pseudomonadota bacterium
GCTCGAACTGCTCGCCGGCCCCGGCGCGATGGGTGTCCAGCGTCACGAATGCGTAGGCGGCGACCTCGAGCCCGAGCTTTTCCCGGTCGAGCAGCGCGACCACGCCCTGCACGTAGCCCTGCTCGCGCAGCCGGCGGACCCGCCGCAGGCACGGGGCCGGGGAGAGGTGGACCAGCTGGGCAAGGTCCTGATTCGGGATCGAGGCGTCCAGCTGCAGGGCGGCCAGAATGCGCACATCGGCCTCGTCGAGCGCGTCGGCGGAGCGGGAGATGGTCATGGGCAAAGAATTGCTCGAAATATCCCTGTTGCGCAACCAGATTGCGCGAACGGGGTGTCCTGGTGCTTCATGGGCAACACAGTTGCCGTGCCTGGCGCGCCCGGACGCTTAAGATCGCGCCCACAGGCAAAGGAGTGCACATGGATCAATCCAACCCGATGGCGACCGACGGCTTCGAGTTCATCGAATACACCGCGCCGGATCCGGAGCTGCTGCGCGGCGTGTTCGACCGGATGGGGTTCCCGGCGATCGCCCGGCACCGCGCCAAGAACGTCACGTTGCACCGCCAGGGCGGCATCAACTTCATCATCAACGCCGAACCCGACGGTTTCGGCCAGCAGTTCGCCCGCGCTCACGGCCCGTCCGCCTGCGCGATGGCCTTTCGGGTCCGCAACGCGGGCTTCGCCTATCGCCGGGCTCTGCAGCTGGGCGCCGAGCCGGGGCCGGTGACGGCGGGGCCGATGGAGCTGAACATCCCGTCGATCCGCGGCATCGGCGGCAGCCTGATCTACCTGGTCGACCGCTATGGCGACTCGTCGATCTACGAGGTCGACTTCGTGCCGCTCGCGGCGGGCCCGGCCGGCCCGGAGCCGGGCCTGACCGTGATCGACCACCTGACCCACAACGTCCACCGCGGCAACATGAACCTGTGGGCTGGCTTCTACGAGCGGCTGTTCGGGTTCCGCGAGATCCGCTACTTCGACATCGAGGGCAAGAAGACCGGCCTGCTGTCGAAGGCGATGGGTTCGCCCTGCGGCAAGATCCTGATCCCGATCAACGAAAGTCAGGACGACAAGAGCCAGATCGAGGAGTACCTGAGCCAGTACGGCGGCGAGGGCATCCAGCATATCGCGCTTGCGACGCAGGACATCTACCGCACCGTCGACCAGTTGCGCTCCCGGGGCGTCGAGTTCCAGGACACGCCGGACGCCTACTACGATGGCGTGCCCGCCCGGGTCGACGGCCACGACGAGTCGATCGGGGCGCTCCAGACCCGCCGCATCCTGATCGACGGCAGCCGCGCCAGTGGCATCCTGCTGCAGATCTTCACCAAGAACGCCATCGGTCCGATATTCTTCGAGATCATCCAGCGCAAGGGCAATCGCGGCTTCGGCGAGGGCAACTTCCAGGCGCTGTTCGAATCGATCGAACTCGACCAGATTAGACGGGGAGTGATCTAGAAGTGTTCAACACGCTCGAACCGCAGCAGCCCGATGCCCTCCTGGCTGTGATGGCCGCCTATGCCGCGGACACCCACCCCGACAAGGTCGACCTCGGCGTCGGCGTCTACCGCGACGCCAGCGGCGTCACGCCGGTCATGGCGGCGGTGCGCAAGGCCGAGCAGCGCATCCTCGACAGCCAGGTGACCAAGGCCTACGTGGGCGCGGGCGGCAACCGGCCGTTCGCCGCGTTCATCGAGGCGCTGACCCTCGGCGCCGACCATCCGGCGCGAGCCGCTGGCCGCGTCGTGACGCTGCAGACGCCCGGCGGCTGCGGCGGCGTACGCCTCGCGGCCGACCTGATCCAGCGCGCCGGGCACGGCGCGCGGGTGCTGGTCAGCGAGCCAACCTGGCCGAACCACCGGCCGCTGCTCGGCGGCGCGGGGCTCGCCGTCGACGATTTCCCGTACTACGACCCGGCCACCGGTGCGCTCGGCTTCGAGGCCATGCTCGCGGCGCTCGCGCGCCTGCCGGCGGGCAATGTCGTGCTGCTGCAGGCCTCCTGCCACAACCCCACCGGCCAGGACCTGAGCGCCGCCCAGTGGCAGACGCTCGCCGACGTGCTCGAGCGCCAGCAGCTGATCCCGCTGATGGACCTCGCCTACCAGGGCCTCGGGGACGGACTCGACGCGGACGCAGCGCCGGTGCGGATGATGGCCGCGCGCCTGCCGGAGGTGCTGATCGCGGTGTCCTGCTCGAAGAACTTCGGGCTGTACCGCGAGCGGGTCGGGGCGGTGATCGTGGTCGCCCGCGATTCCCGCGAGGCCGCTATCGTCATGAATCACCTGCAGATCCTGGCCCGGCGCATGTATTCGATGCCGCCCGACCATGGCGCGGCCATCGTCGCGACCATCGCGGCGGATCCCGCGCTGACCGCCGAGTGGCTCGCTGAGCTGGAGGCCATGCGGGTCCGGGTCGGCACAATCCGCGCCAGCCTTGCGGCGGCGCTCAGGCGCGAGTTCGGCACTGGCCGGTTCGACTTCATCGAGGGTCAGCGCGGGATGTTCTCGCTGCTTGGCCTGCCGCCGGCCGCGGTCAAGGCGCTCGCCGCCGAGCACCACGTCTACATCGCAGGCGACAGCCGCATCAACGTCGCGGGCCTGCCGGAGGCCAAGATCGAACGGGTCGCCCGCGCCATCCGCGGCGTCACCGACTAGTCCCGCCGGCGCGCGCAAGGGTGGGGGCGCGTCCGGCCGCGCCGCGGCCGGTCGTGGCGCGGGCAGGGGGCCGAATCGGGGGTCATTCCGGTATCCTTGACGGTTCCCTGCAGCCAGTTTTCCAGCCCATGCAAGAAATCTACGATCCGGCCGCCGTCGAAGCCGCCGCCCAGCGCAGCTGGGACGAGGCGGGCACCTTTCGTGCGGTCGAGGATCCGACCCGCGAGAAGTACTACTGCCTGTCGATGTTCCCGTACCCCAGCGGTCGGCTGCACATGGGGCACGTACGCAACTACACGATCGGCGATGTGATCTCGCGCTACATGCGCATGCAGGGCAGGAACGTGCTGCAGCCGATGGGCTGGGACGCGTTCGGCCTGCCGGCCGAGAACGCCGCGATGGCGAACAACGTGCCCCCCGCGCGCTGGACGTACGACAACATCGCGACGATGAAGCGCCAGCTCAAGGCGCTGGGTTTCGGTCTCGACTGGGACCGCGAGGTCACCACCTGCCGGCCCGAGTACTACCGCTGGAACCAGTGGCTGTTCCTGCGCATGCTCGAGCGCGGCGTCGCCTACAAGAAGACCGGCACGGTGAACTGGGATCCGATCGACAAGACGGTGCTCGCCAACGAGCAGGTCATCGACGGCAAGGGCTGGCGCACGGGCGCGGTGATCGAGAAGCGCGAAATCCCGATGTACTACCTTGGGATCACCCGCTACGCGCAGGAGCTGCTCGACGAGGTCGAGCAGCTTGCCGGCTGGCCCGAGCGCGTGCGCACGATGCAGGCGAACTGGATCGGCCGCAGCGAGGGGGTGACGATCGCGTTTCCGTATACGCTCGAGGGCCAGGCGCGCCAGCTGAAGGTGTTCACCACGCGCGCCGACACGCTGATGGGCGCGACATTCGTGGCTGTCGCGGCCGAGCACCCGCTGGCGGCCCATGCCGCGCGCGGCGATGCGGCACTCGCCGCGTTCGTCGACGAGTGCAAGCGCGGCTCGGTCATGGAAGCGGACCTCGCGACCATGGACAAGAAGGGCATGCCGACGGGACTCACCGTCACGCACCCCTTGAGCGGCGCCGCCGTGCCCGTCTGGGTCGGCAACTACGTGCTGATGGGCTACGGCGAGGGCGCCGTGATGGGCGTGCCCGGCCACGACGAGCGTGACTTCGCCTTCGCCCGCAAGTATTCGCTGCCCATCGTGCAGGTCATCGACGTCGCGGGCCAGCCGTACTCGACCGACGCATGGCAGGCCTGGTACGCCGACGAGGGCGTCTGCGTCTGCTCCGGTCGCTACGACGGGCTCGACCACGCAGCCGCGGTCAGGGCGATCGCCGCGGATCTTCAGGCGCAGGGCTGCGGCTCGCTGCAGGTGCAGTGGCGACTGCGCGACTGGGGCATCTCGCGCCAGCGCTACTGGGGCTGCCCGATCCCGATCATCCACTGCGACGCCTGCGGCGACGTGCCGGTGCCCGACAAGGACCTACCCGTCGTGCTGCCGGAGGACCTGGTGCCGGACGGCACCGGCAGTCCGCTCGCCAAGCTGCGTTCGTTCATCGACTGTGAGTGTCCGGCCTGCGGCAAGGCTGCGCGTCGCGAGACCGACACCATGGACACGTTCGTCGACTCGTCCTGGTACTTCCTGCGCTTTGCGTCCGCCGGCAACGAGCAGGCGATGGTCGACGGGCGCGTCGAGTACTGGTTGCCGGCCGACCAGTACATCGGCGGCATCGAGCACGCGATCCTGCACCTTCTGTACTCGCGCTTCTGGACCAAGGTCATGCGCGACATCGGCCTGGTCAAGATCAGCGAGCCGTTCTCCAACCTGCTCACGCAGGGCATGGTTCGCAACGGCATCTATTTCCGCAAGCCCGCCTCGGGGCGCGTCGTCTACTACAACCCGACCGAGGTCGAGGTGCTGACCGATGCCAAGGGCACGCCCATCGGTGCGCGCCTGAAGGCCGACGGCGAGCCGGTTGAGAGCGGCGGGATCGGCACGATGTCCAAGTCCAGGAACAACGGCGTCGACCCGCAGGCGTTCATCGACCGCTACGGTGCCGACACCGCGCGGCTGTTCATGATGTTCGCAGCGCCACCAGAGCTTTCGCTCGACTGGTCCGATGAGGGCGCGGAGGGCGCGTTCCGCTTCCTCAAGCGACTGTGGAAGGCGGTGCATACGCACGTGCAGGCAGGCCCCGTGGCGGCGCTGGACCGGTCGGCGCTCGCGCCTGCCGACCGCGACCTGCGCCGCCTCGCGCACCAGACGCTCGCCAAGGTCGGCGACGACTACGGCCGTCGACGCACCTTCAACACGGCGATCGCCGCGGTCATGGAACTGCTCAACGCGATCACCCGCCACGATGCCGCATCGCCCGACGCGCGCGCGGTCGTGCACGAGGCGCTTGACATCGCCGTGCTCACGCTCTCGCCGGTCGTGCCGCATGTCACCGAGGCGCTCTGGCACGCGCTCGGCCACCCGGGCTCAATGGTCGACGAGACGTGGCCGCAGCCGGACCCCGAGGCGCTCGTGCAGGACGCGATCGAACTGGTCGTGCAGGTCAACGGCAAGCTGCGCGGGCGCATCAGCGTCGCGGTCGACGCGGACGAGGCGAGCGTGCGCGCGGCGGCCCTCGCCGATGCCGACGTGCGTCGTCACATCGGCGAGATGACCGTGCGCAAGGTGATCGTCGTCAAGGGCAAGCTCGTCAGCGTGGTCGCCGCATGAGCTGCGCGACGCGCCTTGCCGTGCTGCTGCTGTCGGCCTGCCTCGCCGGCTGCGGCTTCCACCTGCAGGGGGTCTCGCACCTGCCGGCGGCGTTCGCGACCACCGCGCTCGTCGCCGCGGACCGCTACACCGAATTCAACCGCGCACTTGCCGACGCCCTGCGCGTCTCCGGCAGCACCGTCGTGGCCGCGGGCGAGGCGGCGACCGCGACGGTCGAGGTCATCGCCGACGAGAACGGCCAGCGCGTGCTGTCGGTGTCGGCGAGCAACACGCCGACCGAGTACGAGGTGTTCTACACCGTGCGCTACCGCGTGCTGGTCGGCACGCGCGAGGCGCTGGCACCGCAGGTACTGACGCTGAGCCGCGACTACAGCTTCGATGCCACCGCGGTGCTGCCCAAGGAACACGAGCAGGACATGATCCGCGCGGCGCTCGCCCGCGAGATCGCGGCGCTGGTGATGCGCCGGCTGACGGCGTTGCCGCCGTGAGCGCCGCCGGGCCGCCGGGCGAGGGCGTGCTCACCCTCGCGGACGGGCAGCTCGAGGCGGTCGCGGCGCTGGTCGCGCGCCACGGCCTCGCGCTGCGCTGCGTGACCCCGGATGCACCGATCCCGGGCAGCTACCACGGCGCGCCGGAGGCGGGCCTGATCGGCACGGACGTCTGGGTGCGCATCGACACGCCGGTGCATTCGGTGCTGCACGAGGCCTGTCACGCGATCTGCATGGGCAAGTCGCGCCGCGAGGCGCTCGCGCGCGACGCCGGTGGCGACTTCGACGAGGAGAACGCCGTCTGCTGCCTGCAGATCGTCCTCGCCGACCAGCTTGCAGGCGTCGGTGCCGGCCGGCTGACGGATGACATGGACCGCTGGGGCTACACGTTTCGGCTCGGCTCGGCGGCGCGCTGGTATGCCGAGGAGGCCGACGTGCCGCGCCAGTGGCTGGTGCGCGAGGGGTTGCTCGACGACAACGGCCGGCCGACGTTCCAGCTGCGGGCATGAGCGTGCGGGCCCTCGCGTTATGCCTCTGCGCCGCGCTCTGGCCGCTCGCGCTGCCGGCCGCGCACGCGGGCGCGGGCGCGGTCACGGTCGAGGCGGGCTGGCTGCGGCCGACGCCGCCGGGCGGTACGGTCGCGGCCGGCTACCTCGTGCTGCGCAACCGCGGCAGCGTCGTGGAACACCTGGTCGGGCTGCGCTCGCCGCAGGCCGCGAGCGTGCAGCTGCACCAGTCGCAGGTGTCAGCCGGCATCGTGCGGATGCGCCCGGTCGCGGCGCTCGCCCTGGCCCCGGGCGAGGCGATCGAACTGCGTCCCGGCGGCCTTCACCTGATGTTGACGGGCTTGCGCACGCCGCTGCGGGCCGGCGCGACGTTGCCGCTGACGCTGACGTTCGAGCCCGCTGGCGCCATCGACGCGAGCCTCGTCGTCGGCGACGGCCCCGCGCCCGCGCCTGCCGCGCCCACGCCGAGGCGGGTCATCACGCTCGCGCCGCACCTGACCGAGCTTGTCTACGCGGCCGGTGCCGGTGACCGGCTGGTCGGCACGATCGACATGAGTGACTTTCCGCCGGCGGCGCGCCAGGTGCCGCGCATCGGTGATGTCGGTCGGCTGGACCCTGAGCGACTGCTCGCCGCGCGGCCGGATCTGGTGCTGCTGTGGGGTGACGGCTCGCCCGCTGACCAGCGCGCGTTGCTTGCGCGACTCGGCCTGCCCGTGCTGAGCCTGGAGCAGCACTCGCTCGCCGATGTGCCAGCAACGCTGGTGCAGCTGGGGCGGGTGTTCGGCACGGAGCGGGTCGCGGATGCCGCGGCGCAGGCGCTGAACGCGCAGCTGGCGGCGCTTGGCCAGCGCTACCGCGGGGCGCGCCGCCTGAAGGTGTTTTACCAGGTGTGGAGCACGCCGCTGTACACGCTTGGCGGGCGACACGTCGCGACCGAGATGCTGCGCGTGTGCGGCGCCGAGAACGTGTTCGCCGAGCAGACCGCGAGCGCGTTCGTGGTCGACGAGGAGTCGGTCTACGCGCGCGACCCGGACGTTGTCGCGCTTGCCGGCACGCCGACCGAGACCGCCGAATGGCTGCATCGCTGGCAGGGGCGCGTGCCGCTGCGGGCGATCGCGAGTGGCAACGTCATCACGCTGGACCCGGACCTCGTCAACCGGATGGGGCCGCGCATCGTGCAGGGGACCGAGGAACTGTGCACGAAGCTCGCCGCACGGCGCGCGACGCTGGATGAAGCGCCGCGTCGCTGACCACGCGCGCTATGCAAGCATTCGGAAGTCATGCGACCGGGCTGGCCGAAGTCATTGACTCGAGGCGCGCAGAATCGGCGGCAGGAGTGCCTGGTGAATGCAATTGCGGCGCGATCGCGAGCATCTGACGCCGGACGAGGCTGAGAAGCGGCTCGCGCGGCGGGCAACGCGGACCGACACCGTCACCGCGATCGGACGCCCCGCCTACTCAGCCGTCGGTAGGCATGCGCGCCACCGAACCGATAGCGTTGCGCTGGGATCGGGTCGAACTCAACGCAGTGCCACTGCAAGTCGCGCAGCGCAGGAAACGGGCCGCCCTCAAGCCATCCGTTGCGCGGTCCTGGCCGGCCGGGTGACTTTCGGAACGTTTGACGCTTGTTAGAGAATGGCCCTGGCACTGCCGCTGGGACCGGTCATAGAGATGTACCCGTTCGCCGCGCACCCCCCGGAACACGGCGATCTCCAGCACCGGCGAACTGGCCGTCCGGGCGTCATGGACCGCGGCACGATCGATGGCGCGGACCGGCGCCATGGCCGTACCCTTGCCGGGCCGCGGCGCGAGTGTGAGACTCAGCGCCCTCACCCAGACATCTCCGAGGCAGACCCCATGCGCAGGTTGGCACTTTGGACGGCGTTGATCGCGATCGGCATCGGCGGCAACAGCATCTCGGCCCCGGCCAAGGACGCGCCGGCCCCGGCTGCGGCGGCGGCCACGGCCACGGCCGACGGGCTGCGCGACGAGTCGTCGTTGACCAGCGGCAGCGTCACCGTCGCCGGCCGCGCGATCGGCTACCAGGCTGAGGCGGGCCTGCTGGTGGTGCACATGGCCGACCCAGCGGACGAGGACCCGAAGCCTGCCGATGCGAAGGGTCCCGGCGCCCCGGCCGCCGCGATGTCCTATGTCGCCTACTTCCTCGGCAGGGAGGCGGATCCGCGCCGGCCGATCACGTTCGTGTTCAACGGCGGCCCGGGCTCGGCGACGATCTGGCTGCACATGGGCGCGTTCGGCCCGAAGCGCGTCATCGCCGGCGACGGTCGTCACGGCCCCGCCGCGCCCTATCAGCTGATCGACAACGCCTACACGCTGCTGATGGACTCCGACCTTGTATTCATCGACGCGCCGGGCACCGGCTTCGGCCATCTGCGCGGTGCCGACAAGGAAAAGGCGTTCTACGGCGTCGACCAGGATGCGCACGCATTCGCCGCCTTCATCACCGAGTTCCTGTCGCGGCACGGCCGCTGGAACTCGCCGAAGTACCTGTTCGGCGAGAGCTACGGCACGACCCGCGCCGCGACGCTTGCGTTCGTGCTGCAGAACGAGAAGGGCCTGGACCTGAATGGCGTCATGCTGCTGTCGCAGGTACTCGCCTTCGACGACGGTCCGGATAACCCCGACTCGAATCCCGGCGTCGACCAGGCCTACGCGCTCGCGCTGCCGACCTATGCCGCGACCGCCTGGTACCACAAGAAGCTCAGCGCCGCGCCCGCCGCGCTCGAGCCGTTCCTGGCCGAGGTCGAGGCGTTCGCGCTCGGCGACTACCTGACCGCGCTGGCCGCGGGCAATCGCCTGCCGGAGGCGCGCCGCGCCGCGATCGCAGCCAGGCTGCACGACTACACGGGGCTGCCACTCGACTACCTGCTGCAGGCGAACCTTCGCATCACGGGTGGGGTGTTCGAGCGTCACGTGCTCGGTGGCAACGCGACCGCCGGCCGGCTCGATACCCGATTTCCGGGCGCGCCGATCGACCCGTTGGGCAAGGACGCCGATTACGACCCGGCGATGTCTGCGATCGCCTCGCCGTATGTCTCGGCGTTCAACGACTACGTGCGACGTGACCTCAAGTTCGGCGACGGCAAGGCCTACAAGTGGCTGGGCGGGTTGTGGAGCAAGTGGGACTTCCTGCACCAGCCGCCGAGCGCGCCGATGAAGATGCCGCATGCGACCAACGTGATGCCGGACCTCGCTGCGGCGATG
>JANXQL010000083.1 GCA_025356815.1 Pseudomonadota bacterium
GCATGCTCCCGGGCATCCGGAAACAGGTAGGAATTCTGCGCCAACCATTTGAACCGGTCGATCACGAACCAGTCCTGGCGCCACAGGATCAGGAAGTTCTTCTGGCGCAGTTCATCCAGGTGGCTCTCGAAGTCTCCGCTGTTGCCGTCGATTGCCCGCTGCGCGGTCTTGACCAGGTTATCGAACGCATTGGACTCCGACGGCCGAGCGTGTCGGCGTCCCTGCCCCTCGAAAAACCCTACGGTCCGGTCGAGTTCAAGCTGACGAATCTCCTTCAGATGGGCCTTGCGGGCCAGGGACAGCAGGCGCCTCGCCTCCTGGACGTTGTCCATCGCTCTCTTGGCACTCTCCGGATCGGCGTTCTCGGTCGCCAACGATTCCACCTCGTCGAGTTTCTCCCGCGCCTGGTCCAGGCGCGGATCCTCGATCTTCGCAGCCATGTCATCGAGCCGTGCACGTGCTGACTGTGCCTGGTCCTGAATCTGTTGGGCCGCCTTCGAATAGTCGATCTGCCCATCCTGACGCGAGTAGAAATTCCGCCCGCTGTTGAATGAACCACCGATCGACGGCACCGAGACTTCCATCTGGATGTTGCCGGAATCCCGGACCTCGTACTCGCAGATCAGATCAGCACCGGCAGCGATCACCCCATCGGCGAAATCCGTGCCCTTGATCTCGAACATGCCGATGAAGCGGTTCTCGCTGACCGGGTCGGCAATATCGCCTTCCCAGAGCTTGAACTTGATGGATCCGGGACTTCCGGCGCGCAATGACTCCTCGGACTTGAACGTCTTCCGGCCCTCCTTGGGAAGCTGCTCGCCATCGCGCACCAGAAAATCCAGAACCGGCCTCCCGCCGAGCTTGTCACGGGCCTCGACACCGATGGAATGGGATGCGGGGATCGCGTCGATGCTCGCTGCCGTGCGCGAGATCACGATCCGGTCGTGCGGCATCGCGATGGGGCCGCCCTTGGAGTCGAACACGAACACCTTGAAGGTGTTCTCGCCGGGTTTCGCAAGATTGAGATCGAGTGTTGCACCGTCCTTCAGCGCGACACGACCGGATGACCAACCGGTATCCAGACTGTCGATCTGGAACTCCGCACCGTCGGCGGCCCGGCCGACGACTCTCGCGACCACCCTCGCCTTGATGTCGGGAGTCCTCGCGATGTAGTCGAACGAGATCCTCAGATCGCCACCGGAGCTCAGCGCCCCCCGGCCGCTCTTGCGCCCCCGGCCTTGCGACGACCATTCGATGGACTCGGCGAACACCGCAGCGCCCTCTGCGACCGCGGTCATCGGATTGACTTCCGTCGACGGCGCAATGCCAAGCTCGAATGCCACCTTGTCACGCAACGGCTTGTAGTGCGTCGGCCCTCCGACGAAGACAACCCGTTCCACGTCGTCCGGCCTCAACCCGGCCTTTTCCAGCGTTTCCCGGGCTGCCTGAATCGATTCGTCGACCTTGGGTCGAATCAGCCCGTCGAACAGTTCACGGGAGAGCGGAATATCGAGGTAGATCTCCTGCCCCGCAAGATCCCGGACGCCCAGTTCGGTTTCGGGAAGACTGATGATGGTCTCCTCCTTCTGGGAAAGCGCGATCTTGGCTTTCTCGGCAGCCCACACCGCCATCCGGACCAGCGACCTGAACTGCGGGTTGACCAGCAGATCGTCCGGCAATTCGAATCTGTCGAGCAGCCAGGGTTTCACCTCGTTGTCGAAGAGCACGCGGTCGAAGTCGCGGCCCCCGCACATCGCGATCCCGCCGTGCGCCAGGAGACTCACCCGGCCGGCGATGTTCTCCGCGATTGCAATGTCCAGGGTGCCCCCGCCCAGATCGTAGACCACGAAGACGCCATCGCTCTTTCGCTGCCGCATGACGCTCATGACCGCCGCCACCGGCTCCTGCATCAAGGCAACCTGGCCGATGCCAGCCGCCTCCGCCGCTGCCAGCGTCGCATCCTTCTGCATCTGGTTGAAGGCCGCCGGGACGGTGATCACGGTCCCGGTCTCGCCGTCGCGGATATCCTCGGGGAGATAGCCAGCCAACACCCGCAGGATCTCCGCCGAGCACTCTTCCGGGGTCAACACCAAATCCACGGCAGGCAACTTGATCGGCGTACTCGTGCCCATGAGGCGCTTGAACAGCGTTGCCGCGTTGTCCGGATTCCGCGCTGCATTGTTGTAGGCACGCGAGCCGACATACTTGTTGCCGCGCTTGTCGATGAAGATGGCCGACGGCGTCACATCGTGCTGCTCGGGGCTCTTGTAGAGGCGCAACTGCTCGCCGTCATAGGAACAGATCGCACTGTTGGTCGTCCCGAGGTCGATCCCGACGTAGTTCATGCATCTGCCTTTCTGAGCATCACGGTGCCCTCCTTCCTCAAGCCCTCTGCGCCCATGATGATGGGTTCCACCATCTGGTCGACGATCAAGTCGTCCTCGGGTCCGAAATCGCCTATGTTCAGCGCCGAGGCTGCCATCCCGGCGTCGAACGTCTGCCCTTCGACGTTCACCAGCGTCAGGCCGCACGCGTCGAGACTCTCCTGCACCTTCCTCTGGAAATAGCGGAGCTGGTTGACGTAGCGGGCCGCCTCGCCTGCGTCAAGCTTGCCTACGACACGGGCGAAAAGCCGCGAGAACCGCCAGCTTTCGATGGCGATGTCGATCAGCGACCGCTCGAGAAAATGACCCTTCTCGGTTGACTCAGTCATCTTCGCCCCTCGTTGAGATGGACTTGGCGTCGAGGTCCATGACTTCACCCGCCAGTCGCTTGTCCGCGGTCGATGCCGGTATCAGCCGTTGATTGCGCATCGCCCACAGCGCCAACAACGCATTTCCCGTTCGCCGCAGATGCATCATGACATGCCACACACCGTGCAAGAAACGTGAATGCGTCACTGCGTGCGGGCGTATCCGCGATCCAGGTCGACGTACTCCCTGGCAACCCCTCGAGGATGCCTTGGCAGGCAAACGGCCCGAGATCTTCTCGGCGCGTGTCATCCTGCGGT
>JANXQL010000162.1 GCA_025356815.1 Pseudomonadota bacterium
CCGGCGACGGGACCGGTCCAGCCCACCACGTCCCAGCCGCGAGAGTAGCCGAAGCGCGCGGCGATGACGCCTGCGGCGCGCTGCGGGCTGCTGCGCGCCCATCGACCGAGGACGGCCTCGCCGATCAGCATCGGCGCGCCGAACGCAAGGCACGCGACCACGAACACGGCGATGAACGCGAACCCGCCGCCGGCGCCGGCCAGGTACGGAAAGCGCCAGATGCTGCCGAGGCCGACGGCCGCACCGACGGCGCCGAGCATGAAGCCCAGATCAGTGGACCAGCGCTGGCCGCTCATGCGGTTGCCGGGGTCTGGGTCATGGCAAGGCTTCCGTGGACGGCAGGGGCGAAACGGGTGGCGCGCATGACCGGAAGCTCGGTCGCGGCGCGTCCGGTGCCTGGCGGCGTCATGCCGCCAGGCACCGCTGGTGTCAGGGCAGGATTGCGATCACCCGGGCCGGGAAGCCCGTGCCACCCTCCGGCTTCGGCCAGCTGACCAGGACCAGGGCGCCGGCCTCGGGCACCTGATCGAGGTCCGCGAGCATCTCGATCTGGTAGTGGTTCAGACCGAGGATGTAGCGCTCGAGCGAGTAGTCCTCCTTGTCGGTCGCGGTACCCGGATCGGTGTCCGTCGTCTCGTGTCCGGAGGCGGTGATATGGCGCTCCTCGTACAGCAGCTTGAGCACCTCCTTGCTCCAGCCCGGGTAGTGGGCATGGCCCGCAGCGTCGCGGTTCTGCATTGCCGCGTCGTCCGGCCAGCGCTTGGACCAGTCGCTGCGCATGGCGACGAAGGCGTTCTTCGGGATGCGGCCGTGCTTCTTCTCCCACGCGCGCACATCCTCGAGCGAGAGCGTGTAGTCGGGGTTCCTGGCCACCTTCTCGTGCACGTCGAGCACGACCAGCGGCATCAGCATCTGCGTCGGCGGGATCTGGTCGACCGTGCGCAGGCCGTCGTGGAAATGCGCCGGCGGGTCGATGTGCGTCCCCCACTGGCCGACATGCGTGAACTGCTGCACCTTGAACCCGTCCTTCGGGATCGTGTACAGCGTCGTCACGGTCTCCTCGCCGAAGCCCTTCCAGTGCGGCGTCGAAGGACCAAACGCATGGGTCAGGTCCACGAACTTCTTCGCGGCGAGCGTGTGGTAGATGGCCGTCAGGCCCGGGGCGTTGGCGGGACCTGCCAGCGCGGCGGGACCTGCCATGAGCGCCGCTAGCGCGCCGATCGCTGCGATGCGGATCTTGTTCACGTCAGTCTCCGTAGTCGGTTTGCACAAGTCCGGGCGCGGGACTGCGCCCGCGCCCGGCTCAGGATGGCGGCCTTCAGAACTTGATGTTCACGTGCGCCTTCACCCAGCGCGGCATGCCCGGGTAGCGCTGTGCAAGGCCGTTCACACCCGAGTTGTCGAAGCCCATCGAACCGTAGTGCTTGTCGGCGAGGTTCTCGACGGCCACGCCAACCTCGAACCGGCCGCCGGCCGGCACGTAGGTGATGCGGGCGTTGGCGACCCCGTACGCGGGCTGCTCGACCGCCGGCGTGTCGCCGAGGTTGAACCAGAAGCGAGACAGGTAGATGCCGTCGACCTGCAACGAAAGGTGCGCCCCGGTGCCGACCGGCTGCGTGTAGCGCACCATCGCGTTGCCCGACACCTTCGGGGCATTCGGCGGGATGAAGTCGTGGCGAACTGCCGCGCCGTCCGAAGTGCAGCAAAGCGCCGGTACGTCCTTGACGATCGCGTCGACGTACGACACGCCGACGCCGGCGCGCCAGTACTCGTTCGGCGCCCAGTCGAGCTCGAGCTCGGCACCCTTGTGCTTTGCATCCGCGTTGACGATCAGCTGGTTAAGACTGAGCGTGTAGATCAGTGCCTGATAGTCCTTGTAGTCATAGTAGTAAGCGGCGCCGTTCAATCGAACCGTACGGTTCAGGAACTCGGTCTTGAAGCCCGCCTCGAAGGACGTCAGCACCTCCGGCTTGAACGTCAGCGTCGCGAGGTCGCCAATCGTCGCCGGGAACAGGGGCGCGCTGAAGCCGCCACCCTTCACGCCGCGGTTGTAGCTCAGGTACACGAGCGCATTCGGCGCGACATGGAAGTCGACCTGCGCCTTGCCGGCCCACAGCGTGTCGCTGCGGCTGGCCGCGTAATCGCCGAGGATACTCGGCGGCCGCGTCAGCGTCAGCGTCTCGCCAGTCGTGCTCTGCGGGAAGTACTCGAACGGGTGCCAGCTGTAGCTGTAGTCCTTCTGGTCCTTGGTGACGCGCGCGCCGACCGTCAGGCCGACCAGATCCGAGAGCCGATACTCGAGCTGGCCGAACGCGGCGTACGACTTCGTCACCAGTTCGTACGGTGCGATCGTCGCCGGCATGCCGCCATTGGGTGCCGGCGAGGCGCCGCCGACGACGAAGCCGGGGCCGAAACCCTGGCTGCCGTCCATCGGGTACGGGTACGGCGTCGGGCTGTAGGGCCATGGGCCCGCGGCCACGGAGTACCGGCCGTAGGCCGAGTTCGGGTTCGAGGCGATGATCGCGTTCGGGTTCGAGGCGATGCCGTACGCCGGGATGCCATCGGTGTTGAACTCGTTCGCACCGAAGAACGCCGGACCCTGCCAGCCTTCGTAATACTGACCGTCGATCTTCAGGCCGTACAGACCCGCGGTCCAGTTCAGCGTCTTGTCGCCGCCGTTCAGCCGCAGCTCGAGCGACTTCTGCTTGACGTCACTGCCGTTAAAGAACTCGAAGATCGTGTACGGCGTGGCGTCCGAGTCCTCCTGGTACTCCTTCTTCAGCATCGAGTAATCGGCGATCGCGGTGAAGGTCGTGCCGCCGAATTCGTGCGTGTACTTGACCGTGGCGCCGCTGGTCTTGATGCGCGCAAAGCCCGCCTGATTGTCGTGGGTCGTGAACGGTCCGCTGGGCGGGAGGCCGCTGGCGTTGCAGCCGGGGCAGGTACCCCAGTAGTTCTGGTTCGCCGGCAGCGGCGTGTTGACGCCGCCGTCGCCGAACTGTGTCGCGAACTGCTCCCAGGCGCCAGCGCGCACGTCCTCGCGCGAGAAGCGCGCGTTCAAGAGCAGCTGGCCGCCGCCTACGTCCTTGAACAGCAGCTGCCCGCGCACGCCCCAGTCGTTGCCGTTCTCCGAGTCCGGCGCGCCGCCGGACAGGTTGTGGAACAGCGGGTCGTAGTGGTTGCTGAGGAAGGAGAAGCGGCCGTCGATGCCGTCGGTGATCGCGCCGCCGACTCCGCCCTCGATACGCGTCAGGTTGCGCTGGCCGAACGTGACGTCGGTGTAGCCACTGGTCTCGTCGGTCGGCCGGCGGGTCACGAAATTGGCAAGTCCACCGGTGGCGTTGCGGCCAAACAGCGTGCCCTGCGGGCCGCGCAGCACCTCGACGCGCTCCATGTCGAACATCGAGAACGCCAATCCCGCCATCTGGCTGACGTACACATCGTCGACATAGATCGCTGCCGGGCTCTCCTGGTGATCGGCGAAGTCATTCTGGGTCACGCCGCGGATCGACAGGCTGAACGAGGACGGGCCGTTTGGTTGCGTCAGTACGACCGCCGGCATCGTCTTGGTGATGTCGCTGGCGCTGGCGGCGCCCAGCGCGGCCAGTTCGTCGCCGGTCACCGCAGAGATCGCGATCCCGACCTCCTGCGAGTTCTGTGCGCGTTTCTGCGCGGTGACGACGATTTCCTCGAGACCGCCGCTGACGGTCGGTGCCGGCGCGCTCTGCGCATGCGCCACCGACGCGAGAGCCTGTGCGACGCAGATGGCGAGCGCGACGCTGGCGATGCGCCCGCCCTTGGAAGTCGACGCGGGACGAGTATTGATGTTCATGGTGCCTCTGCCAGAAGTGCAGGATGTAACGTGAAGGAAGCGGGACATCTTAAGATCGGGTGGCGACGGTCGCATCGCCGGCGCGTCGTGAATTCAGCATGGCCATCAGATCGACTGCAGCAGCCCGCCATCCACGGCGAGTGCCTGGCCGGTGAGGTAGCTGGCGGGGCCGGAGAGGAGAAAGGCAGCGACGGACGCGAACTCCGCGGGGCTGCCGATGCGCCCTGCCGGGATGGAGGCGGCGACCTTCGCCTCGTCGAGCCGCAGTTCCTGCAGCCGCTCGGTCAGCGTGTAGCCAGGCAGCAGTGCGTTGACGGTGACCTGATCGGCGGCCACCTCGCGGGCAAGCGAATTGACCATGCCGTGCAGGCCCGCACGCAGCGAGTTAGACAGCATCAGGTTGGGAACGGGTTCCTTCGCGGCCACCGAGGTGACCAGCAGGATCCTTCCCCAGCGCCGCTCGCGCATGCCCGGCAGCGCCGCGCGGATCGCGCCCACGCTGCTCATCCACAATGCCTCGAACGTACGCCGCCAGGTGCTGTCATCCAGCTCCACGAACAGCCCGGGCGGCGGACCGCCAGTGTTGACGACCAGGATGTCGAGTCCGCCGAGGCGCCGGATGGCCTCCTCCACGAGGTCGGCGGCGGCGCCGGGAACCGCCAGATCGCAGGCGATGCCTTCGGCACCGAGTTCCGCGGCGGCGGCGGCGACCCGGGTCGCGTCCCGCGCGCAGATCGCGACGCGCGCACCCTCGGCGCAGAGCGCCCTGGCGATCGCATTGCCGAGTCCACGCGAGCCGCCCATCACGAGCGCGCGCCGGTTTCCGAGTGCCAGATCCATCGTGAAGCGTCCTCGAGCCGGGGGAGCCGCGCCGCGCTCAGCGGCGCAGGTAGGCGTCAGTGCCGGTCAGCCAGTCCTGACGCGGCGGATTGAAGACGTCGACGTCCAGCGTATCCTCGAGCGCAAGTGCCCGGTGCGGCACGTTCGAGGGGATCACGATGACTTCCCCCGCGCGCACGATGAGCTCACGCTCGCCGTTTTCTCCGAACCAGAAGTGCAGCGCGCCGGACAAGATGTAGGTCAGCTGCTCGTTCTCGTGGTGGTGCTTTGGCACGTCGTCGCCCTGCTTGAGGTGCACGTGCGCAATCATCATCCGCTCGCCGGTGACCAGTTTGCGGGTGATGGTGCCCTTCAGGGGCTCGGCCGGGATCTGGTCCCAGACGTGGTGGGTGACACTGTTGTAGTCGGCCGAACTCATGTCATGTCCTCGCGGCGGGCGTGGGTCGCAGGTTCAAAGAAAGCGCGCGTCGACATCGACGCCGAGCGCGGTCACCAGGCGGTTGGTCTCGTTCGCAAGGCCAACGATGGCCAGCAGCTCCGAGTACTGCTGCTCGCTCATGCCCTTGTTGCGGGCGGCGGCGCCGTGCGATGCGATGCAGTACTGGCAGCCGTTCGAGGCGCTGACGGCGACGTACAGCAGTTCCTTGGTCAGCGGATCCAGCGACCCGGGACCCATCACTTCCTTGATGTTCGACCAGATCCGTCGCAGCGTCGGAGGGTCGTGCGCGAGCACCTTCCAGAAGTCGTTGATCCAGTCGGTTTGGCGGGTGGCCATGATGTCGTCATAGACCGCACGCACCTGCGCAGAGGCCTCGCTGTACTCGATCGGCTGCCGCTTGGCGGGCATGGAAGGCTACTCCGTGGTCACCGGTGCGGGGCCAGCGACAGGAAGGTCGCGGCCGGACGCTGATTTTGATGCAATGCAAAAGCCGTTTCCAGCAGGTCATTGCGCCGACCCGGCCCGGATGGAATCCGCGCTGATCGACGCCTGCACCCGTGATTTTTGACTGTAACACCGGCCAAAAATGTTGTAAATGAACCATGAACATCCCAAACGTGGCCAATCAACATTTCAAAAAGACTAATATCAAATCTGATCATGGGACGCTGATCGAGCCATGAACCCCACGATGGACCTCGCACCCGCCGATGCCTCCCCCGCCGACCGGGCCGGCAACCTCGGTGAACAGGCCTACCAGCGGATTCGGGCCGACATCCTCTACCTCCAGCTCGCCCCCGGCGCGCGGGTCTCCGAGGCTTCGCTGACCCAGCGCTTCGACCTGCGTCACGCGGCCGTGCGCTCGGCACTGCTGCGGCTGGTGCAGGAAGGCCTGATCGACAAGTCCGACGAGCGCAGTCCGCGTGTCGCGCCGCTGACGCTGAAGGATGTGCGCGACATCTACGGCCTGCGGCTGCTGCTCGAGCCGCGGGCGGCGGAACTCGCAGCCCTCGCGGGTCTCGCCCCCGCCGAGCTCGACCGGCTGCGCCAGATCGCGCAGTGCCGCTACGAGCTGACCACGCACGACGAGCGGGTCGCGTTCCTCAATGCCAACCGTGACTTCAACCTGCTGGTCGCCTCCAGAACCGGCAATGCCCGGCTGCTGGCGGCCATCACGCAGCTGCAGGACCTGACGCTGCGCATCCTCCATGTCGGCGTGCGCAGCCTGAACGTCGCCGACTGGTTCCGCGACACGCACCTGCAGATCGTCGACGCGATCCAGGCCCGTGACGCCGCCCGCGCCGCCGAGCTGTGGCGCATCGACCTGAGCTACGGCGAGCGCTTCGTCGCCGATGCGCTGATGGCCCTGCCGGAGCTGAGCGAGGTCAATCTCGCTGGCGGCTCGCTCGCCCGCTGAAATTTCCGACCCGGAGACCTGCATGAAAGCCCTGTTCGCCACCGTCCTTCTGCTGCTCGCACTACCGGCGCCGGCCGAGATCCTCGCGCTGCGCGCGGGCGCCGTGATCGACCCTTCGCGCGGCACGGTGGACCGCGACCAGACGATCCTGGTCGAGAACGGCGTGATTAGCGCGATCGGCGCGGAACTTGCCGTCCCGGCCGGCGCGCGGGTGCTTGACCTGACGCACGAGTGGGTGCTGCCTGGGCTCATGGACGCGCATACGCACCTGACGCTGACCGAAGTCACCGGGGACGCGCCGTTCGAGTCCTTCTACATCAAGGAAAGCACGAGCTACCGCGCGATGCGTGGCCTGCATAATGCACAAGCGCTGCTCGCTGCCGGATTCACGACGGTGCGCGACATCGGTAACTCCGGCGAGTACGCGATGCAGGACGTACGCCGCGCCATCGAGCATGGCTGGTTCGCGGGGCCGACGATCATCGACGCCGGCAAGATCATCACGCCATTCGGCGGCCAGTCGCACGAGATCCCGCCGGAGCAGGGCTCGTTCTGGAAGTACGAGTACCTGGACGCCGACAGCGTCGCCGAGATCAGGAAGGCGGTTCGCACCAACATCTATTACGGTGCGGGCGTCATCAAGCTGGTCCTCGACAACTCCGCCTACCACTACTCGCTCGAGGAAGTGCGTGCAGCGGTCGAGGAGGCGCATCGCGCCGGCGTCCCCGTCGCGGTGCACGTCTACGGCGGCGAGGCGGCCGACACCGCGATCGAGGCGGGGGTCGACTCGATCGAGCATGGATTCTTTCTCACCGATGCGCAGCTCAAGAAGATCCACGACAAGGGCATCTTCCTGGTCAGCACCGATTTTCCGCGCGCGCTGCTCGACGTGATCGGCACCTCCGGCGGCATCTTCCCGCCGCCGGAGGTGCTGGCACCGAAGATCATCGACCGGCTGACGCGCGCCCACCGGCTCGGCGTGCGCATCGTCTACGGCAGCGACATCGTCATGGAGCGAGCGGGGCAGACGCGCGCCGACCTGATGTTCGACTACCTCGCGGTGTGGAAACAGGCGGGACTCACGCCGATGGAGACCCTCAGGGGCATGACCAGCGAAGCGGCGCAGCTGCTGCGGGTGGATGCCACCCGCGGCCGCCTCGCGCGCGGCCTGGCGGCCGACCTGATCGCGGTGCCCGCCGATCCGCTGACGGACATCGAGGCCCTGCGTCGGGTCGACTTCGTCATGAAGAACGGCCACATCGTCCGTCAGGGGGCGCGCATAGCGCCCTGATCCGCGCGTCGATCGCTAGCGGATCGGCAGCGGCGGGCCGACGGTCTGGCCGGTCTGCAGTTCCTGTGCCGTCGCCCGCCGGTAGACCGAGCGCACCCGGAGTGCCTTGACCGCGCGCGCGTGGAACTCGACGATCCGCTCGAGCCGATCGTCGCGACCGCGGTGCAGCTGCTCGACCACATCCAGGCGAGCGCCGTCCTGGCTGGTGATCACGAACGCGTCGGCGCGCCATCCCGCCCGCACCGCCCGGGAACCGAAGCGGTCGTTGAGCGTCACGACCTCCTCGTCGCCGGGCTGAAAGGTACGCGGCCAGTCACCGGCGCCGACCCGCACCAGCATCGGCTGCTGAGCGACGTCCAGCCGCTCCGGCGGCAGCACGAACGCGTCGACGAAATCGCGCGGCGTCAGCCTTCCCCACGCGCTGGGCGCCTGCGGCGAACGCGCAGGCGACTGTGACTGACTGCGGTCGCCGCCGGACCTGCCGCCACGCCGACCGCCACGGCCGCCGTCGTCCGTGCGCTGCGGCGGTGCGCGCTCGCTGTCGGACTCCTCCTGCCGCGGCCGCAGCGCCTTCGGCACCGGAAGCGCGGCGGCGATCAGTCGCATGGTATCGTCGCTGGCGGCGGTATCCAGCACCCACTGGCCCGACAGGTCCGTCTCGGGCAGCGGCGAATTCGCCAGTCGCTGTGTGCCGCACGCGGCGAGCAGCAGGCTTGCCAGCACACAGGTGATCCGCGCGCGGCGGCGCGCACATCTGTCGAGGGCCGTCACTTGACGCTGTAGCCGCGGCCCTCGAGGCACGCGCCCATCGCCCGCTGGTATTCGGCGCGACGGCCGGCGACGTCGCCCGCCTCGACGCCACCGGCAACCAGGGTCGGATCGAAGTGCGTCTGGTCGGCCGCCCAGCGATGGCACTCATAGCGATCCTGGCCCTGCTGCTCCTCGGTCTGTCCGTTGCGCGGATAGATGTAGATGTCCTCCGGCACCGTCGTCGCCGCGGTGGCGGCGCCCGGCGGCGGCTCGACGACCTCGTAGGCCCGCTGCGGCTCGCGCCAGACGTAGTACACGTCGTTCGCGTAGTAGTACGGCATCCCACCCCACCAGAACGTCGAATAGAAGCCCGGCAGGAACGGCACGTAGACGCCGAACGGTGGCGCGACAACCGCCCAGCGCGGCCCGTACGGCGCGTACCACGAGCCGCCGTGGTACCAGTAGCGGTGATTGCGATGATTTATTTCGTAGCCGCCTCGCGGCAGGGCCGACACCATCGAGCCGCGCGACGGAAACGCGTGCGGATGCGACGCCGGCGCCGAGAAGCGCGCGCCGCCGCCGCCGTGATCGCCGCCATGGGAAAAGCCGCCATGCAAATGGCCGCCGGGGTTGGCGAGGACCGGCGTCGCCGACAACGCGGCGAGCAGCGCAAGCAAGATCCAGCGGGAGGTTCTGTGAACGGACATGGCGAGACTCCTGATCACTTGACCGTGTAGCCGCGCGCTTCCAGACAGGCGCTCATCGCTCGACGATAGGCCCCCGCCCGTTCGCCGTGCTGCGCCCCCTGGCCGACGGCCTGCCGGCGGTATGGCTCGTCGTCGTACTGGGCGGCGTCATTGCGGGCCTGCTCCGAGGCGCCACCGACGATCGCGCCGGCAATTGCACCCACCGCTGCACCACCTCCCTCGTCACCGTGCGGAGCGACGATCGCGCCGAGCACCGCGCCTGCAATGGCACCGGCAGCAATGCCCGCGCCCGGCGGGGGCGCATCGAACTCACGGCCGCGGGGCGGCGGCGGCGGGTCGGGGGGCGTGCTGTAGCTGGGGTCGAAGCCGGTCTGACGCACCGCCCAGGTGTGGCACTCGTAGCGATCGCGATCCGTCTGCTGCGCGGACTGGCCGCGGGCCGGATAGACGATCAGCTCACTCATCCGCGGCGCTGCTGCGGCCGGCGGCGGCGGTTCGTAGTAGCGGTGATAGCGCCGTGGCGGCGCCTCGACACAGGCGCCGACCGTGACGGCCAGCGCCAGAACCGGCAGCAAGGTGGCAATGCGCATGAAAATTCTCCGTGGCGGCACCCGCCAACCTATATAACGCCGGCGGTGGCCTGAGGCTGACGCACAAACCGAAATCCGGCCTGCGGATCGACCCATTTTGAGTCCAGACAACAGTTTAGACGCCGGCAAGGGGGAGGAGTTCAGCGATTTTGGGATGCGGGCGAGCCGCCTTTGCCGTTCTTGACCTTAGGCAGCCCCGCCCCCGCTACACTGCTAGCCGCCCTCTCCCCCCCGGAGTCCACCGATGCCCCCGCGCGCCACTGCCGCGAGGCTTAGCCTGCATGGCTGAGCCGATCCCCGACCGTCCCAAGGCCCGCTCGCTGAAGCCGCTCGCCGCCCTGGCACCGTTCCTGCGCCCCTACCGCCGCCGGGCGCTGCTCGCGCTGTTCGCGCTGCTGGTCGCCGCTGCGGCGATGCTGGCGTTGCCGATCGCACTGCGGCAACTGATCGACCATGGCCTCGCCGCCAACAGCGCGACCACCATCAACCGTTACTTTCTCGGCTTTCTCGGCGCCGCGGTCGCCTTCGGCGGCTTCGCGGCGTTGCGCTTCTATCACGTGACCTGGCTGGGCGAGCGGATCGTCGCCGACGTGCGCAGCGCGGTGTACAACCGCGTCATTCGCATGGACCCGACCTTCTTCGAAGTCACGCGCACGGGCGAGGTGCTTTCGCGACTGACCACGGACACGACCCTCGTGCAGTCGATCGCGGGCTCGTCGCTGTCGATCGCGCTGCGCTCGACGCTGAGCCTCGCCGGCGCACTGGTGATGCTGGCGCTGACGAGCCCGAAGCTCACCGGCGCGCTCGCGGTGCTGCTACCGCTTGTGATCGTGCCGCTGATCGTCGTCGGCCGCAGCGTGCGCGCGCTGTCGCGCGCGTCCCAGGATCGCATCGCCGACTCCAGCGGGCTCGCCGGCGAGACGTTGAACGCCGTGCAGACCGTGCAGGCGTACACGCTCGAGTCGCTGCAGGCCGAGCGCTACACGGCGGCGGTCGAGGCGGGCTTCGACACCGGCGTGCAGCGCACCCGCGTGCGCGCGGTGCTGACCGCGCTCGGCACGATGCTCGTGTTTGGTGCGATCACCGCGGTGCTGTGGCTCGGCGCGCGCGAAGTGCTGGCGGGCCAGATGACCGGCGGCCAGCTCGGCCAGTTCCTGATGTACGCGGTCTACGTCGGCGCTTCGGCCGCGGCGCTCAGCGAGACGTGGGGTGAAGTGCAGCGCGGCGCAGGCGCCATGGAGCGACTGTCGGAGCTGCTCGAAGCCACGCCCGCGATCACCGCTCCGGCCAGGCCCGGCCAGCTGCCGGCACGGACCGCGGGCCGGATTCGCTTCGAAGGCGTGGAGTTCCGCTACCCGTCGCGCCCTGATGCCGCGGCGCTATCGGATTTCACGCTCGAGATCGCCCCGGGAGAGACGGTCGCGCTGGTCGGCCCGTCCGGTGCCGGCAAGAGCACAGCGTTCCAGCTGCTGCTGCGCTTCTATGATCCCGCGGCGGGGCGGGTGCTCGTCGACGGCGTCGACATCGCGAGACTCGCGCCGGAGGACCTGCGGCGCCAGATCGCCCTGGTGCCGCAGGAGACCGTGCTGTTCGGGGCCAGCGCCCGCGAGAACATCGGCTACGGCCGACCCGGTGCGAGCGAGGCCGAGATCATCGCCGCCGCCGGCGCTGCCGCCGCGGACGGGTTCCTGCGCGAATTGCCACAGGGCTACGACACGTTCCTCGGCGAGCGCGGACTGCGCCTGTCGGGAGGGCAGCGCCAGCGGCTGGCCATCGCGCGGGCGGTGTTGAAGAATCCGCCGATCCTGCTGCTCGACGAGGCGACCTCGGCCTTGGACGCCGAGAGCGAGCGGCTGGTGCAGGAGGCGCTCGAGCGCCTGACGCAGGGACGTACGACGCTCGTCATCGCCCATCGCCTCGCGACGGTGCTCAAGGCGGACCGGATCGTGGTCATGGACCACGGCCGGATCGTCGGCCAGGGCACGCACGCGCAGCTCAGTGCGAGCAATCCGCTGTACGCGCACCTGGCGGCGCTGCAGTTCAACGCCGACGCGGCCTGATCCCGTCGGCCGCGCTAGCGGCCGAAGGGATGACCGAGCCCGATGAAGATCGTGCGCCGCGCCCCCCACTGCGGGGCACCGACGCCGACACCGCTGCCGTCGCGAAGCTCGTAGACGCGGTCGAACAGGTTCAGCAGGCTCAGGCTCGCCTCGAGCGCACCGACCCACGGCAGATCGACCGTGCGCCGCGCGTTCAGATTCAGCGTCAGGTACGACGGCAGGTGGTCGGCATTGAGGTAGCCGCGCCGCAGGCCACTGCCAAACAGGCCATCCAGGCTCAGCGTCGTGCCGCGCACCGTGTGCGTGAGCCCGCCTGATGCGGTCCAGCGCTGCTCGTGATCGAGCGGAATGTACTGCGCGGCGATCGCCGCGAGCTCGTCGCTGGCGAAGTTGTACTGTCCTGAGACGATCTGGCGCCCGCGCGCGGAGCCGTACGCGACATTGAGGTAGGCGCTGCTGCCGTCGGCGCGCCAGCCGCTGGTCAGCTCCACACCCCAGGCGCGGCCGTCCGCATAGTTGAACGGCGCGAAGATCACTGCCGGCCCGAACTGACCCTCGTCGCCAAGGAACGCCACCTTGCGATAGTAGGCGTCGAGGCCGAGCGTCACCGCCAGCGTTACGTGCGCGAGCACGCCAGCGTCGTAGTAATGACTGCGCTCCGAGCGCACGGGATCGTTACCGGCAGACGGCGGCGCCGCGGTCGTTCCCTGGAACAGCGCGATCGACTCGACCCGGATCTTCTCGGTGGGCGGCGGCGTGAAATAGCGCGCGTAGCCCGCGTGCAGCGAGACGGCCGGCGAGAACTCGTACACGAGTCCAACCCGCGGACTGAACTGGTCTTCCTTCGCCAGCCCGTCGTAGCGATCGTAACGCGCGCCGTAATTGAGGGTCAGCGGCGCAAGCGGATGCCACTCGTCCTGCAGGTAGACGCCCCACAGCCTGGCCCCGTCGCGGCCATCGTCGGCCACCGTCAGCGGCGTCCAGACGACCAGCCCGCCGGCGTCCAGCGGATAGACCGTGGTGCTCGCCCGCGAGGTCGCGGTCTCGTCGCTGTAGGTCGCACCTGCGCGCACGGTGTGCGCATCGCCCGCCTTCAGGCTCGCGTCGGCCTGCACACCCCAGCGCGCATTGCTGCGCGCGATGTCGCCGGCGGCACCGGTATAGGCCAGATCCCCGCTCGGGTCCGGCCGGTAGTGCACGTCCGTGTAGCGGTCGTACAGCGCCAGCTGGTAGTGCAACGACGCGGACGGCGCGTTCTCGTAGGCGAGGATCGCAAAGCGATTGCCCTCGCGCTGGCCGGCATCGAGCGCCGCCGACGAAGGCACGGCTCCGCCGGGAGGCACAAACGCCGCCGGCCGGCCGGGCACGACTGGGATCTGGAATCCATCATCGGAGGCGCCGGCCATCAACGACAGGCGAGACTCGCTCGCCAGCACGTAGGACAGGTAGCCGAAGCCATTCCACTGCTCGGTGTGGTCGTGAAGCGCGTGGCTCGCAGGCAGCGGGTTCTCGATGCCCAGCTCATCGCGCAGGTAACCGCCGGTCGCGTAGTAGGACAGCGCGCCCGCAGTCCCGCTGACCTCGCCGTTCGCCTCGCGATGCTGTTGCGAGCCGGCCAGCACGTTCAGCGAACCGCCGCGGTCGTAGTCGCTGCCCTTGGTATGGATGTCGACGACGCCTGCGGTGCGGTAGCCGTACTGCGCCGGCAGCGCGCCTGTCAGCAAGCTGATCTGGCTGGCGAATCGCGGGTTCAGCGCCTGGCCGAACAGCGCGATCGACTCGGGGATCACGACGTCGTTGATCCGGTACTGGATGTTGGCGTGGTCCCCGCGTACATGCAGCTGGCCGAACGAGTCCTGGGTGACGCCGGGCGCGCGCAGCAACACGTCGTTGAGCGGGGTCGACTCGCCCAGTGGTAGGTTCTTCAGATCCTCGACACTCAGGCGATAGGCGCTGGTGCCGGTCTCCGGCATCAGGCCGTTGCGCGCCACGTCGAGCCGGTGCGCGGTCACCTGCACCTCGGTCAGCAGTGGCGGATCCGCGTCCGCCTCGGCGCTCGCGGCGAGCGCGGCCGGCGCGTACAGGACAATGCTGATGACGGTGGCACGAAAGGCCACACGACGGGGATGGGACATGAACGACTCCGACGACTGACGCGAGGGGAACCGGGGGCCTGTGTGGATCGGGGCCGGTTCGCGGGAACTCAGGTCAGGGTCAAAGGCGGAGCACGGGAACGATACGATGCCCGCGGCAAGGCGGCGCGCGCGGCAAAGGACCGAACACCGTCAAGGGCCGGAGGAACGGCGACCAGCACCAGCGGCGCGACCGACGAGGGCGGGGCGGCGCCGGCGTCCGCCGAAGCGATGCAGTCCGCGCACAGCAGCACGTGCGGCGCAGTATGACCGCGGCTGAGGTGGCTAATGCCATGCGTCAGCCCGTGCAGCTGCGCCGCGGCGAACACCAGCACCAGTAGCAACAGCCAGGCCCCCAGGGGGCCCGGCAGGCAGCGCAGGGCGAAGGCAGTCCGATGGCTCATTCGCCGACCTTAACAGAAGGGGGGGCCGGCCACAGAGTGGGGCCGTCCGGTCAGACCGCCGCCATCCGCCAAAGTTCGGCCTCGCCCCGTGCGGGGCTGGCGCCACCGCCGCTGCGGGGTGCTAGGATCCCGCGCAAGCGGCCCGCACCGGACGGGACACTCGCCACAAGGAGGCGCTGCATGACCACGTTGAAGGTGAACGGCCACACGCTCGAGACCGACGCAACCCCGGACACGCCGCTGCTGTGGGTGCTGCGCGACCACCTGGGCATGACCGGCACCAAGTTCGGCTGCGGCAAGTCGCTGTGCGGCGCGTGCACGGTGCACGTCGACGGCTCCGCGACCCGCTCCTGCGTCACGCTGCTGAGCACCGTGGTTGGCAAGGACATCCGCACGATCGAGGGCCTGTCGCAGGACCGCTCGCACCCGGTGCAGCGCGCCTGGATGGAGCTCGACGTACCTCAGTGTGGCTACTGCCAGTCAGGCCAGATCATGTCGGCGACTGCACTGCTGCTGCAGAACCCCGCACCGACTGACGCCGAGATCGACTCGGCGATGGCGGGCAACATCTGCCGCTGCGGCACCTACCCCCGCATCCGCGCCGCCATCCACCGTGCGGCCGAATTGATCAAGACCGGCGGTGCGGCATGAGCGCGCGCCCGACCGGCCCTGGCGGCGACCTGCCCGCGATGGACCGACGCAAGTTCCTGCAGGCCTCCGCCCTCGCCGGCGGCGGGCTGATCATCGGCATCAGCCTGACGGGCTGCGGCAGGCCCTCGGACAAGGCGGCCACACCCGGCGTCGGCGGCCAGCCGAACGCCTGGCTGCGCATCGGCGGCGACGAGTCGATCACGATCCTGATCGACAAGTCGGAGATGGGCCAAGGCGTGTACACGGCCCTGCCGATGCTGATCGCCGAGGAACTCGACGTGCCGCTTTCGGCGGTCAGGGTCGAGTTCGCACCAGCCGGCAAGGACTACGTCAACACCCTCCTCGGCACGCAGATCACCGGCGGCAGCACCAGCGTGCGCGAGGCCTGGACCAAGCTGCGCACCGCCGGCGCGCAAGCGCGCGCGATGCTGATCGGCGCCGCCGCCGACGCATGGAAGGTCGAGGCGTCCACGCTCAAGCTCGCCGGCGGCGCCGTGGTGGATGCCGGTGGCAAAAAGGCGACGTTCGGCCAGCTGGCCGAGGCGGCCGCCAAGCGCGCGCCGCCCAAGGACGCGACGCCGAAGGAGCGCACCACCTATGCGCTTATCGGCAAGCCGCAGACGCGGCTCGACACGCCCTCGAAGGTCGATGGCACCGCCACCTACGGTATCGACGTCAAGCTGTCGGGCATGAAGTACGCGGCGCTGGCGCAGTGCCCGACGCTCGGCGGCAAGGTCAGGAGCGTCGATTCGAGTGCGGCCGAAAAGCTCCCCGGTGTCGTCAAGGTCGTGACTGTCGGCAGCGGCGTCGCGGTCGTCGCCGATCACTACTGGCAGGCGCGCGTCGCGCGCGACGCACTCAAGATCACCTGGGACGCAGGCCCGAACGCGGGCCTGAGCAGCGCCAGGATTCTCGCCGAACTCAAGGGCGCCACCGGCACACCCCAGTCGGCGCGTAAGGACGGCGACGTGGACGCGGCGATCAAGGCGGCCAAGCGTCAGGTGTCCGCGAGCTATGAGCTGCCGCTGCTCGCCCATGCGACGATGGAACCGATGAACTGCACCGCCGACGCGAAGGCGGACGGCTGCGACGTCTACGTCGGCACGCAGATCCAGCAGGTCGCGCAGGGCGCGGTCGCGAACGCGCTCGGGCTCAAGCCCGAGCAGGTTCGCATCCACACGCAGATGCTCGGCGGCGGCTTTGGCCGCAGGCTCGAAGTCGACTTCATCCCCGCCGCCGCCGAGGCCTCGAAGGCGGTCGGCGCACCCGTGCAAGTGATCTGGTCGCGCGAGGACGACATGACTCACGACGCGTACCGGCCGCCCGCGTACGACGTCGCGACCGCGGCGTTCGACGGTAACAACGGGCTCAGCGCCGTGCACCTGAAGCTCACCAGCCCCTCGGTGACCGCGCGAATGTTCCCACCGGTAGTGGAGAAGAACGTCGACCCATTCGCCGTCGAAGCGGCGGCCAACTATCTCTACGACGTGCCGAACGTGTCGGTCGAATACGTGCGGCACGAAATCGGCATCAACGTCGGCTACTGGCGTTCGGTCAGCCACTCGCTGAACTGCTTCGTCGTCGAGAGCTTCATGGACGAGCTGGCGCACGTGGCCGGCAAGGATCCGTTCGAGTTCCGGCGCGCGCTGCTCGACAAGCAGCCACGCGCGAAGCGCGTGCTCGAGGAGGTCGCGAGCCGCGCCGGCTGGGGCAAGGCGGCGGACGGCCATCACCAGGGCATCGCGTTGATGGAGGGCTACGGCACCTACGTTGCGCAGGTCGCGGACATCTCGATGGTCGACGGCAAGATGAAGGTCCACAAGATCACCTGCGCAGTCGACTGCGGCCAGATGGTGAACCCGAGGATCGTCGAGTCGCAGATCACCAGTGGCATCGTCTACGGCCTGTCGGCTGCATTGTGGGGCGAGGTGACGCTGGAAGATGGCAAGGTCAGGCAGACCAACTTCGACAACTACCGGGTGCTGCGCATGAACGACGCACCGGAACTCGAGGTGCACCTGATTGAGAGCACCGAAACGCCGGGCGGCATTGGCGAGCCGTCGACAGCGGTGGTGGCTCCCGCCGTCGCCAACGCCCTGTTCGCGGCCAGCGGCAAGCGAGTGCGTGCGCTGCCCTTCGCCGCCCAGCGGGGCCTCGTCTAGCGCGTGAGCCGCCGCGACCCGTCCTGGGATCCGGCGCCCGCGGGGGCGGACGCCGGTCTGCCGAGGGTGGCTTGGGGCCGCGGCTGCTTCGTGCACGACTCGGGCGG
This sequence comes from Pseudomonadota bacterium, assembly GCA_025356815.1. GTDB lineage: Bacteria > Pseudomonadota > Gammaproteobacteria > Steroidobacterales > Steroidobacteraceae > CAIKZZ01. The sequence continues at coordinate 17,383 of JANXQL010000162.1, forward strand.
CCGCCGCTATCTGGACGCGTCCGGTGGCCCGGCCGTGTTTTGCCTCGGCCACGGGCACGAGGAGGTCAACGCGGCGATTTCCCGACAACTCGAGCGCATCGCGCACGGCTACCGTTATACGTTCAGCAGCGAGCCGCTCGAGGAACTCCAGGCACTGCTCACCGCCGCTGCCGGTCCCGAGTTCGACGCGATGGTGTTCGTCTCTGGCGGCTCCGAGGCGGTCGAGTCGGCATTGAAGATTGCTCTGCAGTTCCACAGTGCGCGTGGCGAAGCCGGCCGCCGACGCTTCATCGCCCGTCGTCGCTCGTGGCACGGCAACACCCTCGGCGCACTGGCCGTCTCCGACTTCAGTGCGCGTCGCGAGCCATTCGAGGGTGCACTGGTCGAGGCGTCATTCGTCAACAGCGTCAATGCCTACCGGCCGCCGGCGGGTGTCGCGGTCGCAGACCTCGCAACCCACGCCGCCGCCGAACTCGAGGCCGAGATCCTGCGGATTGGCCCTGAGCGCGTCGCGGCCTTCATCTTCGAGCCTGTCGTCGGCGCCGCCGGCGGCGTGCTGCCGGCCCCGGAGGGCTACGCCCGCCAGGTGCGCGAGGTCTGCGACCGGCACGGCGTATTGATGATCGCCGACGAGGTGATGTGTGGGTCGGGGCGCTGCGGCACGTGGCGCGCGCTGGAGCACGACGGGGTCGTGCCGGACATCTTCGCGGTCGCCAAGGGACTCGGCGGCGGCTACGTGCCGCTGGGCGCGACGCTCTATCACCGGCGCATCGCCGCCGTACTCGACGCGGTCGATGGCGGGGCACTGACCGGCCACACGTTCACCGGCCACACGCTCGCCTGCGCAGCAGGTGTCGCCGTGCAGACCATCGTCCGGCGCGACCACCTGCTTGAGCGGGTCGCCCGCGAGGGCGAGACGTTTCGCGCCGCCCTTCAGGGGGAGCTGGCGGACATCAGCGCGGTCGGCGACGTGCGAGGCCGAGGGTTCTTCGTCGGCATCGAGCTGGTCCGCGACCCAAGTACGCGAGAGCCGTTCGATGCCACGCTGGGGGTGAGCGCCCGGGTCGGTCGCGCCGCGACCGCAGCGGGTCTCATGCTCTACCCCGTCGGTGGAAACATCGACGGGGTGCGCGGCGATGCGCTGATTCTGGCGCCACCTTTCAACGCGTCCGTCGACGTACTCGACGAAATCGTCACCCTCACCAGCCGGGCGATCCGTAACGCACTCGCGACCCTTTAGAACCATCGACGGAGACTCCCCATGTACGTGCCCAAGCACTTCGCGGAAACCCGCGCTGCGGAGTTGCACGCTTTCTTGCTGCATAACTCCTTCGCGACGTTGATAGTCGCTGGCAGTGCGGGCCTCACGGCTGACCACATCCCGCTCGCACTACGCCCGGATGATGGCCCCCACGGCAGCCTCGTCGGCCATGTCGCACGCGCGAACCCCTTGTGGCGCGAGGCCACTGCGCCGATCGCGTGCCTGGCGGTATTCCACGGTCGCCACCACTACATCTCCCCCAACGGCTACGCCTCACGCGACACAGGCAAGGTCGTGCCGACCTGGAACTACGAGGTCGTGCACATTGCAGGCATGCTGCACGCGATCGAGGATCCCCGCTGGCTTCACGCGGTACTGACCGGCGCGGCCACCCACTATGAGGCCGACCAGCGCAGGCCCTGGTCCATGGCCGAAGCCCCCGCCGATTACCTGGACGGAATGATGAAGGGCATCGTCGGCATCCGGCTGCAAATCGACTCGATTGTCGGAAAGTTCAAGCTCAGCCAGAATCAGCCACAGGCGAACCGCATGTCCTTGCTGGCCGAGCTGCGCGCGCGCGGCGACGTCCATGCCGAGGCGATGGCGGAGGCGATCGAGCATCACCCGCCGGGCGGTTGAGGGACAGCGGGCTACGACAGTCGATCCAGGGGACTTGCGATACCGTCGATCACATCGTCGACGTGCGTGTAAAGCATGGTCGTGTCCAGTTTCGAATGACCGAGCAGCTCCTGCACGGTCCGGATGTCGGTCCCCGCCCGCAGCAGGTGCGTTGCGAACGAATGACGCAGCGTATGCATCGACGCGTTCTGCTCGACTCCGCAGCCTGCAACCGCCTGCCTGAACTCCCGCTGCAGCCGTGATGGCGAGCAGTACCAGCGCTCCCAGCGGGCGAGCTCCGAGTTCCATTGGTTGATCGCAGACGGGAAGAGAAACTGCCACGCCTGCGACTTGGCCGCGCCAGGATACTTGTGCGCCAACCGATCAGGCATCGGCGCCCAGCCACCGTCCAGCGGCAGCCGGGCCCGATGCTGCGTCGCGACGAGCCAGGCCTGGACCCGCAGCGAGCGTTCCAGGCTCCGCGGCAACAGCGTCACTCGGTCCTTGTGGCCCTTGCCAGCCCGAACCACGATCGTCGCGCGATCCCAGAGGAGGTCCTGCAGACGCAGTTGCGCACACTCCTGTATCCGCAGGCCCGAGCCATCGATCAGTCGCGCCATCAGGGCGGAAGTCCCCGGCATCGCGGCGAGCACCCGCTGCACTTCGGCGACTCCTAGTACCACCGGCAGCGTCCTCGGCCGCTTGGGACGCGTCAGTGCATCGAGCCACTCCAGCGGCTGCTCCAGCACCTTTCGATACAGGAAGACCATGGCGCACAGCGCCTGCGAATGGGTCGTCGCGGCGACCTTGGAGTTGACGAGCGCGTCGAGGAAGCCGCGAGCGTCGCCCTCCCCCAGGTCGCGCGGATGGCGCCTTCCATGGAAGAGCACGTAGCGACGGATCCAGTAGGAGTAGGCCTCTTCGGTTCGCTTGCTGTAATGATGCCGGCGGCAGCACAATGAGACCTGATCGAGCAGGCGCAACGGACGGCTCGGTATAGAGGACATCGGGAACCTACCGCATGGAATCGACCCGATGAGTATCAATCGCGAATAGAGAAGACGCGATGCAGATATCTTCCCGTTATGTGCACAAATTCATACATTGCGTAGCGCTATGTCCATGACGGCGATCGAATTCGCGCAGCGAGCCGCGGGGCGGCGCACGTCCCGTTATCTCGACCGAATTCGTTCCATAAGGTGTTAAGGGAACGTGTGAGAGTATCGTCGCCCCAAGAATCTCGCTCGTCACTACCCCGCACCGTAGTTGCGGCTCTATGCCTAATCGCCGCGCAGGCAGCGCTGACCGCACTTGGCCACTCTCTCCGCAGCTCCCTTTCGAACAGCCGCGACGCCTCGATCGCTGGTTTGATCCTCCTATTGATCTACCTGCTTTGGCTGTACGGATTGTGGCGCCGACTAAACTGGTTGAGGCTGACTACAATCGTCATGGGAGTTGGCGGCTGCCTCCTTGCGCCGCTCTCGCTTGCTCGAATTCACGATCCGACGCAGCTCGCCCTGTACTGGGTGAAGTTTACAATCACCATCGCAACCGTCGGTCTGCTTCTGACGCCGTCTGCGCGAATCTGGTATCAGCAGCGCAGCGTCCCCTAACAAAGGATGAACCGGTCCGTGAACGATAAAGTGCCCGTCACTATGGCCGCCGAGCGCGGCCGGTCATCCCTGCGTTAGACGTTTCTCTTGACCTAAATTACGTTGTAGTTATACTGTACGTATGACCAGTCTGACGTTTGAGTGGGACGAGCGAAAGAACCGCGCAAATCGCACCAAACACGGCGTCTCGTTTGAGGAAGCGCAGACAGCGTTCCTGGACGAAAACGCGCGCATCATCCCGGATCCAGAACACTCGGCTGAGGAAGATCGATTTATCCTCCTTGGCCTCAGCATTCGCCTTCGAGTCCTCATCGTCTGCCACTGCTTCCGTGATTCCGACAACGCGATCCGCATATTCTCCGCACGGCCTGCCGATTCTTCGGAGCGCCGCGACTACGCTAGGTGGTTAAAGTGAAGAAGACCTACGATTTTTCAAAGTCCACGCCCAACCCCTACGTTCGGAAGTCAAAGCGGCAGATAACCATCCGCTTGGACGGCGATACTGTGGATTACTTCAAGGCGCTTTCCGAACAGAGCGGCATCCCTTACCAGAACCTAATCAATCTCTATCTTCGCGACTGCGCGTCGACGAAGAAGTCGCTCAAAATGGCGTGGGCGTCATAACGTCTAACAAAGCTTGGAGCGTGCCGGTATGGATAGAGTGCCACTACCTGTGCCCATCTCGCGCGGCCGCTCAAGTCTGAGTTAGATCGCGTATAGGAACTGCGGCATCATGCAACGCCTGTTGACGTTAGCGATCATCGTTGGCCTCGGTTGGTTTGCCTACACTCGTTATCAACAACATCGCGCGTTCCCCGTGCCACCGAAAGCCGAATCTTCGAAGTTTGAGAAATTGGCTTCGTTAGCGCCTTCCGCGCAGAACGTGCAATCAGCGCCCTTCTCCTGCGATGGCCGCACGTACTGCTCAGAAATGCGATCCTGCGAAGAAGCCAAGTACTTTCTAAACAATTGCCCGAACACCAAAATGGACGGCGATCACGATGGCATCCCCTGCGAAAGCCAATGGTGTGCTGACAGCGCACGCTGAATGGGCAGGGTTGGAGCGTGCTGAGATAGATAAAGTGCCTTCGTATCTGGCCACCGAGCGCGGCCGTTCGACTCCGAGTTGCTAGCCTCCCAAGTCATCACTTACTCCATATCGGAGCCGGCATGAAGATCACTGTGCCTACCCGTTAGCCGCAGGGATGGCAGCCCCACCTTTGGTCGTGTCACGGCCGGTATCAACGTCGCGATAGTCGCCGCGGTCCTGGGCTTCTTGCTGCCGCCATATCTCGCGGGCAGTGCCTGGGTTTGGAGTGCCCTCCACAGCGTATCGATCTTGCTCAGAATCGGTGCCTGGATGCTGGGCGTGGTCTGCCTGCCTGCTCTATTGGATCCCAAGATTGGCGTACGCGAAGCGGTGGGATCGCGGCAAAGAGTCCTCGTCATTGCCTCGATATTCGCGATCGGCGCTTACGTCGCAATCCTCACGCTGGCTTTTGCTTTGCTCCTGACCTCCCACGGGCTGTTAACCTGGCGCCGCTTGATTGTGCGCAAGACGCCTCCGTGATCGATAGGTCGCCACGGGCGCTGGCCATGCAATTCGTCCGCTGGACCCGGCCAATTGATTCATTGCTGCCGCACCGCACCACTTCCGTCATCCGGCGATGGCGCGACCGTGGACGCGGATCGGGTACACGGGCGATCGTCCGTGACGGCATCGTGGGCGGATGCTGACGCGAGCGCCGCGGCGGGCGTACGCTATCGGCCATGAGTCTGGCGAGGCCGCCCCCTTGCGTCGCATCCTGTTCGTCTGCAGCCAGAACCGCCTGCGTAGCCCGACCGCGGAACAGGTGTTCGCGGACGATCCGAACCTCGAGGTCGCCTCGGCAGGCGTCGACGCCACTGCCGAGACGCCGCTGAGTCCCGAACTGATCGAGTGGGCCGAAGTCATCTTCACCATGGAGCGCGCCCACTCCCGCAAGATGTCGGCCCGGTTCGGGCGCTACCTGCGGCGGCAGCGAGTGATCTGCCTCGACATCCCCGACATCTACAGCTTCATGGACCCGCAGCTGGTCGAGATCCTGCGCGCGCGCATTCCGCGCCTGCTGGGCACGCTCGGTCCGCTACGCATCGACAGCTGAACAACATGACGACGAAGGGGTGGACGATGGCGACTTCCTACTGGTTCCCGGCCAAGCGCTACGGCTGGGGTTGGAGTCTTCCCTGCGCCTGGCAGGGATGGGTCGTGCTTGTACTCTGGACGGCGGCGCTTGGTGCCGGGTTGTGGTGGAGGCATGCGTCGGCAACCGTGGGCGCCGCGGCCTTCGTCGCCGGGATGTCGGGAATACTCGTTCTGATCTGCTGGCTCACCGGCGAGCCGCCCCGCTGGCGCTGGGGGGAACCGCGGCCCGATGCGCCACCGGGAGAGCAGCATTCACGCAAGAGCCGATGAGCGCGTGCAGGGCGACTATGGCGAGCGCACTTCACCCGACGCCAGGCCGATCACGCACCCGGATGCTATGGGGTGGGTTTGTATGAGGCGCGGCGCCCGCCGCGCGGCATGGCGGCGCGCCGTGATGGACTTGAGCGCGAAGCTTACAGCCAGGCGCGACACGATCGGACCGGCTCGGACCTTGAACGTGACCAACGCGTGGCTCGGCGCGGCGACACTGCAGCTCGCGATCTGCTGCACACCCGTCGGCGCCGTGCGCGCGCAGCCACCCGCCTGGCAGCTGCAGGACGGCAATGCTCTGCTGATCGTCGAAGGCGACCGGAGCTTTGCGCTTCACACCGCCGAGCGACGCCGCCAGATACAGGCAACAGTTCGCTGGCTGACCGGCTGGCCCGACACCTACCGCCCCCCCCAGGCGTTGCTGTTCGTGCTGCAGGAGGACACCGTCCGGCGCGTGTTCAGCGCCGAGCCCATGCCTTATTACAGTGGCGTCGGCCCGTACACGCCGGTCGGTGCCGCAGTCGCGCTTCCGTCGCTGTCGCTGATCGTGGCTCCCGTGGGTTCCGAGCGTGCCATCGAGTACGGGCCACTGCAGAGCCTGTACGGTGACCTGCTGATCGGCCGTAGTCCGACGCTCACCGCCTGGCCACCCTGCCCGCGCGTCGGACTCGCGGGGATCCTGATCGCGGCGATGTACAACGACCGCGACCACCTTTACTTTGGGGCGAAGCGGCTCGCCGCGTACGAGGGCCTGAACCCGGCGGAGTTCCTCGACCCGTCCGCGCCGCCCGCAGCGCGACAGGTCGACACCGATCAGCGCGGCTTTGGCTGCCTCGTGCTCGCCCACTGGTACCTGACCGCGGACGCGTCGCAGCACGACGCGTTCCAGCAGCTGTTCGCGGCGCTCGGCAGTGGCCGACCCCTTGCCGACGCCGTGCCCGAGGCACTCGGGGGCTCGCTCGCCGAGTTCACCACTCGCTATCGCCGTTACTTCGCGCAGTGGCTGTTCCAGCCGCGCAGCGCGGATCTGCACAGGGTGCTTCCGGATCTGCAGGGCGCACTGCCCGAGCCAGTCCCGGTACCGGCAGAGCGCCTCGATGCGCTGCTGCAGCAGACCTGCGTGAAGCTGGCGCGTTGCCGCCAGGGCGGCGCGGCGCACTGACGACCAGTGCATGACACCGGGCCTATACTGGGATCGCCGGCCGGCGGGAATTCTCAAGGGAGGGCGGATGCACGGGCGCATGATTTCGATCGCCATGGTCGTTGCGATCATGGGCTGCTGGGTCGCGCCAGCGGCGGCCGCCGACCGCCTCGATGCGGTGGTGGCCGACTACGAGGCGCTCGCGCGCCAGGCCGATGGCGACAACCCGGCCGGCTGGCCCGACGTGAGCCCCGCCGCGGCTGCGCATCGCACCGCGGCCTATCACACGCTGCAGAAGCGCCTCGCGGCGCTCCCGACGTCGCGGCACGCCAGCGAGCAGGCGCTGACGCGCGAACTGCTCGACTGGCGGCTTTCGGTCGCGATCGAGGGCGCGCGCTTCGATGAGGACCGGGTTCCGTTCGACAACGGCGACGGCTTCTTCAACACTGCCAACTACGTCGCCGCCAACACCGTGCTACACGACGAACGCGAGGCACGCGCTTGGATCGCGCGCCTCGCGACGCTGCCGACCTACTACGCGGTCGAGACCGCAAACATGCGCCGCGGCATCGCGACCGGGTTCACGCAGCCGCGCTCGATCGCCGCGGGTATCCTCGCGGTCCTGCGCATCGCCGCCGATCAGCCGTCCGAGGCGAGTCCGCTGCTCGGGCCACTGCAGCGGCTGCCCTCGACCCTGCCGCCCGACACGCGCGCGGCGCTGCTCGGCGACGGCAGGCGCACGGTCGAAGCCGCCGTGAAGCCCGCGCAGCGGGCGATGGTCGCGTTCTTCGCCGACGAGTACGTGCCGCACGCGCGCGACGCCCCTGGCGCGCGCAGCCTGCCCGACGGCGAGGCGTACTACGCGTTCCTCGTTCGGCGCTCGACGACCCTGCCGCTGACGCCCGACGAGGTGTATGCGATGGGCGAGGCGGAGGTCAGCCGGCTGCACGGCGAGATGGAGCAAGCGATGCGCGAGACGGGCTTCACCGGCACGCTTGCGGACTTCGTGGCGATGCTGCGCCGCGAGCCCAGGTTCTACGCGCCGGATGTGCCGACCTACGTCGAGAAAGCGAGCGAAATCGGCAAGCGCGTCGACGCGATGCTGCCGCGCTGGTTCGGCAAGTTGCCGCGGCTGACCTGGGGGTTCAGGCGCAAGCCGCCCGAGCTGGAAGCGTCTTCGAGCGGCTATGACCCCGGTGATCCGCAGGCCGGCGTCGCCGGCAGCGTCGTGATTGGCGCGCGCTCCAACGCCGACCCACTGTTCAGCCTCCCGTCCTGGGTGCTGCACGAGGGCGTGCCCGGACATCACCTCCAGATCGCGCTGGCGCAGGAGCGTACCGACCTGCCGAAGTTCCGTCGCCGCGACGACATCACCGCATTCGTCGAGGGCTGGGCGCTGTACTCGGAGCAGCTCGGCGAGGAGATGGGCGTGTACCGCGACGCCTACGAGCGCTTCGGCAGGCTGTCGTTCAACATCTGGCGCGCATGCCGGCTGATGATGGACGTCGGCCTGCACGCCAGAGGCTGGACCGTGCCGCAGGCCGAACAGTGCCTGCGCGACAACACCACGCTGCCGGAGAAATTCGTGCAGTACGAGACCCAGCGCTATGTCGCCTGGCCCGCCCAGGCACTTGCCTACAAAGTCGGCGAGATGCGCATCCTCGCGATGCGCGCCGCGGCCGAACGCACCCTCGGCAGTCGCTTCGACATCCGCGCGTTCCACGATGCTCTGCTCGACGACGGCCCGATGCCGCTGGAGGTTCTCGAGCGGCACATGCGGGACTGGGCGACGCTCGCAGGTCGGGCGCGCCGGTGAGCCGCCGGCACTGCCTGCTCGGAAGCGACGCTTGTTGCCAGCGAGCGCGAGGTGCGCCGGCTGCAGCAGGCGACCGTTGGGGCGATCTTCATCGCTGAGGACACCGCCACGCGCGAGTGCGGGTCGTTCGCCCCAGGCGAGGCCGGACTGCCCGCTCAGGCGATCGAGCGGGAGCCCTGACGGGTCCTGGCCAACGCGGGGCGTTGATTTGCTACCCTCGAGCCTGACCGGCGCGATACGCCGGCGCCGAGGAGAGCCGCCATCGCCGTGAGTCCCGGATTCTGCAAGCGCGCGCTGACCGGGTGCGCCGTCCTGCTGGCATCGGTCGCGGCGCTGGTCGCAGGCTGCATCGTGCCGGCGATGAGCGGGCAATCGCAGGCCGGCACTGCCGGCAGCGAGGCAACCGACGCGTTCTGGGCCGTCGCCGCCAGCGCCCTGGTCGCAGCCGTGCTGCTATGGGTGCTGGCGTCACGGTTCCGCACCCGGACGGCGCTGACCATGGGCATGCTCGGGGTGATCACGGTCGTGGTACTGCTGCTCGCGCTGCTGCTCAACGACGCGGCGATGGCGTACTGGGGTCTGGACGTGTCGCTGCACGGCGCGGCGCTCGCAGCCTTCGCCGCGGCCGCGGTATGCCTGGTCGTCGCGACCACCGTGCTGTCGACGACGTTCCTGCTGCCGGGCCGCCGCGGCGGACGCGCCGACGACTAGCGGGCCTGCCGGCGTCGGTGACGCCGGCAGCGAGGATGGTGGGCCCGCTG
>JANXQL010000086.1 GCA_025356815.1 Pseudomonadota bacterium
CATCTCGCGCGACGCGCCATACTTCGGCTTCGAAATCCCCGGCCACCCGGGCAAGTACTTCTACGTCTGGCTCGACGCCCCGGTCGGCTACATGGCCTCGAGCCTCGCCCTCGCCCGCCGCAAGGGGCTTGATTTCAATGCCTGGTGGGGCGCCGACAGTACCGCCGAGCTGCACCACTTCATCGGCAAGGACATCCTCTACTTCCACACCCTGTTCTGGCCCGCGGTACTGCAGGGCGCGGGGTTTCGGCGCCCCACGCAGGTGCACGCGCACGGCTTTCTGACCGTCAATGGCGCGAAGATGTCGAAGTCGCGCGGCACGTTCATCACCGGCCGGCGCTACCTCGACCGGCTGCCGCCCGAGGCGCTGCGCTACTACTTCGCGGCGAAGCTCGGCCCGGGCATCGACGACATGGACCTGTCGCTCGACGACTTCGTCAATCGCTTCAATTCCGACGTGATCGGCAAGCTGGTCAACATCGCCAGCCGCTGCGCTGGATTCATCGCGCGCAGCGGCGGCACGCTCGCCGCCCAGCTACCGGAGCCTGCCCTGTACGAGGAGTTCGCGTCGCAGCGCAGCCGCATTGCAGCGCTTTACGAGGCGCGCGACTTCGCCGCCGCGATCCGCGAGATCGCAGCGCTCGCCGACCGTGCCAACCAGTACATCGACACGCAGAAGCCGTGGAATCTCGCCAAGGACCCGGCGCGGGCAGGCGAGGTCGTTGCGGTTTGCACGCAGGGCATCAATCTCTTTCGCGTGCTGATCACCTACCTCGCGCCCGTGTTGCCGGCGATGGCCGAGAATGCCGGCCGCTTCCTCGGCCAGCCGATCCGCCAATGGGACGACGTCGCCCGACCGCTGCTCGGCACGGCGCTTGCGGCCTACGAGCCGCTGGCCACGCGCCTCGACCCGAAGGTGGTCGCGACGCTGATCGAGCCGGAGGCCGTCGCGGCCCCCGTCGCGCCGGTCACGGCGAAACCCACCACGACCAAGGCGGTGGCCGCGGCCCCTGCGGTCGCGCCGGTACCCGCGGCGGCGGCTGACGAAATCACGATGGAGGAATTCGCCCGCATCGACCTGCGCGTGGCGCGGGTCGTCTCGGCCGAATACGTCGAGGGCGCGGACAAGCTGCTCAAACTCACCGTCGACATCGGCGCGGAGCAGCGCACGGTATTCGCCGGCATCCGCAGCGTCTACACGCCCGAGCAGCTGGTGGGCCGCCACGTCGTGGTGGTCGCGAACCTCAAGCCGCGCAAGATGCGCTTCGGCCTGTCGCAGGGCATGGTGCTGGCCGCCAGCGGCGATGGAACGGGCATCTTCCTGGTCGCCCCGGACAGCGGCGGCGCGGCCGGGATGCGCGTGAAGTAAGCGGTGGCCGTGGAGCTCGCCGACCGGGTCGACGCGCTCCTGCCGCAGACGCAATGCACGCGCTGCGGCTATGCCGGCTGCCGGCCGTACGCCGAGGCGCTGGCGCGGGCCGAGGCCGGGCCGGACCAGTGCCCGCCCGGCGGGGATGCGACCGCCGCAGCGCTGGCTGCCCTGCTGGGCCTGCCGCCCGCGCCCGTCAATCCCGTCCATGGCGCCGAAGGTCCGCCACGCGTGGCCGTCATCGATGAATCCGTCTGCATCGGCTGCGCCAAGTGCCTGCCGGCCTGCCCGGTCGATGCGATCGTCGGCGCCCGCCGCCAGCTGCATACCGTCATCGCCGCCGACTGCAGCGGCTGCGACCTCTGCCTGCCGCCCTGCCCGGTCGACTGCATCACGATGGTCGATGCCGCAGCGGTGCCGCTGACGCTCGAGGAGGTGCGCACCCGTGCCGTGGGCTATCGGCAGCGGCACGAGGCCCACCAGGCGCGCGAGGCAGGCCGCAGCGCCCGCCGCCACGCACACCTCGCCGGCCGCGCCCCGGCGAGCGCGCGGCCGTGACGCCGGCCCGCCGTCGGTCGATGTTCGCCCGCCTCGCGGCGGCAGACCCCGAGCCGCGCACGGAGCTTGTCTACTCGTCCCCGTTCGAGCTGCTGGCGGCGGTTATCCTGTCGGCGCAGGCCACCGACAGAAGCGTCAACCTCGCCACCGCGAAGCTGTTTCCGGTGGCCAACACGCCGCAGCAGATCCTCGCGCTGGGCCTGGACGGGCTGAAGTCCTACGTGCGCACGATCGGCCTGTACAACGCCAAGGCCGCGAACATCATCGCGATGTGCAGCCGGCTGCTGGAGCGCCACGGCGGCGAGGTACCGCACGATCGCGAGGCGCTGGAGGCGCTACCCGGCGTCGGCCGCAAGACCGCCAACGTCATCCTGAACTGCGCGTTCGGCGAGCCGACCATGGCGGTGGACACGCACATCTTCCGGGTCGCGAACCGCACTGGCCTCGCGCCAGGCAAGACCGTGCTGCAGGTCGAGCGCTCACTGCTCAAGGCGGTGCCGGCCGAGTTCATGCTGCACGCCCATCACTGGCTGATCCTGCTGGGGCGCTACACCTGCAAGGCGCGCACGCCGGAGTGCTGGCGCTGCCTGGTCTGCGAGGAGTGTGGCTACCGCCAGAAGTCCGCGGCGCCTGCCGAGCGGGTCAGCGCGGCGGCGCGCGGGAAACGATCTTGACCGGTTTCAGACCGAGGTCGTGGAGCGCCCGACGCAGGTGATGCACGCCGTCCGCGTGATGCCCCTGCTGACACTCCGCCTCGCCCTGGTCGCGGCTGCGCCGGGCGCCGGCGGCGCGCGCCGAATCCCGGTGCGCGGCCCAGGCCACATCGAACTGCCGCAGCAGGTGCTGGCAGTCCACCATCGTCACTACCGGCGTGCGTGGCGCGGGGGCCGACGCCGCCCA
>JANXQL010000172.1 GCA_025356815.1 Pseudomonadota bacterium
CATCAAGGCGGGCACCTTCTGGATCAACGACCCGCTGACGGACAACGAGGCGGGTCCCTTCGGGGGCATGCGCCACAGCGGCATCGGCCGCGAGCTCGGGGCCGAAGGCCTGGACGCGTTCCGCGAGTCCAAGCACGTGCATATGGACTACGTGATGGAGCGCAAGAGCTGGTGGTTCCCCTACCGCAGTCGCCGCCTGCCGGGCACCGGAGGCCACGCTTGAGGGACGTCGACCGCTGCTACTGGCAGGACGACGCGCCGCTGCCGGTGGCGCCCGGCCAGGCGCTGCCGGCGGAGGTCGACGTGCTGATCGTCGGCGCCGGCTACACGGGGCTTGCTGCCGCCACCGAGACCGCACTCGCCGGCCGCTCGACGCTGGTGCTGGACGCAGGGCCCCTCGGCGGAGGCTGCTCGTCGCGCAATGGCGGCCAGGTCGCGTTCAGCATCAAGCCCGACCACGCCGTCCTCGTCGCCCGCCATGGTGCGGCGATCGCGGACGGCATCTATCGCGAGGGCATGGAGGCGGTCGATGAGCTGCGCACTCGCGCGACCCGCGGTGGTCTCGACTGCGACTGGCGCGACGTCGGCTGCTTTGTCGCGGCACACACCCGACGTCACTACGATGCGCTCGTGCGTGCCGCGGAGGGCCAGCCACGCGGGTTCGAGGCGCCGTTCGAGGTGGTACCGGCGGCGCGGCAGAGCGAGGCGGTGGACAGCCCCCTGTACCACGGCGGCGTCGTCTTTCCGGGCGACGCGGCGGTGCATCCGCTGCGCCTGGTCAATGCGCTGCACCGCGAAGCGGTGGCGGCCGGGGCGCAGTTCGCGAGCCACTGCGCGGTGCGGGGAATCGCGCGCGCGGGCGACGGTTACGAGGTGGACACCGCCACCGGGCGCGTGCGTGCGCGGCGCGTGCTGATCGCCACCAACGGCTACACCGGCGCGTTCTCGCCCTGGCACCGGCGCCGCGTGCTGCCGATCGGTAGCTATATCGTCGCCACCGAACCGCTCGACCCTGCGCTCGTCGCGCGGCTGATTCCGCACGGCCGCAACCTGGGGGATACCCGCCGGGTGGTCATCTACGTGCGGCCGTCGCCCGACGGCCGGCGCATCCTGTTTGGCGGCCGCGCCGCCGCCGGCGAGACCGATATCGCGCGCTGCGTGCCGCGCCTGCGACGGATGCTCGCAGAACTCTTCCCGCCGCTTGCCGATGTCGCGATTACGCACGCCTGGATGGGCTTCGTCGGTTTCACGTTCGATACGATGCCGCATCTCGGGCAGCGCGACGGCCTCTACTACAGCATGGGCTACTGCGGACAGGGCATCCCGAGTGCGACCTACTACGGGCGTCGCGTCGGGCGCTGGATGGCCGACCGGCCCGGCGGCGAGACGGTGCTGCAAGACCTGCCGTTCCCGGCGCGGCCCTATTACACCGGCCGGCCTTGGTTCCTGCCCGCCGCCGTGCAGGCCTACCGGCTGCTCGACAGGATGGGACTGTAGCGATGACCGAAGCGAAGTCCCCGCGGCGCCGTGCCGTGCTGCGTCACCAGGATGGTCTGCAGCGCTGCGCCTGGTGCGGCACCGATCCGCTGTACGTCGCGTATCACGACACGGAGTGGGGGGTGCCGGTGCACGACGACGCGCGGCTGTTCGAAATGCTGTGCCTGGAGGGAGCGCAGGCGGGCCTGAGCTGGATCACCGTGCTGCGCAAGCGCGAGCGCTACCGCGAGGTGCTCGATGGCTTTGACGCCACGCGCATGGCCCGCTACACGCCGGCACGGCTGGAGCGGCTGATGCAGGACCCCGGGATCATCCGCAACCGGCTGAAGCTTGAGTCACTGGTCGGCAACGCACGGGCGTTTCTCGACCTTGGCGGAGGGGACGGCCGGTTCGCCCAGCTGTTGTGGGATTTTGCGCCGCCGCGTGCGCGAGCCCGCCCGCGCAGCCTCGGTGAACTGCCGGTCTCGACGCCGCAGAGCGATGCGATGAGTCGTGCCCTGAAGAAAGCCGGCTTTCGCTTCGTCGGCACGACGATCTGCTACGCGTTCATGCAGGCGGTCGGCATCGTCGACGACCATCAGGCGCGCTGCCACCGCGCCACTTAACGCCGGCACGCTTCAGCGGCCGCGCTGCGCCTCGTGGACCCCGCGCGCGATCGCCCGCGCAAGGCAGTCCGCGGCGGCCGAGCCCAGCCGGGCCACGAGCGCAGGGCGCGCCGTGCCGTCGGCGCCCGTCGCGCCGGTCGCCACCGCGAACACCGTGTCGCCATCGAACGGCGTGTGCGACGGGCGCACGGCGCGGGCGATGCCGTCATGGGCCATCACCGCGATCCGCCGGCAGTCGGCCCGCGACAGCGCGGCGGAGGTCGCGACGATGGCGATCACTGTGCTGGTGCCCGGCTGCGGCGGCGCCAGGTCGCCGAGCCGCGATTCCGGTGGTGCGGGGTTGATCAGCGCCGCCATCGTCGGCGTGGGTCGGTGGCCGCCGAACTCGGCGTCGATCTCGTACGGCCAGGCATGGAACGTGCGACCGTCCGGCAGGTAGACGCTGCCAATCGAGTTGACGGCGACCAGCGCGCCGACGACCAGGCCGTCGCCGAGGTCCAGCGACGCCGAGCCCAGGCCGCCGATTTCCTGGCCGGCGCGGGCGCCGCGCCCGGCACCGACGGCGCCCAGCGCGAAGCGCCGGGTGGCGGAGCCGAAGGTTGCGCTGCCGAGGTCGCGGTACGGCGATTCGGTCCAGCTCTTGTCGCCGGCGCCGCCGAGGTCGTGTAGTACCGCGGCCGGCACGATCGGGATCGCGCGAGTGTGCGCCATGAGGTGCAGGCCAACGCCTGCGTCGGACAGGGCGGTCGCGACGCCGTCGGCGGCCGCGAGCCCGAACACCGAGCCGCCGGCGAGCACGATCGCGTGCGCGTGCCCGACCAGGGCCTCGGGGGCGAGCGTATCGGTCTCGCGCACGCCGGGCGCCCCACCGCGCACATCGACGCCCGCGACCAGCGGCAGGTCGCCGAAGAGGGTCGTGACGCCGCTCTGCGAGCGCTCGTCGGTGGCGTGTCCGACGCGCAGGCCGGGGACGTCGGTGATCAGGTTCAGGGGGCCTGGGTGCACGATCCTCTCCCGTGTCTTCAGATGCAGCGGCCGCCGTCGACCTCGAGGGCGACGCCGGTGATCATCCCGGCTTCGTCGGAGCACAGGAAGGTCGCGGTGTTGGCCATATCCTCGGGCGTCGCGAAGCGACCCAGCGGGATCGAGGCGAGGAACCGTTCCCGCGTTTGCGGCGTGTCGCTGCCCATGAACGTTGCCAGGAGCGGCGTCTCGCTCGCCACCGGATTGATCGCGTTGACCCGGATGCCAAACGGTGCAAGTTCGACGGCCATCGAGCGAGTCGCGGTAATGACCCATCCCTTTGACGCGTTGTACCAGGTGAGGCGCGGGCGCGGGCTGACGCCGGCGGTGGAGGCGATGTTGAGGATCGTGCCGCGCCGGCGCGCCTTCATGGCCGGCACGAACGCGCGCGCGGTCAGGTAGATGGAGCGCGCGTTGACCGCGAACACGCGCTCGAACTCGTCCTCGGCCAGGTCCTCGAGCGCCTGGGGGACATGACCGATGCCGGCGTTGTTGACCAGGATGTCGATCTCGCCCAGCGCCGCGTTCGCGGCGGCGGCGAGCGCGGCGACGCTGTCGCGGTCGGCGACGTCGACGCCGACGGGAGTCGCCGCAGCGCCGAGTTCCCGCGCGAGGGCCGTGGCGGCCACCAGGTTCACATCCGCGATGAGCACGCGCGCGCCTTCGGCGACGAAGCGCCGGGCGATGCCGGCGCCGATCCCCGAGGCCGCGCCCGTCACGATCGCCGTCTTACCGGAAAGTCGCATCTGCCTGCCTCGGTTGCGTCGTTCAGCGGTGCCGGGCCGCGACCGTCTTGACGGTCGTGAATCCGTACAGCGCCTCGAAACCCTTCTCGCGCCCATGACCGGACCAGCCGACACCGCCGAAGGGCAGTTCCACGCCGCCCGCCGCGCCATAGTCGTTCAGGAACACCTGCCCGGCACGCAGCCGCCGGACCAGGCGATGCTGGCGGCCCGCGTCGCGCGTCCAGGCGCCTGCGACGAGCCCGAAGCGCGTGCCGTTCGCAAGGGCCACCGCTTCCTCCTCGGTGTCGAACGGCAGCACCACCTGCACCGGCCCGAAGAGCTCCTCCTGCGCCAGCGGCTGGTCGGCGCGCACGCCGCCCAGCAGGGCCGGTGCGAGATAGTGGCCGCCCGCCGGCGCGTCGTTGACGACCTCGCCCGCCGCCAGCAGCTCGGCCCCCGCGCCGAGTCCCGCGGCCAGCAGACCGCGCACGCGCTGTAGCTGGGTGGCCGAGATCAGGGGGCCCAGATCAAGGTCCTGCCCGGCAGGGCCTGCACGCAAGGCGCGATACCGGCCGACGAGCGCCTCGACGACGCGGTCGTAGACGCCGCGCTGCACCAGCAGACGAGAGCTTGCGGAGCACGTCTGACCGGTGTTCTGCAGGCCGGCGCGCACGAGTACCGGTATCGCCGCGTCGAGGTCGGCGTCGTCGAACACCAGCTGCGGCGACTTGCCGCCGAGCTCGAGCGTGACGGGCGCCACGTGGCGTGCGGCGGCCGACTGCACGGCGATGCCGACCTCGACCGAGCCGGTGAACGACAGGTGGTTCACGCCCGGATGGGCCGAAAGTGCCGCCCCTGCCTCATCGCCCAGGCCCGGCACGACGTTGACCGATCCGGCCGGGAACCCCGCCTGCATCGCGAGGCGCGCGAACGCGAGCGTCGTCAGCGAAGCCTCCTCGGCCGGCTTGATCACCACCGCATTGCCGGCCGCAAGCGCGGCGCCGACGGATCGCCCGATGATCTGCATCGGGTAGTTCCAGGGGATGATATGGCCGGTGACGCCGTGCGGCTCGCGCAGCGTGTAGATCGTGTAGTCGGCGAGGTACGGGATCGTCGTGCCGTGCAGCTTGTCGGCGGCGCCGCCGTAGAATTCGAGGTAGCGGGCAAGCGCGATCACGTCGGCCCGCGCCTGGCTCGCGGGTTTGCCGACGTCGCGGACCTCCAGGGCGGCGAGCATATCCGCCTGGGCCAGGACTGCGCGACCAAGCTCCGCCAGCCGCCGTCCGCGTTCGAGCGCGGTCAGCCGGCCCCAGGCGCCGTCCAATGCCGCGCGGGCCGCGCATACGGCGGCATCGACGTCGGCGGCATTGCCGCGCGCGAGCCGGCCGATCTCCAGGCCCGTCGACGGGTCCTCGACCGGCAGCGTCGAGCCGTCTGCGGTGGCGCGCCACTGGCCGTCGATCAGCATCAGGTCGGTCTGAAACGGCAGCGTCATCGGCTCTCGTCCTCCGCGCCGCGGCGCGCCAGTGCCCGGTCCAGCAGCGGCGTCGCGGCAACCAGGGAGCGAGTGTACGGGTGTTCCGGCCGGTCGAGTATCCGGTCGGTCGGTCCCTGTTCGACGATTCGACCCTCGTGCATCACCAGCAGTCGCTCGGTGACCGCCCGCACCACGGCGAGGTCGTGGCTGACGAACAGATAGGCCAGGCCGCGCTCGCGCCACAGGCGGCAGAGCAGTTCGAGGATCTGCAGACGGGTCGAGGCGTCAAGCGCGGACACAGCTTCGTCGAGGACCAGCAGCCTGGGCTCCACGATCAGGGCGCGGGCGATCGCGATGCGCTGGCGCTGGCCGCCGGAGAACTGCTGCGGGCGGGCATGGCCGTTCACGCCGCCGAGCCCCACGGCCTCGAGCGCGGCGGCGACGCGCCGTTCGCGCTCGACGCGGGGCGGTCGCTCGCGATGCAGGTACAGTGGTTCTGCCACGATCCGCGCAATGCTGTGGCGGGGGTTGAGGCTGCCGTAGGGGTCCTGGAAGACCACCTGCACCAGTCGTCGCAGGCGTCGCGAGCTGTCCGTGCCGCTCGATTGCAGCGCCTCGCCGGCGATCAGGACCGCCCCGGCTTGCGGGACGTCGAGGCCGAGCAGGGTGCGCACCAGGGTCGACTTGCCGCTGCCGGATTCGCCGACGAGGCCGACCCTCTCGCCGTCTGCGATCCGCAGGCTGACGCCGTCCAGCGCCCGTCGCACCGGCCTTGGGCCGAAGAACCGACGGCGCGGCAAGGGGTAGTCGCGCACGAGGGCGTCGGCCTGCAGCAGCAGCGTGGACGCGCCGTCCAGGCGAGGCGGAAGTTCGGGCAGTTGGTAGTCGCGCAGCAGTTGGCGCGTGTAGGCATGGGCCGGGCGCGAGAGCACCCCGGCCAGATGCCCCTGCTCGACGATCTCGCCGCGCTGCAGGATCGCGAGCGACGTGGCGGTCTCTGCGACCACCGCGAGGTCGTGGCTGATCAGGACCATCGCCATGCCATCCTCGGCGACGAGCGTCCGCAGGAGCGCGAGGATGTGCGCCTGGGTCGTCACGTCCAGCGCCGTGGTGGGCTCATCGGCGATCAACAGCGCCGGGCGCGCGGCGATCGCGATCGCGATCGCGACCCGCTGGCGCTGGCCGCCGGAGAGTTCGTGGGGATAGCGCGTCGGCGGCACGCTCGCGGCCGGCAGGCCGACCCGTGCCAGCACCGCCGCAGTCTCGGCCTCGACCGCCGTCGTGGCGCCGTGCACGCGCAGTCCCTCGGCAACCTGCGCACCGATGGTCATCAGTGGGTTGAGGGCGGTGGCCGGTTCCTGGAACACCAGGCCAATGCCGCGTCCACGCACATCGCCCAGCGTCGCCTCGTCCGCGCCGACGAGTTCGCGCCCGTCGAGCCGCACGCTGCCGGTGGCGTGGGCGCCCCTGGGCAGCAGTCCGACCAGCGCGAGCGCGGTCATCGACTTGCCGGAGCCGGACTCGCCGACCAGTCCGTAGACATCACCCGCTGCGACCTCGAAACTGACGCCCGCCAGCAAGCGGCGAGCGCCGAGTGTCACGGTGAGGTCCTGGACCTGCAGGCGGACCGTCACGACGCCTCGCCCGGCACTCGCGCCGCGAACCGCGCGGCGAGGGCGCTGCCGACGAGGTTCAGCGCGAGCACCGCGAACGCCAGCGCAAGCCCCGGGAACCACGCCAGCCACGGTGCGCCGCTGGCGAGCGTCTGCGCCTCGTTGAGCATGCGGCCCCAGCTCGGCGCCGGCGGCTGCACGCCAAGACCCACGTACGACAGGCTCGCTTCGGCGACGATCGCGAGCGACAGCTGGATCGTGGCCTGCACGACCACCAGCGTCGCCACGTTCGGCAGCAGGTGATCGAAGGCGATCGCAAGCGTGCCGCGGCCGGCGACGCGCGCCGAGAGCACGAAGTCACGCTGCATCAGGCTAAGACCGTTGCCGCGCACCAGGCGCGCGAACACCGGCACGTTGAACACGCCGATCGCGATCACCGCAGTCAGTGCGCCGGGACCCAGGGCCGCGGACAGCAGCACGGCCAACAGCAGCGAGGGGAACGCGAACACAAGATCGCTGCCGCGTGCCAGCACGTCGTCCACGAGGCCGCCGCGTGCCGCTGCCAGCAGGCCGAGCGGCACGCCCAGCAGCAGCCCGATGCCGACCGACGAAAGCGCGACGCCAAGCGACGCGCGCGTGCCCACCGCCACCATCGCGAACACGTCCCGACCGAGCGCGTCAGTGCCGAACCAGTGCGCCGCCGACGGCGCGAGCAGGCGTGCGCCGATATCGATCGTGAGCGCCGCGTCGAACGCCGCAGTCAGTGAGCTCAGCGCGAGGGCCGCGTAGACGAGCAGCACGACCATGCCGGCCGCCAGTCCCGCAGGTGGCCGCCAGGCGGGAGTCATCGGGCCCCGCCGTCGCGCAGCCGCGGATCGACCACGGCGTAGAGCAGTTCGACCAGGAAGTTGACCAGTACCACGGCGGCGACCAGGAGCAGCACGACGCTGCGCACGACGATGAGGTCGCGCTGCGCCGTCGCCTGGAACAGCAGGCGGCCCAGCCCCGGCAGTGCGAACACGGTCTCGATGATGATCGCGCCGGCCAGCAGGAACGAGAACTGCAGGCCGATGATCGTCAGTGCCGGGATCATCGCGTTGGGCAGCGCATGGCGGCGCAGCGCCTGTACGGGGCTCAGGCCCTTCGCGCGGGCCGTGCGCACGTAGTCCTCGGCAAGCGCAAGACCCAGCTCCGCGCGCAGCACGCGCGCGAGGATGCACGCCTGTGGCACGGCCAGCGCCACGGCCGGCATGGTCAGTGCCCGCAGCGCCGGCAGCAGGCCGGCATCCCAGCCGGGGAAGCCGCCGGCGGCGAACCAGTGCAGCTGCACGCTGAAGGTCAGGATCAGCAGCAGTCCCAGCCAGAAGTTCGGCACTGCGAGCCCCAGCTGTGCCAGTCCCATCAGTATCGAGTCGAGGACCTTGCCGGGTCGCCGCGCGGCAGCCAGTGCGGTGGGCAGTGCCAGTGCGAGCGACAGGGCGAGCGCATACAGCGCCAGCGGCAACGATACCGCCAGGCGCTGCCCGACGAGGTCTGCGACCGGCACCCGGTAGGTGTAACTGAGCCCGAGGTCGCCGTGCAGGAACCCCGCCAGCCACTGCAGGTACTGGCGCCACGCCGGCACGTCCAGGCCGTACTGCGCCCGCAGGTGCGCGATCGCCGTGGGGTTCGCGTTCAATCCCATCATGTACGCGGCCGGGTCGCCCGGCAGCACGTTGACCAGCAGGAAGATCAGCGCCGACGCGCCGAGCAGCGTCAGCGCCAGTGCGGCCGCGCGACCAAGCAGGTGGCGGGCGCTGACGTGGCGGCGCAGCGCGAGGGCGCCGAGCGCGAGGATCCCGAGCGCGACGATCGCGAGCACGCGTCCCGTCGGGCCCGCGGCGGTGGAACTCGTCCCGACCGTCGCGGCGCCATCGAGATAGGCGCCCGACAGGTTGATGCCCTGCACCGGCGCCTCGCGCCACAGGCCGTGCAGGTCGCGGCGCCAGACGCCGAGCTTGGGCAGCTCGAACAGGTAGACGTTGACGCAGTCCTCCGCCAGCTGGCGCTGCAGTTCGCCCAGCAGGCGCATGCGCACAGCCTCCTCGCGCGTGCGCGAAAGCTCCGCGAGGCGTGCGTCGTAGGTCGCGTTCGAGTAGCCGAAGTAGTATCCGCGACGCGCGTAGATGTCGTAGTCCATCGGCTCGGTGTGCGAGACGATGGTCAGGTCGAAGTCGCGGTTCTTGAACACCTGCTCGAGCCATTGCGCCCATTCGATGTTCTCGATGCGCACCCGGATGCCGATCGCGCCGAGTTCCGCGGCGATGATCTCGCCGCTGCGCCGTGCGTAGTACGGCGGCGGCAGGCGCAGCGTCAACGCGAAGCCGTTCGGGTAGCCGGCCTCGCGCAGCAGTGCGCGGGCCGTGGCCGGATCGAACGCATAGCGGTGGGTCAAGTCGACGTAGGCGGGGTCATGCGGCGGGAAGTGGCTGCCGATGGGCTCACCGTAGCCGTACATCGCGCCCTGGAGGATCGCGCGCCGGTCGACCGCGTGGGCGAGTGCGCGCCGTACGCGCACGTCGTCGAAGGGCTTGCGGGCGTTGTTGATCGCGAGCAGCGTTTCGCCCTCGGTCGAGCCCACCGCGACGGTGAAGCGGGGGTCGAGCGCCAGCGCCGCGACGCTCTCGGGGGCGGGGAAGTTGGCGTAGCCGTCGACGTCCCCGGCGAGCAGGGCGGCGAGCGCGCTGCTGGCATCGGGCACGATCCGGAAGGTGACGCCGTCGAGGCGGGCCGGCGTTCCCCAGTAGTCGGCGTTGCGCGCAAGCACGACCGCGTCCCCCTTGCGCCACTCCACGAACCGGTACGGGCCGGTGCCCACCGGCGCGGTCGCGGCGTTCGCCGCGGTGGCCGCGCTCATCACCACGAGGTTGCCCCAGCCGAGGTAGGTCAACAGCTCGGCGACCGGGCGGGAGAGCTCGAGCTCGAGGTTGAGCTCGTCGATGAGGTGGATCGCGCGTACCGGTGCCAGCAGCTCGCGCAGCGGGTTGGTGGAGCCGGCGGCCCGCGCCCGCTGCAGCGACCAGCGGACGTCGGCGGCGGTCAGCGGGCTGCCGTCGTGGAAGCGCACGCCCGGGCGCAGCGTGAAGCGGTAGCGCAGCCCGTCGTCGCTGACGCTCCAGCTTGCCGCGAGCGCAGGCGCCACCCGGCCTTGTTCGGTGATGCGGGTCAGGCCCTCGAAGATATTGCCGTAGACCACATCCTGCGTGGCCTCCGCCGAGGTTGCGCTGGGATCGAGGTTTGGCGGTTCGAGCGCGAGCCCGAGCACCACCGTCCGGCCCGGCAGGGCGGCCGTGGCCGGTGCACCGAGCAGCGAGGCCAACAGCAACAGCGCGAGGGCGAGATGCGGCCCGCCGCCACGTCGCGACGCCGGGTTCATGGCCCCTGGTGCAGCAGGGTATGGGCGGCGCGCGCCATCACCTGGGCCGACGCTACCAGGTCGTCGATCGCGACGTACTCATCTGGCTGGTGCGCGAGATCGAGGATGCCCGGGCCGTAGGCGATGCAGTCCTTCAGGCGCCCGATGCGGTCGATGTGCTTCTGGTCGTAGGTGCCTGGCGAGCAGACGATCTGCGGCTCGCGGCCGAGGACCGCGCGGATGGCGGCGCTGGTCGCCTGGACCACCGGGCCCTGCGGGTCCGCCATCGTCGGCAACACCTCGAACAGGTCGCGCAACTGGTAGCCGAAGCCCTTGCGCTCGACGACCAGTTGCTCCAGCAGCGCGCGCACCTCGTCCTTGACGTCGTCGAGGGATTCCTCGAGCAGGAAGCGGCGGTCGAGCACGACGCGGCAGGAGTCCGCCACGCACGGTGAAGGCAGCCCGCCGTGACCTTCCGGCTGGCCACCGTGGACGGAGTTGATGTTCAGCGTCGACTGGCGCGCCGCAGCGGGCACGACCGGCATCACGGTCTGACGTGTGGCGAGCCTGGGCAGCAATTCGTGCTCGAGGCGCTCGAGCAACGCGCCCATGTGGCGGATGGCCGAGTCGCCGAGGAACGGCATCGAGCCATGGGCGATCCGGCCGAGCGTCTCGACCTCTGCCCACCACACGCCACGATGGCCGATGCAGACGCGGTCCACGTTCAGCGGTTCGGGGATGATCACGTGCTGGACGCGTTCGGGTGCGAACCAGCCGCGCTCGGCGAGGTACGCGACCCCGCCGTAGCCGCCGGATTCCTCGTCGACGGTGCCGGAGATCTCGATCGCGCCGGGCAGCGGCAGCTTGGAATCGATCAGCGCCTCGGTCGCGACGATCGCCGCGGCGAGCCCGCCCTTCATGTCGCAGGTGCCACGACCGTAGATCCGCCCGTCGCGCACGACGGCCGCGAACGGGTCGACGCTCCAGCCGCGGCCCGCCTCGACCACGTCGATGTGGCCGTTGAAGTGCACGCAGCGCCCGCGCGACGCCCCCTCGTGGCGGGCGATCACGTTGATGCGCGGGTAGCGGTCACAGTCACCGGGGGTGCCGACGCCGCGCACGTACTCGACGACGAACCCACGCGCGGCCAGACGCCGGCCGATCAGCTCGGCGCACTCGCGGTAGGCGTCGCCGGGCGGATTGGTGGTCGGGATCCGCACCAGCTCGCGCGTGAGCTCCACCAGTTCGTCGCGGCGCGCGGCGATGTCCTCGGCGACCCGTACGAGTGGGTCGTTCACGGCGAGGGTCCGGCGGTGGCGACGATCGCAAGCCCGGTCAGCACCAGATCCGTGACCGTCTCGACCGGCTGCGCGAGGTACGGCTGTAGCAGCAGCGCATCGCCGCCGGTCAGCAGCAGTCGTGGCGCGGCATCGATCTGCCCGGCGAATTCGCAGCGTGCGCGGTCGGCAAGCGCGGCGAGCGTCAGCGGCACCGGGTCCGCCGGCAGGTCGACGAGCGCGACGTCGTGCCGCAACGCAACGCCTGTCAGACCGAGCGCGGCGCGCGCCTCGCCGAGCATCTGCACGCCCGGCAGAATCAACCCGCCCCGGTGGCGGCCGCTCGCATCGAGCGTGTCCACGGTCAGCGCAGTGCCGCTGTTGACGATCAGCGTCGGTCGCGGCGCGCTGCGCCAGGCAGCGATCAGCCCCAGCCAGCGATCGACGCCCAGCGCGGCCGGCCGCAGATAGCCGTTGGTGACCCCCAGGGCCTGCCGGGTCGCGACGATGAATTGTGGTTCGACCGCGTAGTGGTCGCGTGACCACAGGGTCAGCGCGGCGGCGAAGGCGGGGCCTGCGACGTTGGCGACGACGATGCGGGTCGGGCGGTGCCCGTCGGCCTCGATTTCGCGCTGCCAGCTGCGATGGGTGGCGTCGTGCGCGATCGCGCCGGCAGGCGCGATCTCGAGGTACTCGAGCCACGCCCACTTGACACGTGTATTGCCGGCATCGAGCAGGAGGATCATGGCCCAGAGTCTAGGCGATCTGGCGCCGTTGCGGCGGCACCGTGTGTTATCGGACCCTAACCCGATAGGAGATGCTGAAATTGGGCAGTAAGGCGCCCGTGCCGGCCTTCATCGAGCCGCTCGGGGCGATCCGGATGCCCGTGACCAGGGGGTCGTAGCCGGCGGCATTGGCCACCGGCGTATAGGTGTACGGAGCGCCGCCACCGGCCTGCTTCGAATAGGTTACGTTCGCGCTGCCGAGGCTGATCCCGCTGGTCGGCGTGCCGTCGGTGAACGTGACGGCCGGGGTCGAGGCGACGTACAGGTCGGTGTTGGCAGGCACGGGTTCGGCGATCACCAGCGTGCCGGCATCGACCGCCGAGGTGCCGCTGTTGGCGACGGTGGTCGTGTAGAGCAGCACGCTGCCGGGAATCCGCTTCGACAGCGTGGTGCCGTTGATCGGGTCCGAGATCACGCTGGAGATGCGCGTGACGGTCAGAGAGGCTGCCGGCAGGATGGCGAAGCGCAGCCCAGAATTGTTCGCCGGCAGCCCGCTCGCGGCGTAGTAGTCGGCGTTGGACAGCTCCCAGCCAAGCTGCGCCGGCCCGATGGCCGTGTTGCTGGCATCAGTGTCGTCGGACGCGCCGTACATGAACCAGAACTCGCCGTTCTCGTACAGCTGGATCTGCAGGCTGTAGGACGTCTGGCCGACCGCGTTCCACTGCGGGACGCCGTTCCAGCTGACCACGAAGATCCGATTCGGCGCGGTGCCGACGGTGGCATAGGTGATCGAGCCGCCGCCGCCGGCCGAGACGTCGAGGTCCCCGCCGTAGATGCGGATCGTATTGGCGAGATTGTTCGCCGGCATCGGGTCGGGATAGGTGCGTGGCGGCCCGATGGCGTTCGTGCCGTACGAGCAGCGGGTGTTGTTGAACTGCACGCGGCCGTTCACGAACACGCGCAGCTGCGTGTAGCTGGTCGTGCCGAACTTGAACGTGAAGCCGATCGGCAGCGACTGGCTCAGGCTGTCGTCGCCGGTGCTGCTGGGGCAGCCGACCGTGCCGTCCCAGTTGGTGATCGCGACGTGGCCGGTGGTCGGCAGCCAGTTGTAGGTGACCGGGAGGACCGAATAGGTGGCGGCGCCGGCCAGCGGCGAGGCGAGCAGCAGCGCGGCGAGCGCCAGCCGCAGCCCGGGCCACGCGCGCGCCGCGCCCGTCCGCCGATGCGGCGGCGAGCCAGGCAGGTTCTGCATGCGGGCAGCGGGGGTGCGATGATTCGTCATCGGGGGGAACGACCTCAACGAGTCGATGGCCGCCGGCACACTTCGGTCGGGGAAGGCGGCAGGATATAAACTGCCGGCCCCCCGGGAGCAGCGAACCGGTCACAGTTCCGAGCCGTTATGTCAACCGACACCCCGAATCCCCCGCCCCGCCTCGAGCTGGTCGTCGCCGCCGCCCGCAACGGCGTGATCGGTCGCGGCAACGAACTGCCGTGGCGCCTGCCGGCCGACCTTGGCCACTTCAAGCGCGTGACGATCGGCCATCCCATCCTGATGGGGCGGCGCACCTGGGACAGCATCGGGAGGCCGCTGCCGGGCCGCGACAACCTGGTGCTGACGCGGGACCCCGCCTTCGCCGCGGCGGGTGCGCGGGTCGTGCACAGCCTCGCCGAGGCGCTCGCTGCGGCAGGCCCGGGGCCGGTGATGGTGATCGGCGGCGCCGAGCTCTACCGGCTGTGCCTGCCCGCGGCCGCGGTGCTGCACCTGACTACCGTCGAGGCGAACGTCGAGGGGGATGTGCGTTTTCCCAAGTGGGCGCCGGACGAGTGGCACGAGGTGTGGCGCGAGTCGCACCCGGCGGACGATCGTCACGCCCACCCGTTCACTTTTCGACGCCTGCAGCGGCGCGCGATGCCAGCCTAGGCAGCCGGGCCTCCACCGCGGCATCCAGCCGTGGCCAGTCGATCGAGGCCAGCGAGTCGACGCCGTGGGTGGCTGCATCGAGCAGCGCCGCCTGTACGGCGCCGCGCCGCTCTGCCTCGGCATACGGGATCTCGGCATGGAACATCACCATCGAGTAGCGCGGGATGAAGCGCTCGGGGTGGCGCCGCTCGAGCGCCAGCGACAGTTCCTTCTGCAGGCCGAAGCGCGGGTCGCGCACCGTGTCGCGCATCTCGAGGTAGTTTTCCAGCGCCATGCGGGCGATTGCCGCGGCGTCCGGTCGACGTGACGCGTCGAAGCGATCGAACGCCTCCGTCCAGCCACAGCCGTCCGCAAGCAACTCATCGAGCACGATGCAGTCCTCGAACCCGCAGTTAAGTCCCTGACCATGGAACGGGACGATTGCATGCGCGGCGTCACCGATCAGCAGCGCCTGTCCCCCCACGTGCCAGGGGGCTGCATGGATCGTCGCGAGCGGGCCGACCGGGTTCGCGGCGAACTCCAGTTCGAAGTCGGGCATCAGCGCGAGCGCATCACCGAATTCGCGCCCGAACAGCGCGCGTGCGGCTCCCACCGCATCGAGGCTCGCGAAGCTCGCCCCCTCGCCGTTCCGGGCCAGGAACAGCGTCGCGGTGAACGTTCCGTCGGCATTGGGCAGCGCGATTAGCATGTAGCCACCGCGCGGCCAGATGTGCAGTGCATCCGACGCCAGCCGGTACGTGCCGCCGGGACCCGCGGGAATGGTGAGTTCCTTGTAGCCGTGTTCGAGGGGTTCCTCGCTGGCATGGGTGAGGCCCGCATTCACCATCGCCTGACGTAGTGCCGAGCCCGATCCGTCCGCCGCGATCAGCGGCTGCATCGGCACGTCGAAGTGTCGTCCCGTGGTCAGATCCTCGATCGTCGCCTCGCCGCGACGGAAGTCCGCGTCGCGACAGGCGTGTTCGAAGCAGAACTCCACGCCCGCGTCCTCGGCGGCACTCGTCAGGAGCCGGTTCAGTGCGCCGCGCCCGACCGACCACAGCTTCTCTTCGCTGTGCTGGCCGTACGCGAGGAAGGACGTGGTGGCGCCGACATGGACGCATCGACCCGACATCGGCACCATCAGCGGCCGCAGCGCCGACATGAGGCCGGCACGCTCGAGTGCCGCGATGCCGCGGGCGGCGAGCGCCAAGTTGATCGACCGCCCGGCCGGCAGCGCGACGCGCCGGGCATCGGGCCTGCGCTCGTAGATGCGCACACGGTGACCACGGCGCGCGAGCAGCAGGCCGAGCAGCGGTCCGGTGCAGCCACCGCCGAGCAGCGTCACGGGCGCGGGCAGCGTCATCCGAGCGCCGCCGCGAGCAGGCCGATCGCGCGGTCAACCTCGACAAAGCGGTTGTACAGCGGTGCAGGTGCCAGCCGGATCACGTCCGGTTCGCGCCAGTCGCAGATGACCCCGTCGCGGGACAGGGCCTCGTGCACGTGCCGACCCCGCGCGGCGCCACCCGCGAGGCGCAGTGACAGCTGGCAGCCACGCTCTCCGTCCGCGGCGGGCGTCAGGATCCGCACCTGCGCGCCGCAGCGCGACTCGATCAGGCGGCGCGCGAGCGCGGTCATGCGCAGCGACTTGTCGCGCAGCCGCCCCATCCCGGCTTCTGCGAACACGGCCAGCGACGCCGCGAGCGGCGCGAGCGACAGGATCGGCGGATTGGACAACTGCCAGCCGTCGGCGCCCGGCGTCGCCACGTGCGAAGGTCCCATCGCAAAGCGTGTCGCGAGGTCGTGGCCCCACCAGCCGGCGAGACGTGGCAGGTCGGTGCGCATCGCGTGGCGCGGATGCACGAACGCGCCGCCGACGGCGCCGGGCCCGGCGCACAGGTACTTGTAGTGACACCAGACGGCGAAGTCCGCGCCGTCGTCCTGTAGTGCGAGCGGCACGTTGCCGATGGCATGGGCCAGGTCCCAGCCGACGCTGGCACCGTGTCGATGCGCGGCGGCAGTGATG
>JANXQL010000089.1 GCA_025356815.1 Pseudomonadota bacterium
GCGCGCCCGCGCCCGCGAGTACGAGCAGAACCGCGACGCGGTCGCGGCGATCATCAACGACGGCTGCGAGAAGGCCCGCGAGGCCGCGCGTGAGACCATGACCGAAGTGCGCTCGGCGATGGGACTGCAGTACCGATGAACGACCCGACCCAGACCCCGGCCGACGCCGCGATCGCGGCCGAGATCCTCGCCGAGGTGCCGGCGGCGGCTGGCGCCGACGCGCTGCCCAAGCCCGAGCAGCACGAGATGCCGTTCGCGATGGTCGACGGCGAGCCGTTCACCGTCATGCCGCGCGATCTGTACATCCCGCCGCAGGCGCTGCAGGTGTTCCTCGAGGCCTTCGAGGGCCCGCTCGACCTGCTGCTGTACCTGATCCGGCGCCAGAACCTGGACATCCTCGACATCCCGATCGCGGAGATCACGCGCCAGTACCTCGAGTACATCGACCTGATGCAGGACATGGAGCTGGAGCTTGCCGGCGAGTACCTGCTGATGGCGGCGATGCTGGCCGAGATCAAGTCGCGCATGCTGCTGCCGCGCCCGGGCGCCGAGCTGCAGGAGGAGGACGACCCGCGCGCCGAGCTCGTCCGCCGCCTGCAGGAGTACGAACGGTTCAAGAAGGCCGCCGAGGACATCGACCAGCTCAAGCGCCTCGAGCGCGACACGTTCCTCGCGCAGGCCGAGCTGGTGGAGCGCAAGGTCGTCACCGTGCTGCCCGAGGTCGCGCTCAAGGAGATGCTGCTCGCGTTCAAGGACGTGATCCAGCGCGCGGCGATGTTCGCCAGCCACCAGGTCAGCCGCGAGCGGCTGTCGGTGCGCCAGCGCATGAGCGAGATCATCGAGCGGCTGCAGGGGACCGAGTTCGTCGGCTTCTCCTCGCTGTTTAGGGTCGAGGAGGGCCGCATGGGCGTGACGGTCACGTTCATCGCGATCCTCGAGCTGGTGCGCGAGGGCCTGCTGGAACTGGTCCAGGCCGACACCTTCGCCCCCCTGCACGTGCGCGGCGCGCAGCCGCTCGCCGCCGTTCCCGCTGCCAACGACGACTCGGCCGAATCGGCCGCGTCCTGATTAGGATCCCCGCAAGATGAGTGACTCTTACGTCAAGAACGTGGTCGAGGCGGCGCTGCTCGCCGCCGGCCGTCCGCTGCCGGCCAACGAGATCCGCGAGCTGTTCGACGAGTTCGAGCGGCCGGAGCTCGCCCGCGTGGAGGCCGCGCTCGCGGCGCTGGCCGTAGACTTCGAGGGCCGCGGCATCGAGCTGCGCGAAGTCGCCAGCGGCTTTCGGGTGCAGGTGCGTGATGCGGTCGCGATGCCGGTCTCGCGGCTGTGGCAGGAGCGGCCGCCGAAGTACTCGCGCGCGCTGCTGGAGACCCTCGCGCTGGTCGCCTACCGCCAGCCGATCACGCGCGGCGAGATCGAGGACATCCGCGGCGTGCAGGTGAACCCGAACATCATCCGCACCCTTCAGGAGCGGGAGTGGGTGCGCGTGATCGGCCACCGCGACGTGCCCGGCCGCCCGGAGCTCTTGGCGACCACGCGCGGCTTCCTCGACTACTTCGGGCTCAAGAGCCTGGACGACCTGCCGACGCTGGCGCAGCTGCGCGACGTGGAGTCGCTCGGCGTGCAGCTGGAGTTCGGCGGCACGATGGAGGCCGCCCAGGCGCAGGATCCGGATGGCGGCACCATCGAGATGGTCGAGGTCGTCGAGGTCGTCGAGGTCGTGGACGTGGTCGAGGGGGTCGAGCTCGTCGGCGGCGACGCCCCGGCGGACCCAGGCGACGAGACGGCCCCGCCCCGCAAGGTCGACTGAGCGTGGCCGAGCGCCTGCAGAAGGTCCTCGCGAGCGCCGGCATCGCCTCGCGGCGCGAGGCCGAGGCCTGGATCAGTGCCGGCCGGGTGACCGTCAACGGCAAGGCCGCGCTGCTCGGCCAGCGCGTCGAGCCTGACGATCAGATCGCGATCGACGGTCGGCGCCTGCGCCTGGAGCGCGCCGCGCCCGAGGACCTGGTGCTGATCTACCACCGCTCGCCGGGCGAGCCCCTGAAGTCCGAGACCGCCGCCGAGGGCGAGGTCGGCACCACCACCTACGAGCGGCTGCCGAAGCTGCGCGGCCGCCGCTGGCTGCCGCTGTCGCCGCTTGCGCCCACCGACGGCGGGCTCGAGGTGTTCACCACCGACGGCACGCTGCGCGCGCAGGCAAGCAAGCTTGCCCGCGAGCTGGTGTCGGGCTACGTCGTGCGCGTCGGCGGCGAGGCGAGCGAGGAACTGCTCGAGGAACTCAAGGGCCGCGCGACCCAGGCCGACCCGCCGTTCGAGATCCTCAACGTCGCGGCCGCCGGCGGCGAAGGGCGCAACCGCTGGCTGGAGTTCGAGGTGCGCCATGCCCATGGCCGCGACCTGAGAAACCTGCTGCTCGCCGCCGGCTTCGAGGTCAGCCGCGTGCTGCGCACGCGCTTTGGCCCCGTGACCATGGATCGCGGCGTGATGCGTGGCCGCAGCCGCGAGCTCACCCAGGAAGAGTGCGACGCCGTCTACAAGGCGATGGGATTGCCGAACCCGTTCGAGCGCGCCAAGCAGCTCAGGGCTGACAGTCGAGCCGCTGCCCCGTCACGCCCCGCGCGTCGGGGCCCAAGAGGTACAAGTAGGTTGCGGTGATCTCGGCCGGCGTCCTGAGCCGGCTCGCGTCCTCGGCCGGGTAGGCGAGCGCGCGCATGTCGGTGCGCGTCGCGCCCGGATTGACGAGGTTGATTCTCAGCCGGTCATTGCCCTCGTACTCGTGCGCGAGGATCTGCGCCAGCCCCTCGACCCCGAACTTCGACACCGCGTACGCGCCCCAGTAGGCGCGACCGAGCTTGCCGACGCCGCTGGTGGTGTAGATCAGCGAGGCGTCGGCGCTCTTTTCCAGCAGCGGCAGACACACCTGCGTCAGCGCGAACTCTGCGGTCAGGTTCACCTGCAGCACCCGACACCAGGTCGGCACGTCGAAATGCGCGATCGGCGCGCGCGTCCCCAGGATCGCGGCATTGTGCACGAGACCGTCGAGCCGGCCGAACTCCCGATCCAGCGCCTCGGCCAGCGCGTCGTACTGGTTGGCGAGCGCGTTCTCGAGGTCCAGCGGCACGAGCGCCGCCTGCGGGTAACCTGAGGCTGCGATCTCGTCGTAGACGTGCTCGAGCTTCCTGATCGAGCGGCCCGACAGCGCGACGGTCGCGCCGTGCGCGGCGAGGTCGAGCGCGAGCGCCCGGCCGATGCCGGAGCCGGCGCCGGTGACGAGGATGACGCGACCCAGGAGCAGGTCCGCGCGCGGGCTGTAGATGCTGGGGTCGAACGCTGTCACGGGGCACTCCGCAGGGCCCGGCGCGCGCTGCGCCAGGCGAGCCACAATTGTCGCAGGGGCGCGGCCGTCCTGTCCGGTCGGTCGAGCTGGTCGAGCGCGAGCTCCGCGCGCACGAGGCCCACGCGCTGCGCCGCGCGGTCGGCGGGGTCGAGCGCGGTGAGCGCCTCGTGCAGCGCCGCGCGCGCCCGCACCGCGAGCGCCCCGCGCTCAAGGTCGCCCAAGAGCAGCGCATCGTTGCGCGCCAGCGCCGCAGCAAGCCCGAGTCCGCGGCCCAGCGCGCGCCCGTAGGCGGTCAGCATCGGCGGGCGCTCGCGCACGATCGCCTGCGCCGCGAGGATCTCGCGCGCGCCGTCGGCGCGTTCGAACCAGGCGTCGAGCTCGTCGAACCCCGCGGGCGCGTAGCCGACCAGCGCAAGCTCCGCCGCCGTGACCCGCGCCGCGAACGCGGCGTAGTCGGGCGCCGCGCCTGCGAGGGCGAGCAGACGCAGGCACAGCGGGTGGCTCGGCCGGCCGGCGGCAAGCCGCTCGATCTCGCCGTGCCACCACGCCAGGCGCGCATGCGCGACGGTATGGTCGATGCCCGCGCGCGCGCTGCTTGCGATCTCGGCGTCGATCGCCCACACCAGTTCGAACAGCGTGGCGGTGCCGGCCGGTGCGAAGGCAAGCGCAAGTCGCAGCGCGGGCGCCTCAGCCATCGAGCGCCCCGAGCTCTGCCCACAGTTCAGCCGGGTGATCGACGATCGCGTCCGGGTCCCACGCGGCCGGGTCCTCGCCGTCGGCGAGGTAGCCGTAGCGCACCGCGACGGTGCGCATGCCGGCCGCGCGGCCGGCGATGATGTCGCGCTCGGCGTCGCCTGCATAGACGCAGCGCGTAGGCGCGATCCCGAGCGCCTGCGCGGCATGCAGCAGCGTCCCCGGGTGCGGCTTGCGCGTGGCGAGCGTGTCGCCGGAGACGACGCAGGCGGCACGGGCGGCGAGTCCCAGCGTCGCCAGCAGCGGGTCGGTCAGCCACGCCGGCTTGTTGGTGACGACGCCCCATGGCACGCCTGCGGCCTCGAGCCGGGCGAGCAGCGCCGCCGCCCCCTCGAACAGGGTGGTGGACTTGCACAGGCCGGCGCGATACAGGTGCACGAAGCGCAGCCGCAGCGGCTCGCGCGCGGTCTCGTCAAGGTCGCCGAAACCGACGCCGACGAGCCCTGCGGCGCCGTGCGAGACGAACGGCCGCAGCGACTCAAGAGGCAGCGGCGCACGGCCTTCCTCCAGCCGCAGCGCGTTCAGCGCCGCGCTCATGTCCGGGGCCGTGTCCAGCAAGGTGCCGTCCAGGTCGAGCAGCAGGGCGCGGCTGGCGCCTGCGGCCCTCACGCCCCGGCCGGCCGCACCAGCCGGCACAGGTAGTTCACCTGGACGTCGCGCTTGAGACGGAACTGGCGGGTGAACGGGTCCATGACCAGCCCAGTGACGTCGGCCACCTGCAGGCCGTGGGCACGCGCGGCGCGGCCAAGCTCGCTTGGGCGGATGAACTTGGCGTATTCGTGCGTGCCGCGCGGCAGCAGCCGCAGCACGTACTCGGCCCCGACGATGGCGAGCAGGAACGCCTTGGGCGTGCGGTTCAGGGTCGACACGACGATGCTGCCGCCGGGACGCACGAGCGTCGCGAGCGCACCGATCACGCTCGACGGATCCGGCACGTGCTCGAGCATCTCCATGCAGGTGACCACATCGAAGCTCGCCGGCCGCTCGGCGGCGAGTGCCTCGGCGCTGATGCGCCGGTAGGCGACGCTGATGCCGCTTTCGAGCGCGTGCAGCTCGGCCACCGACAGCAGCGCCGGCGACAGGTCGATGCCGGTCACGTGCGCGCCGCGGCCGGCGAGGGCCTCCGCCAGCAGGCCGCCGCCGCAGCCCACGTCCAGCACCTCGGCGCCCGCCAGCGGCGCGCTGGCCTCGACGTAGCCGAGCCTGAGCGGATTGAGCCGATGCAGCGGGCCGAACTCGCCGTTCGGGTCCCAGAAGCGACTGGCGAGCGCGTCGAATTTCTCGATCTCGGCGGGATCGACGTTGGTGTCTGCACGGGCGTGTTCAAAGGTCGCGTTCAAGGCATCCCTCGAGGTGTCGGGCGGGGCAGGGGAGCGGGCTTGGGATTATACCTGTGCACAGCGCCCAAATGCCTGAAAAACCAACGTAAAGGAGCGCCCCGATATGTTACGATTCCGGTTTCGGAAAACGCTCCCGAGACCCCTCCAGAATGGCTGACATCGCGCGCGAAATCATCCACGTCAATCTCGAAGACGAGATGCGGCAGTCCTACCTCGATTACGCGATGAGCGTGATCGTCGGCCGTGCGCTCCCGGACGTCCGCGACGGTTTAAAGCCGGTGCACCGGCGCGTGCTGTTCGCGATGCACGAGCTCGGCGTGGAGTGGAACAAGGCCTACAAGAAGTCGGCGCGCGTGGTCGGCGACGTGATCGGCAAGTACCACCCGCACGGCGACACCGCGGTGTACGACGCGATGGTGCGCATGGCGCAGCCGTTCTCGATGCGCTACATGCTGGTTGATGGCCAGGGCAATTTCGGCTCGGTGGACGGCGACATGCCGGCCGCCATGCGCTACACCGAAGTGCGCATGTCCAAGCTCGCCCACGAGCTGCTGGCGGACATCGACAAGGAAACGGTCGACTTCAATCTCAACTACGACGAGTCCGAGCGCGAGCCGGCGGTGCTGCCGGCGCGCATCCCGAATCTTTTGATCAACGGTGCGGCCGGCATCGCGGTCGGCATGGCGACCAACATCCCGCCGCACAACCTCGGCGAGATCATCGATGCCTGCATCGCGGTGATCGACAACCCGGAGATCGGGCTCGCCGAGCTCATGCAGATCGTGCCGGGCCCGGACTTCCCGACCGCCGGCATCATCAACGGCGCCGCCGAGATCGTCTCGGCCTACAAGATGGGTCGCGGCCGCATCTACGTGCGGGCCCGCACCCACGTCGAGGACCTCGAGCGCAGCCGCCAGCAGATCGTCGTCACCGAGCTGCCGTACCAGGTCAACAAGGCGCGCCTGCTCGAGCGCATCGCCGACCTCGTGCGCGACAAGATCATCGAGGGCATCGCCGGCGACGGCCTGCGCGACGAGTCCGACAAGGATGGCCTCAGGGTCGTCATCGAACTCAAGCGCGGCGAGGTCCCGGACGTCGTCCTCAACAACCTCTACAAGCACACCCCGCTCGAGACGGTGTTCGGCATCAACATGGTCGGCCTGGTCGATGGCCAGCCGCGCCTGTTGGGCCTGAAGGCGCTGCTCGACGCGTTCCTGCGCCACCGCCGCGAGGTCGTGACCCGGCGCACGGTGTACGAGCTGAAGAAGGCGCGCGAGCGCGGCCACGTGCTCGAGGGCCAGGCGGTGGCGCTGGCGAACATCGACGAGGTGATCGCGCTGATCAAGGCCTCGCCGACCCCGGCCGAGGCGCGCGTCGCGCTGATGGGCCGCACCTGGATGGGCGGCGCCGTCGCCGAGATGCTCGAGCGCGCCGGCGATGTGCGCGTGCGCCCGGACACGCTGGCCGAGGAATACGGTCTCAAGGGCAGCGGCTACCGGCTGTCCGAGGTGCAGGCACAGGCGATCCTCGAGCTGCGGCTGCACCGGCTGACGGGGCTCGAGCGCGGCAAGATCGTCGCCGAGTTCGCCGAGATCCTCGAGCGCATCCGCGACCTGTCGGATATCCTCGCCCGGCCCGTGCGCCTGCTCGAGGTGATCCGGAACGAACTGCTCGAGGTCCGCGCGCAGTTCGCCGACCCGCGCCGCACCGAGATCAACATCGATCACTCCGACCTCACCATGGAGGACCTGATCGAGGACCAGCCGGTGGTGGTCACGCTCTCGCGCGACGGCTACGCCAAGAGCCAGCCGGTCACCGAGTACCGTCGCCAGAACCGCGGCGGCCGCGGCCGCGCGGCGACCGAGATGAAGCAGGAGGACCTGATCGATCGGCTGTTCGTCGCCAACACCCACGACACGCTGTTGTGCTTTTCGAACCGCGGCCGGGTCTACTGGCTGAAGGTCTACCAGCTGCCGCTCGCCGGCCGCGGCGGGCGCGGCAAGCCGATCGTGAACCTGCTGGCCCTCGAGGACGGCGAGCGCATCAACGCGATGCTGCCGATCCGCGAGTTCCCGGCCGACAAGTTCGTGTTCATGGCGACCAGCCAGGGCACCGTCAAGAAGACGCCGCTGGAGGCGTTCTCGCGACCGCGCACCGCCGGCATCATCGCCGTCTCGCTCGACGAGGGCGACCGGCTGGTGGGCGTGGACATCACCGACGGCGGCAACGAGATCATGCTCGCGACCAGCGGCGGCAAGGCGATCCGCTTCCCCGAGGACGACGTGCGGCCGATGGGCCGCGAGGCGGCCGGCGTGCGCGGCATCACCGTCAGCGACGGCCAGGAGGTCAACTCGCTGATCGTCGTGCGCGAAGGCCCGATCCTGACCGCCTCCGAGAACGGCTACGGCAAGCTGACCGAGGTGGCGGAGTTCCCGATGCACGGTCGCGGCGGCCAGGGCGTGATCGCCCTGCAGCTGTCCGAGCGCAACGGCCGGATGGTCGGTGCCATGCAGGTGCAGACCAGCGACGATGTGCTGCTGATCAGCCAGGGGGGCACGCTGGTGCGCACCGCGGTCGCGCAGGTCTCGGTGCTGACCCGCAACACGCAGGGCGTGCGCCTGATGCGCCTGGACGACGAGGACCTGCTGGTCGGCATGGCGGCGGTCGAGCATCTGTCCGGCGAAGAGGCCGGCGAGGTCGGCGAGGAGGAGCCCGCCGCGGGCGAGCCGTCGCGGGCGCCGCCGGCGGCCGTTGACGGTGCGATCGACGGTGCAGTGGACGGCGCGGCCGCAGGGTCGCCGCCCGACGCGTCGTGACCGAGCCGTAGCGGCCCGTCCGTGCGCGTCTACAACTTCTCGGCCGGCCCCGCGACCCTGCCGCTGCCGGTGCTCGAGCAGGCGCGCGCCGAGCTGACCGACTGGAACGGCAGCGGCATGTCGGTCATGGAGGTCAGCCACCGCGGCCGCGCGTTCGGCGCGGTCGCCTCCTGCGCCGAGGCCGACCTGCGCGAGCTGCTCGCCATTCCCGACCACTACCGGGTGCTGTTCCTTGCCGGCGGCGCGACGCTGCAGTTCTCGGCGATCCCGCTGAACCTCGCCGCCGAGGGAGCCACCGCCGACTACGTCAATACCGGCACCTGGTCCGGCAAGGCGATCGCCGACGGCGCGCGCTACCTGAACGTCAATGTCGCCGCCGATGCCGGCGGCGGCGGCTACACCGGCGTGCCGCCCGAGGCGTTGTGGCACCGCAGCCGCGATGCGGCCTACCTGCACTACTGCGCCAACGAGACCATCCACGGCGTCGAGTTCCCGTTCGTGCCGGACACCGGCGCAACCCCGCTGGTCGCCGACCTGTCCTCGACGATCCTGTCGCGGCCGCTGCAGGTCACGCGCTTCGGGCTGATCTACGCCGGCGCACAGAAGAACATCGGCCCGAGCGGACTTACGATCGTGATCGTGCGCGACGACCTGCTGGGGCGCGCGCGCGAGAGCCTGCCGCCGGTGCTCAACTACGCGGTGCAGGCGAAGGAGGGCTCGATGCTCAACACCCCGCCCACCTTCGGCTGGTACCTCGCCGGCCTCGTCTTCCGCTGGCTCAAGGCGCAGGGCGGGCTCGCCGCGATCGGCGCGATCAACCGCGCCAAGGCCGAGTCGCTGTACGCCTACATCGACGGCTCGGGCTACTACACCAACCGCGTCGTGCCCAGCTGCCGCTCGTGGATGAACGTGCCCTTCGGCCTGCCGCGCGCCGAGCTTGAGCCGCTGTTCGCGCGCGAGGCGGCGCAGGCCGGGCTCGTCGGCCTCGAGGGCCACCGCCTGGTCGGCGGCATGCGCGCCAGTCTCTACAACGCGATGCCGGCCGAGGGCGTCGCGGCGCTCGTCGCGTTCATGCGCGACTTCGCCAGCCGCCACCCGTGAGCGCCATCAACGCCGACCTGCAGGGGACCGCCACGTGACCCGCCGACCCAAAGCCCCCCAGACGCCGGCCAGGCGCGCGGCCACGCCGCCGCTGGCGCAGATCCGCGCCGAGATCGACGCGATCGACAGCGAGCTGCAGGCGCTGATCAGCCGCCGCGCGCGCGTCGCGCAGGCGGTCGGCGTCTCCAAGCGCGCCGCCGGCGGCACCGCCGAGTTCTACCGGCCCGAGCGCGAGGCGGCGGTGCTGCAGTCGGTGATCGGCCGCAACGACGGCCCGCTGTCCGACGAGGAGATGGTGCGGCTGTTCCGCGAGATCATGTCGGCGTGCCTGGCGCAGCAGGAGCCGCTGAAGATCGCGTTCCTGGGGCCGGAGGGCACGTTCACCCAGCAGGCCGTGCTCAAGCACTTCGGCCACTCGGTGCGCGCGCTGCCGCTGCCGGCCATCGACGAGGTGTTCCGCGAGGTCGAGGCGGGCGTCGCCGACTTCGGCGTGGTGCCGATCGAGAACTCGACCGAGGGGACCGTCAGCCACACCGCCGACATGTTCCTGCTCTCGCCGCTGAAGATCTGCGGCGAGGTGGAGCTGCGCATCCACCAGCACTTGCTCGGCCGCATGCAGGGCCTGCAGGGCATCGAGCGGATCTGCTCGCACCAGCAGTCGCTGGCGCAGTGCCGCGGCTGGCTGGCCGAGAACCTCGCAGGCGTCGAGCGCATCGCGGTGTCCTCCAACGCCGAGGCCGCGCGCCGCGCGCGCGACGAGGCCGGCACCGCCGCGATCGCCGGCAGCGCCGCGGCGGAGGTCTATGGCCTGAACGTGCTGGTGCCGGAGATCGAGGACCGCCCCGACAACACGACTCGCTTCCTGGTGGTGGGCCGCAAGCTGCTGGAGCCCTCGGGCCGCGACCGCACGACGCTGCTGCTGTCCGCCCCCGACACGCTCGGCGCCGGCGCGCTGATCCGGCTGCTCGGGCCGTTCGCCGAGCACGGCATCAGCCTGTCGCGCCTCGAGTCGCGCCCGTCCCGGCGCAAGAAGTGGGACTATGTGTTCTTCGTCGACATCGAAGGCCATGCCGCCGACCCGCCGGTCGCGCAGGCGCTCGCCAAGGTGAAGAAGGTCGCCTCGCTGCTGAAGGTCCTCGGCTCCTACCCACGCGCAGTGCTCTAGACGTGAACGTGCAAGCAACGATCCCAGAGGCGAGCTACCAGGTGGCCCACGGCGGCTGCGTGCGGGGCGAGGTCACCGTCCCCGGCGACAAGTCGGTCTCGCACCGCTCGGTGCTGTTCGGCGCGATCGCCGAGGGCACGACCGAGGTCGACAACTTCCTCGAGAGCGAGGACTGCCTCGCGACCCTGAACGCGATGCGCGCGATGGGCGTCAACCTCGAGCGGCCGGCGCCGGGGCGGGTCGTCGTCGACGGCGTGGGACTGCACGGTCTGAAGGTGCCGGCGGGCGACCTAGACATGGGCAACGCAGGCACCGCGATGCGCCTGTCGATGGGCCTGCTCGCGGGCCAGGCCTTCGACACGCGCCTCGTCGGCGACGTATCGCTGACGCGCCGGCCGATGGAGCGCGCCGCGACGCCGCTGCGGCAGATGGGCGCGGTCATCGACACGACGGCCGGCCGGCCGCCGGTCACGGTGCACGGCGGTCATGCGCTGCATGGCATCGACTACGCGCTCGAGGTCGCCAGCGCCCAGGTGAAGTCGGCGGTGCTGATCGCGGGCCTGTACGCGCGCGGCGAGACGTGCGTGCACGAGCCTGCCGTGACGCGCGACCACACCGAGCGGATGCTGCGCGCGTTTGGCGTCGAGGTGCGCTCGGGCGGCGGGCGGGTCCGGCTCGAGGGCGGCCAGACCCTGCGCGCGACCCACCTGCGGGTGCCGGGCGACATCTCCTCGGCCGCCTTCTTCCTGGTGGCCGGCGTGATCGCAGCCGAAGGGCCGTTCCTGATCCGCGACGTCGGCGTCAACCCGACCCGCACCGGCATCCTCGAGATCCTGCGGCTGATGGGCGCGGACATCCGCGTCCTGAACCCGCGCCTCGCCGGCGACGAGCCGGTGGCCGACCTCGAGGTGCACAAGAGCGAGCTGCGCGGCATCGACGTGCCCGAGGCGCTGGTGCCGCTGGCGATCGACGAGTTCCCGGTGCTGTTCGTCGCCGCCGCCTGCGCGCGCGGCACGACCCGGGTCACCGGCGCCGCCGAACTGCGGGTCAAGGAAAGCGACCGGATCGCGGTCATGGCCGAGGGCCTCAGGCGCCTGGACGTCGACGCCGAGCCCACCGCGGACGGCATGCGCATCAGCGGCGGGCCGATCGGCGGCGGCCGGATCGACAGCCACGGCGACCATCGCATCGCCATGTCGTTCACCATCGCCGCGCTGCGCGCGCACGGCGATCTGATCATCGACGATGTGGCCAACGTCGCGACCTCGTTCCCGGCGTTCCCGGCGATGGCGCGCCATGCCGGCATCGCGATCGAAGAGGCCCGGTGAGCGGCGCCCCGGTCGTCACGATCGATGGCCCGAGCGGCTCGGGCAAGGGCACCGTCTGCAGGCGGGTGGCGTCCGCGCTGGGTTTTCACCTGCTCGACAGCGGCGCGCTGTATCGCCTGACCGGGCTTGCCGGCCGCCACGCGGGGCTTGCCCCGGCAGACGAGGGCGGCCACGCCCGGCTCGCCCGCGGCATGCGGGTCGAGTTCGGCGCCGACGCCCAGGGCGGGGAGCGGATCTGGCTCAATGGCGAGCCGGTGACGGATGCGATCCGCACCGAACAGGCGGGGAACCTCGCCTCCCAGGTCGCGAGCTTCGCGGCCGTGCGCCAGGCCCTGGTGGAGCGCCAGCGCGACTTTGCGGTGCCGCCAGGGCTGGTCGCCGACGGTCGCGACATGGGGACCGTGATCTTCCCGCAGGCGGCGCTGAAGATCTTCCTGACCGCAAGCGCGGAGGAACGCGCGCGCAGACGGTATAACCAGTTGAAAGATAAGGGCCTGTCTGTTAGTCTCGCCAACCTTTCCAGGGAGATCGCCGAACGCGACCACCGGGACGCCAGCCGAGCGCTGGCGCCACTTGTGGCTGCCGCCGACG
The DNA here is from genome assembly GCA_025356815.1 of Pseudomonadota bacterium. Lineage (GTDB taxonomy): Bacteria > Pseudomonadota > Gammaproteobacteria > Steroidobacterales > Steroidobacteraceae > CAIKZZ01. The sequence continues at coordinate 12,432 of JANXQL010000089.1, forward strand.
CCATCACCCTCGATTCGACGGGCCTGACGCCCGACGAGGTGGTCGCGCGCGTGCTTGGGCTCGCGCGCGAACGTCACGTCGGCGGATAAGGCGACCGGCGGCCTGCGCGCCGGGTGCATCCTAAGGTGGGGTGGCGGCGTGAGCCGTGACCCTTTGTTTTTGGCGACAACCCCCCGCGATCCTATCCAACTCAACCGGCCACGCCGGCAGGATCCGAGGACTGACACGGGACCTCATCGTCCCTATAGAGACACATCAAATGACGGAAAGTTTTGCCGAGCTGTTCGAAGCGAGCCTGGCCAACCAGCGCTTCCGCCCCGGTCAGATCCTGAACGGTCTGGTGATCGAAGTAGGCCAGGACTACGTGATCGTCAATGCGGGCCTGAAGTCCGAAGCGGTCATCTCGATCGACCAGTTCAAGAACGAAAAGGGTGAGATCGAAGTCGTCGCGGGCGACGAAGTCGAAGTGGCCCTCGACTCGGTCGAGGACGGCTCCGGCGAGACGCGCCTGTCGCGCGAGAAGGCCAAGCGCGCGCGCACCTGGACCCGCCTTGAGACCGCGTTCAACGAACAGCAGGTCGTCACCGGCATCATCAACGGTCGCGTCAAGGGCGGCTTCACGGTCGAGATCGAGAACGTCCGCGCGTTCCTGCCAGGCTCGCTCGTCGACGTGCGTCCGGTCCGCGATCCGTCCTACCTCGAGGGCAAGGTCCTCGAGTTCAAGGTCATCAAGCTCGACCAGAAGCGCAACAACGTCGTCGTCTCGCGCCGCGCGGTCGTCGAGCAGGAATACAGCGCTGAGCGCTCGGCCCTCTTGGACAACCTGGCGGAAGGCTCGGTCGTCAAGGGCACCGTCAAGAACCTCACCGACTACGGCGCGTTCGTCGACCTCGGCGGCATCGACGGCCTGCTGCACATCACGGACATGGCCTGGAAGCGCGTCAAGCACCCCTCGGAAGTCGTCAAGGTCGGCGACGAGATCGACGTGCGCATCCTGAAGTTCGACCGCGAGCGGCAGCGCGTCTCGCTGGGCATCAAGCAGCTCGGTGCCGATCCCTGGCAGAACATCGCCCGCCGCTACCCGCCGAACACGCGGATCTGGGGCAAGGTCACCAACATCGCCGACTACGGCTGCTTCGTGGAGATCGAGGAGGGCGTCGAGGGCCTCGTGCACGTCTCCGAGATGGACTGGACCAACAAGAACGTGAACCCCGCCAAGGTCGTCCACGTCGGCCAGGAAGTCGAGGTCATGGTGCTGGACATCGACGAGGAGCGTCGTCGCATCTCGCTCGGCCTCAAGCAGTGCAAGCCGAACCCCTGGAAGGAGTTCTCGGAGAACTTCAACCGCGACGACCGCGTCTCGGGCCAGATCAAGTCGATCACCGACTTCGGCATCTTCATCGGACTTGCCGGTGGCATCGACGGCCTCGTGCACCTGTCCGACATCTCCTGGGACGTGCCTGGCGAAGAAGCCGTGCGCAACTACCAGAAGGGCCAGACGGTCGAGGCGGTCGTGCTGTCGATCGACCCGGAGCGCGAGCGCATCTCGCTCGGCGTCAAGCAGATGGCGAAGGACCCGTTCTCGGCGTTCATCGCGCAGCACCCGAAGGGCAGCATCGTCAAGGGCGTGGTCCGCGAGGTCGATGCCAAGGGCGCGATCATCGACCTGCCGGGTGCCGTCGAAGGCTACCTGCGCGCGTCGGAGCTGGCGCGTGACCGCGTCGAGGACGCGCGCACGGTGCTCAAGGTCGGCGACGAGGTCGAGGCGAAGTTCACGGGCGTCGACCGCAAGTCGCGCGCGATCGCGCTGTCGATCAAGGCCAAGGAAGTGCACGAGGAGCAGGAGGCGATGCAGGCGTATCGCACCGACTCCCCGACGGGCACCAGCCTCGGCGATCTGTTGAAGGAGCACATGTCCTCGGATCGGGACAACTCCTAGCAAGCCCGCGGCCGGTCGGCGCCCACGGGCGTCGGCCGATCGCGCGCCGAGTCGCGATTTCCAATGCCTGCCGACCCCGGATGCGCGCATGACCAAGTCGGAACTGATCGAGATCATCACCACCAAGCAGAAGCATCTGCCTGCCAAGGATGTCGAGCTTGCGGTCAAGCAGATCCTCGAGATCATGAGCGACGCCCTCGCCACCGGCGAGCGCATCGAGATCCGCGGCTTCGGCAGCTTCGCGCTGCATTTCCGGCCGCCGCGCCAGGGGCGCAACCCCAAGACCGGCGAGGCCGTTTCCCTGCAGGGCAAGCACGTGCCGCACTTCAAGCCCGGCAAGGACCTGCGCGAGCGGGTCAACGACGGGCAGCAGTACCCGATCCGCGAGTAGCCCGCCGCACGCGCGAAACGCGCGCGTGCTAGATTGTGGCGCGGGCCTGCAACGGGTGCGCCATGTTCCGTCGACTTCTGTCCACGCTGCTCTTCGTCGTGCTTGCGCTCGTCTGCGCGGGCTTCGTCCGGCTTAACGCCACTCCCACCTCGCTGGACCTGTATTTCAGCTCGCTGCCGGTGTCCCTCGGCCAGGCGCTGATCGGCGCGGTGCTGATCGGCTGGCTCTTGGGGCTCGCAGGCGCGCTCGCCTGGATCTGGCGCCTCAAGCGCGAGGCCTGGCAGCTGCGCCGCTCGCTGAAGCTCGCCGAGGGCGAGGTACGCACGCTGCGCGCGCTGGCTCCCGCCCATGCGCACTAGCTGGGTGGAGGCGGCGCTGATCATCGGCGGCGCCGTGATCGGCTGGTACGCGACGCACCGCTGGCGCGTCTCCGGCGCGCCGCCGCCGCGCGGCCCGTCCAGCGACTACCTCGAGGGCCTGAACTACCTGGTCAACGAGCAGCCCGACCGCGCCGTCGAGGCGTTCCTGCGCGCGGTGGCGGTGGACCAGGACACGGTCGAGACGCAGTTCGCGCTCGGCGCGCTGTTCCGCCGCCGCGGCGAGGTGGACCGCGCCATCCGCGTGCACCAGAACCTGATCGCGCGCGTCACGCTGGAGCCTGCGTTTCGCGAGCAGGCCAGCTACGCGCTGGCGCAGGACTACCTCAAGGCGGGCCTGTACGACCGCGCCGAGAAGCTGCTGCTGGAGCTGTCGGCCGGCGGCACCTACCGGATCGCGGCGCTGAAGGACCTGTCCTCGATCTACGAGCTCGAGCGCGACTGGGAAAAGGCGATCGCGATCCACCGCAACCTCGCGCGCATCGGCCGGCCCGAGCAGCCGACCGCGATCGCGCACTACCACTGCGAGCTTGCCGAGGCCGCGCGCGCGAGCGGCGACCACGCGCTCGCGCGCAGTCACCTGCGCACCGCGCGCACCGAGCAGAAGCGCTTCGCGCGCGGCGCGCTGCTGCGCGCCGACGTCGCCATCGACATGAACGAGCCGGAGCTCGCGGTGCGCCTGTTGCGGCGCGTGCCGCTGCAGAGCCCGCAGCTGGCAGGCGAGGTGCTGCCCAGGCTCGTGCGCGCGCTGCGCGCCTGCGGTCGCGAGGCGGACCTCGGGCCGATCCTCGCGGAGCTGGCCGGTGACGGCCGGGACGTGGCGGATGCGATCGCGCACGCGGCGATCCTCGCCGGTGAGCTCGGCGAGCCTGCGCTGCTCGCGCTCGCCCGCGGCTACGTGGGACGCGAGCCTGCGGTCGCCGAAACCGTGCAGGCGCTGCTGCCCGGCGGCGTCCCGGACGATGCGGCGCTGGCGCGGCTGTGCGCGGCGCTCAGGCGCCAGGCGCTGCGCGCGGCGCGCTTTCGCTGCGCCGACTGCGGCTTCTCGGCGGCGACGTTCTTCTGGCAGTGCCCGGGCTGCAAGAGCTGGGATACGTTGAAGCCGCTGACGCCCTCGGACCTCGCCGGCCGGCCACCCGCCGCGCAGGGGCGCTAGCGCCCGCTTGCGGCGGTCACTGACTACGGCCGTCATGACGCTCGGGTATCATCGCCCCCAGCTGTTCTTCCGAGGTCGTTCATGTCCACCCCCCGCAAGCCGATCCGTACCGCGGTGTTCCCGGTCGCCGGTCGCGGCACCCGCTTCCTGCCCGCCACCAAGGCGAGCCCGAAGGAGATGCTGCCGATCGTCGACAAGCCGCTGATCCAGTACGCGGCCGAGGAGGCGCTCGCGGCCGGCGCGACCCAGCTGGTGTTCATCACCGGCAGCTCCAAGCGCGCGATCGAGGACCACTTCGACTCGGCCCCGGAGCTCGAGGCGGCGCTCGCCGAGCAGGGCAAGCAGGAGCTGCTGGATACGCTTCGGAGCATCGTGCCGAGCAACGCGACCTGCATCTACATCCGCCAGCCGGCGCCGCTGGGCCTCGGGCATGCGGTGCTGTGCGCCCGGCCGGTGGTCGGCGACGAGCCGTTCTTCATCCACCTCGCGGACGACCTGATCGACGCCAAGGTGCCGTGCCTGAAGCAGATGGCGGCGATCTACGCCGAGCGCGGCGGCAGCGTGCTCGGCGTGCAGACGGTGGACCGCAAGGACACCGACAAGTACGGCATCGTCGCCTCCGAGGCGATCACCGACCGATTGTCACGGATCACCGCGATGGTCGAGAAACCCCGCCCCGAGGACGCGCCCTCGACACTCGCGGTCGTCGGCCGCTACCTGCTCAGCCCGCGCGTGTTCGACAAGCTCGAGACGGTCGGCCGCGGCGCGGGCGGCGAGATCCAGCTGACCGACGGCATCGCGGCGCTGCTGCTGGAGGAGGCGGTCTACGCCTACGCCTTCGAGGGCAAGCGCTACGACTGCGGCAGCAAGCTCGGCTACCTCGAGGCGACCGTCGAGTACGGGCTCAAGCACCCGCAGCTGGGCGAGCCGTTCATCCAGCTGCTGGCCAAGCTGCTCGCCGACCGCCTGCGCGCCCCCAACCGCCCCTGAGCGACGGCGTGCAGACGGCCCTCGTGGAACCGGCCGCCGACGCCGCGAACGAGTCTGACTTTCGGATGGCGGCGGCGGCCTTTCGCGCCGCGCAGGTAGCCGCGGCTGCCCATCTTCATGACCGCAATGCCCCGCCTCCCTTGGGTAAGGCCGCGGGTGCGGCCGTCGTGGCCGTAGACCTCCATGCGCAGGCGGCGTCGAGCGCGCCGAACAGGCTCTGTCCATGGATAGCCTTCGCCGAGACGATCATTGCGGCGATTCAGTTCGACGCCCAGCCCTGGCTGATTCCTTACCAGCGAACGGCCAGCACGCCGTCGAGCATCGGACTGGCTATGGCGTTGATCTGTTCGGGCGGGATGGGCGTTTAAGCGGATAAACGCCTATGCTCCGACCTTGGCCTGGAGCACACAACGCCAACGTCTCGCTTCGCGACATGGAGTCAGCGATCGAAGAGGCCGTGAAGGCCGTTCGGGCCGAGCGCTTCGCCTCGCGCAGCTGATGTGCGTCGTCCTCGACACCAATGTGCTCGTCGCCGCGCTGATCGCTCCGCACCCTCCGCCGGATCGGATCTTCCAGGCCTGGCTTGCTGGAGCGTTCACGCTCGTCACGAGCGTCGAGCGGCTCGAGGAGTTTCGACGGGTGACGCGCTATCCACGCCTGCGTCCACTGATTGAGCCGGCCGCGGCCGGTGCGATGCTGAACACGCTCGCCGCCGTCGCGGTCGTGCTCAAGAAGCTGCCGGCGGTCGACCGCTCTCGGGACCCGGGCGATAATTTCGTGCTGGCGATGGCGGAAGCGGGGGAGGCCGACTACCTCGTGACGGGTGATTGCAAGGACCTTCTCGCGTTGAAACTCCACTACCGCACACTCATCGTCAGGGTGCGAGAGTTCCTCAAGGCTCTTGGTCTGGAGCGGCCGTGAGCTAGAGCGCGCAAGCATCGGCTTCGTTCACGGCGCAAGGGTGCGCGAATCCGCTAATGGATAGAGTGAAAATCATGCAGCTGCGGCTGCCCATTTTCATGACGTCGGCCGAAAACGATCTCGGCCGGCCGGCCGTCGGCCACTGAGCGCCGGTCCCACCTGCGCCGCCACAAAGTGTGAGAAGCTCAATCATTCTCAAATGGCGGCGCCCCCGGCCGCCGACCAGATCGAGTGCCCGGCATTATGACCGACTCCAGCAAGGCCGTCTTTCTCAGCTACACCGCCCAGGACGCGGATCCCGCGCGCCGGCTGTGCGAGGCGCTGCGCGGGGCCGGGGTCGAGGTCTGGTTCGACCAGAGCGAGCTGCGCGGCGGGGATGCCTGGGACGCGGCGATCCGCCGCCAGATCAAGGCCTGCGCGCTGTTCATCCCGATCCTGTCGCACCACTCGCACGAGCGGGTCGAGGGCTACTTCCGGCTGGAGTGGAAGCTCGCGGTCGACCGCTCGCACCTGATGGCGGCCGAGCGGCCGTTCCTGGTGCCGGTGGTCGTGGACGACCTCGACGAGGTCAACGCGCGCGTACCGGATCGCTTTCGCGACGTGCAGTGGACGCGTCTTGCCGACGGCGTCGCGACGGCGCCGTTCGTCGAGCACGTGCAGGCGATGCTCGGCCGGGCCGCGCCCGGCAGCGTCGCGCCTGCGCGTGCGGCGCGCACGCCGGTCGCGGCGCAGGCGGTCGAGCCGCCGGTGGCTTCCGTCCCGGCGCCCGGGGGCAGCGGCCGGCGCCTCGCGCTCGCCGCGCTCGCGCTCGTGGTCGTGGGGCTCGGCGCCTGGGGACTGATCGCCCGCGGCGTCGGCCATGGCGCGAGCCCCGCGCCGTACTCGCCGGAGGACCGGCGCATGACCTTCGCGGTGCTGCCGCTGGAGGCGCCGTCGGCCGACGCGGACGCGGTGCAGGTTGCAAGCGCGGTCGGCGATGCGATCAATGCCGCCTTCGAGGCCAACACGCTGTGGAACCAGGTCGTGCCACGCCAGAGCGTCACCGAGGCGGTGGCCAAGCACTCCAAGCTGAAGGACCTGGCGCGGGCGCTGGACGTGCATTTCCTGATCCGCGGCCACGTCGCACGCGTCGCCGACGGCTACACCGTCCAGCTGTATGCGATCGACGGCGCCTCCGAGCGCGTGCTCGGCACGCAGTCGCTGGCCGTGCCCAACGGCGCGCTCGTGCCCGCGTGGGCCGAGGACACGCGCAGCGCCGTCTACGACCTGAGCTACGCATCGCTGCAGCAGGAAGTGCGCGCAATCGACGCGCGCCCGGTCGACTCGCTCGATGTGCGCGACCTCACCTACCGCGCCTACGTCAGCTGGCGCACCAACCGCAGCGGCGATGCGAAGGGCGCCTACGAGGGCGCCACCGCGCTCTTGAACCGCGCGCTGAAGATCGCCCCCGACGACCGGCTGGTGCTGTACCTGACCGCGGCGGTCAACCTGTGCGACTGCGTCGAGGGCTGGTCGAAGACGCCGGAGGTGCAGATCGCGCTGGGCAGCGACGCGATGGAGAAGTACCTGCGCATCGACCCGCAGTCCGAGCTGATGCTCTCGCACAAGGCGGACGTCTACCTGCTGCGCGGCCGCTACGAGGATGCGCTGATCGTCGCCGACTCGATCGTCGCGCTGAACCCGCAGTCGAGCTACGGCGTGCCGACCAAGGCGGTCGCGCTGCTCAAGCTCGGCCGCGCCCAGGAGGCGCTTGCGCTTGCGCAGCCGCTGTTCGAGCACTACGGCAAGAAGTGGCCCGATATCCTGGGTTTGCGCGCCGACATCGACTACGCGCTTGGCGACTGGGACGCGTCGGTGAAGGACGCGCGCCGTGCGATTCCGGCGATGGACGCGCAGGAGCGCGCCAACCCGGTCAACGGGCCGGTGCAGCTGACGCTGGTGGCCGCCGAGGCGCGGCTCGGCCATGCGCAGCGCGCGACGTCGGCGTTGGCGGACTTCCATGCGAGCGTGCCCGGCGTCGACTCGATCGCCAAGGTCAAGACGTGGATGCGCGGCAATGCGGACCTGGCCAGCTACGAGCCGCTGTACGCCGGACTCAGGCTCGCGGGCATGCCAGACTAAAGGCGGCTTCGGGGCAGCCCTTGTGGGCGAGCCCGCGCCACGGTCGTGCGGGTCGGGTCAGAAGGGTCCCGACGGCGCATCAAGGGCATGCGTGCCAATGGCACCCGGCCGGAGCGCCTGCGCGACGCGATGGCGAAGGTCGGCCGCGGACCTGCGTACTGGGAGGCGCCCGGCAGTCGTGATCGAGCCGCGCACGCACGCTCCTCCCTGCTTCCGCAATCGGCGCAGGAACTTGTCCGGTGCGTGCGCGCTCGCCCTCCAGTGGCGTGAGCCCGCCCCGAAGGTGGAACGATCAGCGCCGATGAGCGGCTTCGCTCCTGCGACGATCGATCCGGCGAGGCGAAGACGGCTGATCGAGGCGCTGCAGGGCCACGGTCGACGCGACACATTCGGCAGGGCCGACCTGCGCAGATCTCCCTGCGAAGAGCGGCTCCGGCGCGCAAGGCGAGGACAACAGTCCAGGTCCGCTGCGATGCCGCAAGGCGCTTCGGCACCGAACGCCGTCCGCCGCTTGGTTGAGCGATCCGCACGCCGGCCCATCGCGGCCTGGCTTGAGCGGGCGGCGTAAATGGCATAATATGCCAATCGGAACTTCCTGCACTGGAGTACTGGATCATGCCCACTCGCAATGTCGTGCTCACCGATCGTCAGGCGGCGCTGGTGGAACGACTCGTTGAGTCAGGTCGTTACCAGAATGCGAGCGAAGTGCTGCGTGAAGGCCTGCGCCTCGTCGAGGACCGGGAAGCCGGCGAGAAAGCTCGGCTGAAGGCGCTGCGCGAGGCGGCGAGGGTCGGCATCGCGGATCTCGAGGCGGGACGCTACACGACGTATCAGTCCAGCGCCGACCTGGGGCGCGGCGTCTCCGACATCTTGGAGCGTGTGCTGGCCCGGCCGGGCAAGCCTTCCACTGTCCGGTGAACGTGCGCCACGGCGCCTGGGAGGTCCACCTCTCGTCGGCCGCAGAGACCGATCTTGCCGAAATTCTTGCGTACACCGCTGCGCAGTTCGGGGATGGCCAGGCCCGTGCCTACGCCCAGACCCTCTCGAGCGCTTTGCAACTGCTGAGCTCTGGTCCGGCGGCGCCCGGTGTACGAATGCGGGATGAGATATTCAAAGGTCTCTGCTTCCTGCACGTCGCGCGGCGCGGCAGACCAGGTCGCCATTTTGTGATGTTCAGAATCGGGCGGGATTCAGGCCCGCCCACGATCGAAGTCCTGCGTGTGCTGCACGACGCCATGGATTTCGGGCGGCACATCGCCCCCCCGTAGGCGGCCAGTTCCTGAGGGACGGCGTGCTACGTCTTGCGCACGAGCGTACCGCTCAGGGCGTTGCAGATGAACTGCCTGACGTGTCGCGTCAGGTACAACTCGATGCGCTTCGCTCGCACGAAGATCCCGTCGCGGCTCGCCAGGATCGCGTGCGCTACCGAGTTCATTTCAATGATCTGGCCTTCGCCATCGACGATGACTGCGGCGAAGGTGGTTCGATCCAATGCGGCGAGTGTCAGGCTGGCGAGCTGCTCGCGTTCGCACAGCTTGGTGCTGATGAGCGCGGTACGCTGCAGATGGGGCATGAGGCATTCGACAAAGCGACGCTCCTCGGCATCGAACGCGCCGTGTTGCGCCGACCGATTCAGGCTCAGGGTGACGAGCGTCCGATCGGTCTTGAGGGGGAACGTGCCGAGGATGTGCGGCACATCGTGAGGCAACAGAAATTCGTTGTAGATCCGCGTTGCCTCAAGTTCTCCGGGGGCGAACAGCGTCTGCTCCGTGGAGACGGTGCCGACCGGCCGCTCAAGTGCCCGGATCATCCGCATGGCGATGCCGACATAGTCTCGATCGTAGGCCGCCAGCACCTCGCTGGGGATGCCGGCGACATGGGCAAATGCCACGTGCTGCGTCGGGACGTTGAGCCCGAAAAGAATGGCGAAGTGCGCTCCATAAAGCGAGCTCAGTGACTCGAGCGCGTCGAACAGGCTCTGGCTACGGATAGCCTTCGCCGAGGTGATCATAGCGGCGATTCAGGTCGACGCCCAGTGGGCGGTCGGCGCAATTACTGACCGGTTCAGGTGATTGCCGGAGGGATGCCGGCCCGGGCCTGAGCCCTTACCGGCGAACGGCCAACACGCCGTCGAGCATCGGCTCGGTCGAGAACCCCGCCTGCCGCAGTCGCTTGCCGACCTCCGCCGGCACGTCGCGGCCGGTGGTCAGCTTGTTCGGCGAGCCGGTGTAGTGGAACAGCCGGCCGCGCTTCTCCAGCACCCGCGCAAGCTCGCCACAGAACGCCTGCGAGTACAGCTCGCCCGCGATCCCAAAGCGCGGCGGGTCGTGCAGGATCGCGCCGACCGCGCCTGCGCCGATCGCGCCGATGTGCTCGAGGATGTCGCCGTGGTTAAGTTCGAGCGCCCCGCCGGTCGGCGGCGACCATGGATTGACCGTCCGCAGCCACAGCACGTCGGCGTTCTTCTCGAACGACACGATGCGCCGCGCGCCTGCCTCGAGGCAGGCGGCGGCGAAGTACCCGAGTCCCCCGCAGGTATCGAGCACGACGCGACCCTGCGGCGCGACCAGCGCGACCTTGGTGATGGCGTCGGCGTACGGCGAGACCCTGGCGGTCGGCAGCATCTTGATACCGTCGATCTCGAACGTCGGCGGGCCCCAGTCGGTGGGCACGAGCTTGATCAGCGCCTGGGTGTAGCGCGACACGGCGACGAACCGGTCGCCGTCGAAGCGGTAGACGGTGCGTTCCTTCGCCATCGGCAGCGGCCAGTGGCGGGCACGCCAGCGGAACGTGTCGGCACCGGCCTCGACCTGGGTCGTGCTGCGGCCGAGGTCGAGGGAACACTCGAGGGTCGTCCGGCCCGCCCGCGCGGCGCCGCGGATCGCATCGACGAGCGCGAGGGTCAACAGCGGGGCGGGCGGGGCGAGCGCGGCGTCGCTCACCCGTCGAGTTCCGCGCAGGCCGGGATGCCCCACGCGTAGCCACGCTCGGTGGTGGCGTACTCGGGCCAGTGGTAGTCGATCGGCGGCGTGAAGTCGGCCGGTAGCAGCGGCGCGACGAACTTCCCGCCCCCGGTGCGCGCCTCGAACTCCGCGCGCGCCCGCGCCAGCAGCGCAGGATCGGTCAACAGCTCCAGCAGCGTCGTCGCGATCGTCTTGCCGGCCACCTGCACGGTCGGGTCGATGCAGGGACCGAGGCCGCCGAGCGCGTTCGACACCCACGCCGGGTAGCCGGCATGGCCGTCGGGCGCGGCCAGCATGGGGCGCGCGATGTACAGCCGCACGGTCGGCGCGTACCAGGTCATCTCGACGTAGTCGTCCGAGGTCCAGTTGCGCTGCCAGGCCGGCATCTGCAGGCGCAGCTGACGCTCGGCCTCGAGCGGCTCGATCAGGTGCTCGCAGGCCGGCAGGAACGGCGCGACCATCGGCTCGAGGCCGAGGTTCGCCTGGATCTCGCGCGCCAGCGCGATGGCCGCGGCGTCGTACTGCGGCGCGCCGACCGCGGCGAGGTTGCGGTAGGCGGCGTGCGCCAGCACGTGGTTGGCCACCCCCGGGCGCGTGCGCGACACCCAGCGCTTGACCAGCCGGCAGTGCGCGATGGCCGCGGCATGCTCCGCGTTGCGCTCAAGCACCGCGAGGATCGCCTCGGCCATCGGGATGTCCGGCGCGCGCCAGGCGTAGTTGATCTGCGCGAGCGGCGCCGGCAGGTTGTCGGCGGTCGCCTGGCCCGCGGTCAGGATCGCCTCGTTCAGCGACCAGCCGCCGGTGTGCGCGAGCATCGACTCCAGCGTCGCCTTGGTCGAGCCGAACATCGACATCAGCGCGACGTTCGCGCCCGGCGCGCGCGCGGCGGAGTGCGAGGCGGGGATCGGGCTTGCGTCGCTGCCGCTGCCCCAGCGCTCGGGCTCATCGCAGATGAACGAATAGATGCGGCTGTAGTACGCGCCGCAGTGGGTGTCCCAGCGGACCGTGTTGCACAGCGGCAGCATGTAGAACGGGTGGTAGCTGATGATCGCATCCAGCCCGTCGTAGTAGCCCTTCAGGCCATGCACCAGCTTCGAGCCCTGGCACTTCTCGGCCGGCTCGCCGAAGAACTTCAGCGTCCCGCCGATGCCACCCTCGCGCATCGCGTGCTGCGTCGCGAGGATCCCGGCGAGCGCGCCGACGCCCAGTGCCGAGTGCGGGTCGGTGTGGCCGGGCGCGTACGGCGACAGCCCCTCGCGCGGGCCGCGCGTGGTCGCCGCCGCCTGGCAGTTGCCTGGTACGGCGTCGTACTCGGCGTAGCCTGCGACGCTCGGGCCTGCGCCGTTGGACCACTGCGCGGCGAACGCGGTCGGCATGCCGCCGCTGCCGGCCTCGACGCTAAAGCCCGCCTCGCGCAGCCGCGCGACGAACCAGGCCGCCGAGCGGTACTCGCGCCAGGCAGGCTCCGCATAGTCCCAGATCGTCCGATGCCAGCTCGACAGCTGGGCGCGATGCTCGTGGACCCATGACAGGGCCGATTGCTGGGCGGGCGACATGACAGCTCCAGAGCAGGGCGGGCGGGCGCCGGCGGCGGATTGTAACGGGTCCCTGCCGCTCGCTGCACTGCGACACCGAGGACCATGGTGGCCGGCAGGCAGGGTTGCTAGCATGTCTCGGGGCAGACCGGCGGCCGACCCCTGCGGCGCGGGCCGGCGCGACACGAACAGTGAAGTCCAGCACGGTGGAGAGGGAATGGCGAATTATCCGTTTCTTGCGCAGATCGGCGGTGGCTACGGCGCCGAGGTCGGCGAGGTCGAGGTTGGCGATCCGAACCACAACGGCCGGCACCGCAGTGCGTTCCTGGACAGCATGGCCGGCGGCTACCGCGGCGCATTGCTGCAGGTGGCGGCGGCGCAGGCCGCGCTCGCCGCGGCGTCGGGGGCCGCGCCTGCCGTGTACGGCGGCTCGGTCAAGGACCGCGCCCGCGCGTTCGCCGGATTCGGCGCGGCTCAGGCCGCGGATCAGGCGACCGTCCTGCAGTTGAAGGAGCGGCTTTTCAAGGCCGAGGCCCTCGTCGCCAAGCGCAAGGCCTGGCTCGAGCGCATGGGCGCGCGGCTGCTGGCGAACAACACCATCGACTGGGGCTTCAGCGCCCGCACTGTCGTCTACGACAACTCGCCGCTGCTGCAGAACACCACCCGCGTGCGCACCAAGGCGGGTCGGATCTTCCTGGACGACGCCTGCACCAAGCCGCTTGAGACCCGCCAGATGGTGACCGCCAACATGGGGCCGGGCTACTGCATCTACGTGATGAGCCAGCGCGGCGAGATCCATGTCTCGTCCCACTCGGTGGGCGACCGCCACCACAGCTCGCTGCTGGCCGGTGCCAACGTCGCCGGCGCCGGCGAGATGCAGGTCTGGGACGGCCAGCTGAAGTGGATCTCCAACAAGAGTGGCCACTACTTCCCCGAGTGCGAACATTTCCTGCAGACGCTGCATTCCTTCCAGAAGAAGGGCGTCGAGCTCGGTGGTGTCAAGGTCGGCTTCCTGTTCCAGGGCAGTCCGAAGCAGGGGGTTCCCTACGCGTCGGTGCCGGTGTTCCTGGCGGCCAAGCAGGCCGAGGGCGTGGCGGACTTCCAGCTGGCGAAGCTGCTGCAGGTGCTGGTGCGCCTGCCGTACGCGGTGGTCGAACCCCACGCGCGCGCCAACGGCTGGCGCTGGGTCGACGCCGCGGAGTACGCCGCGGGCAAGCGCGCGTTCGTGACGCTGGCCGGCGCGCCCGTGCCGCCGCGGGACGTACGTAAGTGGCTCAAGCAGATCAACCTCGTGCCGCAGCAGGGCGCGGCCGTGCCGCAGATCAAGCCCGGCTGAGGCGAAGGACGCCGACGGCTCAGTCGCTCAGCCACTCGGCGGCGCGCTCGGCGATCATGATCGTCGGCGCGTTGGTGTTGCCACTGGTGATCACCGGCATTACCGAGGCGTCCGCGACGCTGAGCCCCTCGAGGCCGTGCACGCGTAGCCGCGCATCGACCACCGCATCCATGTCGCGCCCCATCCGGCAGGTGCCGACCGGGTGATAGACGCTCTCGGCCTTGGCGCGCAGGGCCTCGAGCAGCGTTGCCGGGCTGTTGGCGTCGGGGCCGGGAAACAGCTCGGCACCGCGGTAGCGGTCGAACGGGCCGGTGGCGAGGATCTGTCTCACCAGCCGGATGCCGGCGAGCAGCGTCGCGGTGTCGGCGGGCTGGTCGAGGTAGTTCGGCTGCAGGCGCGGCGCCACGCTGGGGTCGGCCGAGGCCAGCGACAGCCGGCCGCGGCTTTGCGGCTGCAGGCCGCAGACGTGCACCGTGTAGCCGTGGCCCGGCAGGCGGTGGCGACCGTGGTCGTCCAGCTGCGCTGGCACGAAGTGCAGCTGCACGTCCGGCCGCTGGCCGCGCGCGAGCGGCGTGCACAGAAACGCGCCGGCCTCGGCGATGTTCGAGCTGCCCGGGCCCTGCCGGCCGAGCAGGTAGCGCAGCGCCACCCAGGCCTCCTGCAGCTTGTTGAAATCGTAGCTGACCGGCTGCGTGCACTTGACCAGCACGCAGTAGTCGAGGTGGTCGTGCAGGTTGGCGCCGACGCCGGGCAGGTCCAGCAGCACGTCGATGCCGTGCGTCTCGAGCTCCGCCGCGGGACCGATGCCCGACAGCAACAGCAGCTGCGGCGAGTTGACCGCGCCGCCGGCGAGGGTGACCGCGGCGGCGTCGAGCCTCTGCAGCGCGCCGCGCCTGATGACCTCGATGCCGGCGACGTGGCCCTGCTCGAGGAGCACGCGCGTGGCGAGCGTGTGGGTCATCACCGTCAGGTTCGGGCGGGCGAGGGCGGGTCGCAGGTAGGCGCTCGCCGTGCTCGCGCGGCGTCCGTCGCGCTGCGTGACCTGGTACCAGCCGGCGCCGAGCTGCTGCTCGCCGTTGAAGTCGGCGTTCAGCGGCTGGCCCGCCGCGCGGGCCGCATCCAGGAACACCTGCGACAGCGGGTTGGTGTAGCGCAGGTCCGAGACCGCGAGCGGTCCGCCGACGCCGTGCCACCGATCCGCGCCGCGCGCCTGATCCTCGGCGCGGCGGAAGTAGGGCAGGACCTCGTCCCAGCGCCAGCCGCTCGCGCCCGCGGCGTCCCAGCCGTCGTAGTCTTCGCGCTGGCCGCGGATGTAGCACATTGCGTTGATCGAGCTGGAGCCGCCCAGCACGCGGCCGCGCGGCCACCACAGCCGCCGCCCGCCCAGGCCCGCCTGCGGCTCGGTCGAGTAGTTCCAGTTGAGGCGCCGGTTGTTGACCAGGCGCGCCATGCCGGCCGGCATGTGGATGAACGGGTTGCGGTCGCGCGGGCCCGCCTCGACCAGCAGCACCCGCCGCGCGGGATCGGCAGACAGGCGGTTCGCGAGTACGCAGCCGGCGGAGCCGGCGCCGACGATGATGTGGTCGAAGCGCGTCATGACCGGATCTCGCCCAACGCTGTCGCGTCCCCCTGGTACAGGCCCTCCATCAATTGTGACTCGCGCGCGGCGATGATGGTGAGGAATTCCTGGGCGCCGCCGGTGG
The DNA here is from genome assembly GCA_025356815.1 of Pseudomonadota bacterium. GTDB lineage: Bacteria > Pseudomonadota > Gammaproteobacteria > Steroidobacterales > Steroidobacteraceae > CAIKZZ01. The sequence continues at coordinate 27,864 of JANXQL010000089.1, forward strand.
CGGTGAAGGCGGCGTAGCCGCGCTCGAGGAACCGCTGCAGTCCGCCCAGTCCCGCGGCCCGCGCCGGCGCACGCGTCAGCCGCAGCAGCATGCCAAGGCCCGGCGTCGCGACCAGCCGCTCGAGGGTGGCGCCAAGCCGCAGGATCGAGGACAGCTGCTCGCGGCGCGCGAGCCTCGGCGCCGAACGGCGGTAGGCGACGGCGTAGGAGAGCCGCTCCACCGGCTCGTCCGGCGGCAGCGCCGCGGCGAGCGCCGCGTCCAGCGCCTGGGTCTGCATTTCCAGCTCGATCGAGTCCTCCAGCGCGCCGAGCGCGGCCTGCGGCAGCAGTCGTTCGAGGGCGCCGGCGGCGCGCTTGAGGTCCTGATCGCGCGGCTCGAGATCCGCGCCGCCGTAGAGCTCGTCGATGAAGTAGCTGACCGCGGCGGTGTAGCGCGGCTCGGCAGCGAGGTCCGCGTAGGTGTCCCTGAGCCGCGCCGACTGCCATGCGCGCAGCTGCCCAAGCCGCGTGGCGAGTCCGGGCGTCGCGGCGTGCGCTGCGCGGCGGGCGGCGTTGGCGTCGAGCAGCTGGCGCAGCCGACCCGGGGTGCTCATGTCAGAGCTGCGCCTCGAGGCGATCAAGCGCCTCCTGCAGGCGGCCGACGAGGGGTCCGTGACGGCGCCGGCGCGCATTCATCGCGGTCTGGAACGTGCGCGCGGGCTCGTCGAGCACGTCGCGACGCAGCTGCAGGCCGTGCCGCGCCAGGATCGGCGCGAGGGCGCGGGCGTTGCGCCTGAGATCCGCGCGCGTGCGCGCATAACAGTGCTCGACCAGCCGGCGCCGGTCGGAGTACTTGAAGACGTTGACGAAGAACATCTCGCCGTCGGCGCGGTCCGGCTCCAGCAGCAGCATGTCGGCGCGCGGGTAGCGGCTGCGGTAGCCGTCCATGCCGATCTGCATGCGCGAGCGGATCAGCGAGCGGAACGTCTGGCTGATCACCAGCGGCAGGCCACCGTCGGTGAGCGAATGGGGTGGCGGTGGCGCCGCGTAGGCGTCGTAGGGCACCAGCGGGTTCACGCACAGCACCAGCGTCGCGTCGCGCTCCAGCGCGACCGAGGCGTGCATCGTGCGCAGGAGCGCACCGTCGACGTAGGTGTGTCCGCCGATGCGCACCGGCGGATACAACCCCGGCAGCGCGGTGCTGGCCTGGATCGCGGTCGAGATCGGCACCGCGTCGAAGCCCGCGGCACCGAAGCGCGCCTCGCTGCCGCCGTCGAGGTCGGTGGCGATCACGTACAGGTGGCGCTTGAGGGTGCGAAAATCGTTGCTGCGTCCGCCGCTGCTGTACACCTCGCGCAGGAAGCGCTCGAACGGCCGGTTGTCCAACAGCCCGGTCGGCAGCAGCCGGCCGAGCGGTTCCGCGGCGGCCGCCCAGGCGCCCGGGCGCGGTGCGCGCAGGTACTGGCGCAGCAGGGCGCCGACCAGCGCGGGCGCGTGCTTGAGGCGGCCCGCGATCTCCGCCAGCGCCGGCTGCAGGAACAACCACGGGGTCAGCGGATGCTCGACCGAGCCGTTGTCGATGAACATCACGCCCATGTCGGCCGGCGTCAGCCCATTGGCAAGCGACGCTGCGATCAGCGCGCCGCTGCTGACGCCGACGTAGGTATCCAGCGCCGTGAGGTCCAGTCCCGCGACGCACTCGCTCAGCGCCTGCAGCGCGCCGAGCTCGTAGAACGCGCCGAGCGGCCCGCCGCCGGCGAGCGCGAGTGCGACGCGGGGGCGACGGGGGTGCTGCGGCCGCGGCGCGGGCTGCAGCGTGAGCACGACGCGCTATCCGGCGGCCGGCTCCGGCGCCGGCCGGCCCGCCTTGCGGCGCGACGCCCTCTTCGGCGCCTTGCGCACGGCCTTGCGGCCCGACGGTCGGGCCTTCGCGAGCGCCTCGACGTGCGCACTGAGCTGGTCGATGCGCCGTGCCAGCGCGCGGATCTCGGTGGCGGTCGGGATGCCGGTCTGGTGCAGCACCTTCTCGACGCGGTTCTGGAACAGCGACTCAAGCTCGTTCCAGGTCTGCTGCGCGCTGTCGCGGGTTTCGGCCATGCGCTTGCCGACGGTCGCCTGCGCCGTCGCCAGCGCGTGTCCGATCAGTTCCTCGGCGCTGGTGCGCCGGTCCTCGACGAACGAGACGCCGTCGCGGATCAGCTTCTCGAAGGTCTTCGGACCTTCCTTTTGGGCGCGCGCCAGCGCGCCCATGCCCGCCAGCCAGATCTGCTGCACCGCATCCGCCACGTGGGTCTGTGCCGGGGCGGCTTTGCGCCGCGCCTTGGCGCCCTTGCGCTTGCCGAGCTTGCCGGTTTTCTTGATCGCCATGGTGGACTCCTCCTGTACAACGGATCCGGGCGGTGCGATCCGTTGCGTCAAGCCCGGATCGCACCGTCTATTATTGGCGCGCTAGGGTAGGTCCCGATCCGTAGTTGCCGTAAGGACGCCCATGGCCGTTCGAGCCGCCAAGCGCTGGGTACGGTTCTCGTACAAGGGAACCGAGTTCGAGTACGCAGGTTCCGCACTGGAGCGCGGCTGGGAGGCGCTGCATCGCGGCGACCGCGAGCCATGGCCGGAGCCCAAGCGGCTCGCGACGCTGCTGCGCGACTGTCCGGCGGCCGGTGCCGGCGTGCTGACGGCCACGGCGCTTGCGAGCGGCCTGCAGAAGGCCTGGCGCGCGTTCCATGCCGGCGAGTTCGAGGCGGCGTGGAGCGCCGGCGGCGCGCTCGGGTCGCTCGGCGCGCTGGTCGCGGCGAAGGCGGCGACCGTGCACGCGACCTACCTCGAGGAGGACGATGCCCGCGCCGAGGCGTTGCTCGCCGATGCCGCCGCACGGGTGGCAGTCGCCGCGAAGGCCGCGCCCGAGTGGGCCAACACCCATTACCTGCAGGCCTATCCGCTCGGCCGCCTGAGCCAGCGGATCTCGATCCTGAAGGCGCTCGCGGCGGGCCACGCGAGCCGCATCCGCGCCTGCCTTGAGCGCACGCTCGAGCTCGAGCCGCGCCATGCCGACGCGCAGATCGCATTCGGTCTGTATCACGCCGAGATCGTCGCCAAGGTCGGCGCGCTCGCGGCGCGGCTCACCTACGGGGCGAGCGCCGAGGCCGCGGTGAAGCACTTTAAGGCCGCGCTGAAGCTCGACCCGGGCTCGGCGATCGCACACGTGGAGTACGCCAACGGCCTGCTCGCGATGCACGGCGAGCGCTCGCAGGACGAGGCGATCGCGCTGTACGAGCGTGCCGTCGCCTGTACGCCGCGCGATGCGATGGAGTGGCTCGACGTCGCGCAGGCGCGCGCCGAACTCAGCTGAGGGTCGCGACGCCGAGCAGTGTCAGCAGCAGCAGCCGCTCGAACTCCGCGCCGAACGCATCGACGATGCGGTGCGGCTCGGGCACGAGGCGCGCGTCCGCGATCAGCCCGAAGTGCACCTCGCCGGCGTACGACAGGATGCTGACGCCCAGCCCAACGCTGCCGCTCTGGGGTACCCAGAAGTGCATGTCCGACACCCGGCAACCGCCGAGGTAGAGCGGCTCGCGCGGCCCCGGCACGTTCGAGACCACGAGCGTCGCCTTCTTCGACAGCGCCTCCACCGCCAGATCCTGCGCGGTCGCGGGCAGGTGGCCGAGCGCGGCGAGAGTGGCAAGCACCGCGGCCGGCTGCTGCGAGTGCTTCAGCGTGCGCATCCCCTGCTGCACCGCATGCAGCCGCTCGAACGGCTGCGCGACGCCGACCGGCAGGTCCAGCAGCGCAAGTCCGAAGCGGTTGCCCAGGGGCGGCGCGTCGTCGTGGCGCAGGTTCACCGGCAGTGCCGCGCGCAGCGCGAGTCCCGCCGTGTCGCGGCCCAGCTCGCCGAGGTAGCGGCCGAGCGCGCCTGCCACGACCGACAGCACGACGTCGTTGATCGTGCAGTCGAGCGCGTGGGCGATCGTGCGCACTTCAGCGAGCGGCAGAGGCGGTGCCCAGGCGACCCGCTTGGTAAGTCCAAGCTCGCCACGCAGCGGACTGTCGGGCTCGTCCGGCAGCAGCAGCAGCCGGCCCATCTCGGTGGCGATGGCGGCGGCATCGCGCGCGCCGCCGAGCGCCTCCAGCGGATGGCCGAGCCACTTCAGTCCCGTCTCGAGCAGGCTGGCGCCGGCAGGCAGCGCCTGCCCGAGCCAGTGCGCCGCCGGCAGCAGCCAGCTGGTGAGGCCCCCGTCCGGCGCGAGCGGGTGCGGCCACGGCTCAGGGTCGGTCGGCGTGCCGTCGCGCGCGGCGGTGGTGAGACCCATGATCACGCCCACCATAGCGATGCCATCGGCGTAGCAGTGGTGGATGCGGATGATGACCGCGCTGCCGCGGCCGTAATGTGGCACGAGGTCGACACGCCACAGCGGACGGCGCGGGTCGAGCGTCGCGTTCGACAGCTGCCCGACCAGCGCCTCGAGCTCGGCCTGGCCGGCGCCTCTGGGCAGCGGCGTGCGGCCGACGTGCGCCTCGATGTCGAAGTACGGGTCCTCCAGCCAGCTGCCGCCGATCGTCTCCTGCACCGGCACCGAGCGGAAGCGCGCGTGGGCGAGGAAGTGACGGCTGAACAGGGTCCGCAGCCGGGCGAGCGGGCAGGGTGTCTGCAGCACGAACACGCCGTTGATGATCATCGGATTGGTCGGCCGGTCCATCCGCAGCCAGGCGGCGTCCACCCCGTCCATCGGGCTGCGCCCGCCGATCACGCTGCCCTCCCGTAGAGGCTTGCCACGTGGTTTTCCGGGCCGCCGCGCGCTAGCGTGGGGCCATCCAAGGTACCAGGACGACGACGATGGCCTACTTCGTGACCGGCGGGACGGGCTTCATCGGCAGCCGGCTGCTGCC
>JANXQL010000063.1 GCA_025356815.1 Pseudomonadota bacterium
CTGCGGGCAGATTCGGCCACACATCTCCGGCAGCGAATTGGTCTTGTGCGACAGCTCAGCCGCCTCGAACAGCTTGCCCTGCTCGATCAGCTTGAGCCAGTTCGGGATGTAGTTGTGCACGGGGCACTTCCACTCGCAGAACGGGTTGCCGCAGGCGAGACAGCGACCGGCCTGCTGCGAGGCGGACTTCGGGTCGAACGATACGTAGATCTCGCGAAACTCCTTCGAGCGGACCTCGATGGGCTGCTTCGCGGGGTCGGTGCGCGGAATGTCGAGGAACTGCAGCGTCTTGTCAGCCATCACGCGGCCCTGCGCAGGTTGTCGATCAGCGTGTCGATCGCCGCGGCCTTCGGCTTCACCAGCCAAAAGCGGCCGATGAACGTGCGGAAGTCATTGACGATCTCGGCGCCCCAGCGACTGCCCGTCTCGCGCACGTGCGCCTCGATCAGTCCCCGCAGGTGGTGCAGGTTCTGCTCCATGCCTTCCATGCTGATGCGGTGGATGTCGACCAGCTCGTGGTTGTAGCGGTCGACGAAGTCGCGATCCATGTCCAGCACGTAGGCGAACCCGCCGGTGAAGCCGGCGCCGAAGTTGAGGCCGGTGCGGCCCAGCACGCAGACGACGCCGCCGGTCATGTACTCGCAGCAGTGGTCGCCGGAGCCCTCGATGACGGCGAGCGCTCCGGAATTGCGCACGGCGAAGCGCTCGCCAGCGGTGCCGGCGGCATACAGCTCACCGCCGGTCGCGCCATACAGGCAGGTGTTGCCGATGATCGGCGTATCCGCCGCGACGAAGCCCGAGGCCGCCGGTGGGCGCAGTACGATGCGGCCGCCCGCCATGCCCTTGCCGACGTAGTCGTTGGCATCGCCCTCGAGGTACAGGTGCAGGCCACCGGCGTTCCACACGCCGAGGCTCTGGCCGACCGAACCCTTCAGGCGCACCACGACCGGCGCGTCGCTCATGCCGTTGTTGCCGTGGCGGCGCGCGATCTCGCCCGACAGCCGCGCGCCGACTGAACGGTGGCGGTTCGTGACCTCGTAGGCGAACGTGCCGCCACTCTTGGACTCGATCGCAGGCAGCATGTCGCGCACCATCCGCTCGGCAAGCTCGCCCTTGTCGAACGGGTTGTTGCGCGGATCGATACAGTACTGCGGTCGGTCGGCCGAAAGCCCTGCCGTCGACAGGATGGGACTGAGGTCGAGCTTCTTCTGCTTCTCCGTCTGGCCCTCGATGATGCGCAGGTATTCGGTGCGACCGATCAGCTCCGCGATCGTGCGCACGCCGAGCGATGCCATGATCTCGCGACACTCCTCGGCGACGAAGCGGAAATAGTTGATCACCATTTCCGGCAGGCCGATGAAGTACCGCTTGCGCAGCACCTCGTGCTGGGTCGCGACACCGGTCGCGCAGTTGTTGAGGTGGCAGATGCGCAGGTACTTGCAGCCGAGCGCGACCATCGGTGCCGTGCCGAATCCGAAGCTCTCGGCACCAATGATCGCCGCCTTGATCACGTCGAGGCCGGTCTTGAGGCCGCCGTCCGTCTGCAGCCGGACGCGGTGGCGCATGTCGTTGATGCGCAGGGTCTGGTGCGTCTCGGCAAGGCCGAGCTCCCAGGGCGTGCCCGCGTACTTGATCGACGACAGCGGGCTCGCGCCGGTACCGCCGTCGTGGCCCGAGATCGTGATCAGGTCGGCATAGGCCTTGGCGACGCCGGCGGCGATGGTGCCGACGCCGGGTTCGGCGACGAGCTTCACCGACACCAGCGCGGTGGGATTGACCTGCTTGAGGTCGAAGATCAGCTGGGCCAGGTCCTCGATCGAATAGATGTCGTGGTGTGGCGGCGGCGAGATCAGGCCGACGCCGGCGCGGGCGAAGCGCAGCTTGGCGATCATCTCGGTCACCTTGTGGCCCGGCAACTGGCCGCCCTCGCCGGGCTTCGCGCCCTGCGCGACCTTGATCTGCAGCACCTCGGCGTTGATCAGGTATTCCGGCGTGACGCCGAAGCGGCCGCTCGCAACCTGCTTGATCTTCGAGTTGCGCTCGTTGTCGAAGCGCCCCGGATCCTCACCGCCCTCACCGGAGTTCGAGCGCGCGCCGAGCCGGTTCATCGCGATCGCCAGCGCCTCGTGAGCCTCGATCGACAGCGCGCCGAGCGACATGCCCGCGGAGTCGAAGCGCTTGAAGATGCTTTCGACCGGCTCGACCTCGGACAGCGGAATCGCCGCGGCGTGGGGGTTGAGGGCGAACATGTCACGCAGGCAGGACACGGGCCGGTCGTTGACCAGGCTCGCATAGGTCCGGTACTGCTCGTAATCGCCCGTCACGACCGCCGCCTGCAGGGTCGCGATCACGTCCGGGTTGTACATGTGGTACTCGCCGCCGTGCACGTACTTGAGCAGGCCGCCCTGCTCGACCTCGGCGAGCGGGTCCCACGCACGCGCGGCGAGCGCGCGCTGGTCGGATTCCAGGTCGCTCAGATCAGCGCCCTGGATGCGGCTGACGGTACCGGCAAAGCAGAGGTTCACGACCTCGTCGTTGAGGCCGACGATCTCGAACAGCTGCGAGCTGCGGTAGCTGCCGATGGTCGAGATGCCCATCTTCGACATGATCTTGAACAGGCCCTTGCGGATGCCGCGACGGTAGCCACGGCCGAGCTCGGCGCGGGTCTCGGCGGCGAGGTCGACGGCGCCCTTGCGCACCATGTCGAACAGCGTCTGGTAGGCCATGTACGGGTAGACGGCGGTCGCGCCGTAGCCGATCAGGCAGGCGAAGTGGTGCGGATCCCGCGCCGTGCCGGTCTCGATGAGCAGGTTGCACTTGCAGCGCAGGCCGGTCTGGACCAGGCGGTGGTGCACGGCACCGGTGGCGAGCAGCGCGTGGATCGGCACCTTTCCCTTGACGAGATAGCGATCCGACAACAGCAGCACGAGCTTGCCCGAACGCACCGCCGCTTCGGCCTGGTCGCAGATGCGCACGATGGAGTCGTGCAGGCTCTCGGCCTGCGCGTGCTGCAGGTCGATGAACTCGTGCTGCAGCCCGAAGTCCTTGAAGCCGAGGATCTGCCGCAGCTTGCGCTGCGACAGGATGGGTGAGTTCAGAACGATCTGCCGCGCGTGCTCCGGCGCCGGTGCGAACACGTTGCATTCCGGCCCGATCTGCGTCTGCAGGCTCATCACGATCGACTCGCGCAGCGGGTCGATCGGCGGGTTGGTGACCTGGGCGAACTGCTGGCGGAAGTAGTCGTAGAGCGAGCGGATCTTGTGCGACAGCACCGGCATCGGCGTGTCGTCGCCCATGGAACCGACCGCCTCGCTCTCGTCCTCGGCGAGGATGCGGATGATCTCGTCACGCTCCTCGGCGGAGACGTTGAACATCTTGCGGTAAAGATCGAGAGTGTCGCGGTCCATCGGCTCCGCGGCGAGGCGCGCGTCGATCAGGTCGCTCTCGAGGTAGCGCACGCCCTTCTTGAGCCAGGTCTTGTAGGGATGACGGCCCTTCAGAACCTGATCGACGCGCTTCGTGTCCAGCAGTTCTCCGGTCTGCAGGTCGAGCGCAAGGATCTCGCCCGGACCCATCTTGCCCTTGCGGACGACGTCCTCCGGGCGGTAGTCCCAGACGCCGATCTCGGAAGCGACGGTCAGGTGCCGGTCGCGGGTGATGACCCAGCGGGCGGGCCTGAGGCCGTTGCGATCGAGCGTGCAGGCCGCATAGCGACCGTCGGTCAGCACGATGCCGGCCGGGCCATCCCACGGCTCCATGTGCGGGGCGTAGAACTCGTAGAACGCACGCAGGTCCGGGTCGATCGTGTCGACCGTCTGCCACGCTGGCGGCACCAGCAGGCGCATCGCGTGCAGCACGTCGAGGCCGCCCGCCAGCAGTACCTCGAGCATGTTGTCGAGCGTCTGCGAATCGGAACCGGTCAGCGACACCAGCGGCTGGATGTCGTCGAGGCTGGGCAGCAACGGCGAGCGGAACAGCGGCCCGCGGGCGACCGCCCAGTTGCGGTTGCCGGAGATCGTGTTGATCTCGCCGTTGTGGGCGAGAAAGCGATACGGGTGCGCGAGGCGCCACTGCGGCATCGTGTTGGTGGAGAAGCGCTGGTGGAACACCGCCACCGAACTCTCGAGTCGCTCGTCGGCAAGGTCCGGGTAGAACTCGGTCAGGTGCTCGGGCATGACCATGCCCTTGTAGACCAGCGTGCTCGCCGACAGCGACGGCATGTAGAAGAGCGGATCCTTCTGCTCGAGCGCCTTCTCGGTGCGCCGCCGCGCCAGGAACAGGCGCCG
>JANXQL010000100.1 GCA_025356815.1 Pseudomonadota bacterium
CGGGTCTATGCCGAGGCGGGCTTCGCGTTCTACAACAACATGAGCGGCAATCAGCTGGTGGCCCGGCAGCTGTACAAGCTCAGCGTCAGCTATGGATTCTGAGGACGTGATGCATACCCAAGATATGCGACGCGCATTGCATGGCGCACTGGCAAGCATCTGTACCATGGCGATCCTGCTCGCGCCTCAGGCGGTCCGGGCAGTCCCGTCCGTGGATCGGGCAGCGCCGCCGCTTGTGCTTGCGACGCTCGCGGGGTCGACCTTCGACCTTGCGCAGCATCGCGAGCACGTCGTGCTCGTCAATTTCTGGGCCAGCTGGTGTGCACCGTGTCGTGACGAGATGCCGCTACTGCAGCGCTACCTGGACCGCCACGGTGGCGAAGGTCTGGAGCTGATCGGGGTGAGCATCGACCGTCGCGGCGACCGCCGTGACGTCGAGCAGGCGATGAAGCCGTTCAGCTATCCGGCGGCGCTGGCAGATGGCGCGAAGAGCAACGGCTTCGGTGCGCCCCGGGCGCTGCCGATGACCTATGTGGTGGATCGCGCGGGGGTGCTGCGCGCTGTGCTGGTGCCCGGGCAGGGCGGGTTGACCGAAGCGGCGCTCGACGCGGCCATCCTGCCGCTACTCGGGTCAGCCTTTACGCAGACGCATTAGTCGCGCGACCAGCGTCCCGTGGCAACCTCACCGCCGTTCCACTCGGACGTCGCGAGGCTCCCCGCCGTCTTCCAGCGAGTGAGCCACGCTGGCACCGGCTTGCCGAGCGCGATCGCTTGGCGGATCTCCATCATCAGGGGCCCGGGCCGCAGCTCGAACATCTGCACGACTTCGGCCGGTACCGGATGGCCGAAAGCCTGCTTGTATTCGGCAGTCGCCGAAGCGAGAGTATCTGGGACCGTCAAGACGTTGCTCCGGAGTGGGGACCGACGTCAGAGCGCCGCCGGGCGGCGAATGCGCCTGCCACCGTTCTACGCTCATTCAGGGCCATCTGCCGGGGTTTCGGCCCGCCGGGCGCCGCCGCCGCGCACAAGGCGCGCGGGCCACGCTCAGTCCGTGGCTGCGACCGCGGGACCTTGTCTGCCCATCGTCGAATGAGCGAACCAGATCAGGCCGATCAGCGCGAGGGACAGCCAGCCGGAGATCCAGAAGAAGTCGATCGCCGCCTTGGCATAGGCCTGGGTCGAGGCGCCACGATCGAGCACGCCCAGCACCTGCGCCTGGCTCAGGCCCAGCGCTTCAAGACCCCGTTCCGCCTGCAGGAACGCGCCATCGAAGAACGTCGAGCGCTCCACCAGTCGTGCCTGATGAAAGGCGGCGTGGCGATCCCAGAACGTCGTGACGATGGAGGCGGCGAAGCTGCCGGCGGTAATGCGCAGGAAGTTCGACATGCCGCTGGCTGCGGGCACTCGCTCCGGCGGGATCCGATTGAGGGTGATCGTCAGTCCAGCGATGAAGAACGTCGCCATCGCGATGCCCTGGATAGCAAGCGGCAGCATGAAGTCGCCGACAGTCGCGTCGGTGGTCAGTCGCGCACGCAGCAGGAACGATGCTGCGAACGCAAACATGGCGGCGGTAGCAAATAGCCGCGCATCGATCCGACCGAGTGCGCGCCCCACAAACGGCACGAGCAGGATGGCGATCACGCCGCTGGGCGTGGTGATCAGACCCGCCCACGTCGCCGTGTAGCCGAGCTGGGTCTGCAACCATAGCGGCAACAGCACCAGATTGCCGAAGAACAGCGCATAGCCGAGGCAGACGACGATGGTGCCGATGGTGAAGTCGCGGGAGCGAAACAGCGACAGGTCGACGATCGGGAACCGCTCGGTCAGCTCCCAGATCAGAAAGGCCACGAACGCGATTGCGGCCACCAGCGCCAGCACGATGATCGCGGGAGAAGCGAACCAGTCGGCGTCCTTGCCCAGGTCGAGCAGTACCTGCAGCGCCCCGACCCATACCACCAGCAGCGAGATGCCGACCCGATCAACCGGCAGCTGTCGGGTCGGAGTATCGCGCTTGCCGATGTAGCGCCAGCAGACGACGGCGCTGAAGATCCCCACCGGCACGTTGATCAGGAAGATCCATGGCCAGCTGTAGTTGTCCGAGATCCAGCCACCGAGGATCGGTCCGATGACCGGCGCGATCAGCGTCGTGATCGTCCAGATGCCGAGCGCCCGCGCTCGCCGTTCAGGCGGGAAAATCGACAGCAGGATCGCCTGCGAGCCCGGAATCAGTGGGCCGGAAACGGCGCCCTGCAGGACGCGAAAAGCGATCAGGGACGGCAGGTCCCAAGCAAGTCCGCACAGCAGCGAGGCCAGCGTGAAGAGCACGACCGCGACGCTGAACGTGCGCACGAGGCCGAAGCGCTGCATCAGCCAGCCGGTCAGCGGCACGCAGATGCCGTTCGCCACGGCGAACGAGGTGATGACCCAGGTGCCCTGGTCGGTGCTCACGCCGAGGTTTCCCGACATCACCGGAATCGAAACATTTGCGATGGTCGTGTCGAGCACCTGCATGAAGGTGCCCAACGCGACGGCGAACGCCGTCAGCGCCCGCGGGCCGGCGCCGAGTCCACCGAGTCCCGAGCCGGAGCCTGTGCTCACGGGATATCGAGCTGCCCGCGCGCGGCCGCGTGCCGGGCCTGGGCCGCGACAAGCTGCTGAATACGCGCCTCGGTGGCCTGATCTTCGAGAGTATCTATCCTCGATGCCGGGCTTGAGCGCACGCTGGCGCCGACCGCCGTTCGCCCGGAACCGTCGGCGACGTCGACCTCGACGAGGGTTGACAGTCCGATGCGCAGCGGGTGCGATTCGAGTTCCTTCGGGTCCAGGGCAATTCGCACCGGCAGGCGCTGTACGATCTTGATCCAGTTGCCGGAAGCGTTCTGCGACGGCAACAGCGCGAATGCACTGCCGCTGCCGGCGCCAAGCCCGGCGACACGGCCGTGAAAGGTCACTCCGGAGCCGTAAATGTCGGCCTGCACCTTGACCGGCTGGCCCAGGCGCAGCCGACCCAACTGCACTTCCTTGAAGTTCGCATCGATCCAAACCTCGCGCAGCGAGACAATTGCCAGCAGCGGCGTCCCCGCCGCGACCCGCTGGCCGATCTGGGCGCTGCGCTTGGCGACGATGCCCGCTGCCGGTGCGTTCAGGCGCGTGCGTCGCAGGGCGAGGTGCGCGCTGCGCACCGCGGCGGCCGCCTCGAGCACCCGCGGGTGGCTTGCCGCCGTTGTGTCGAGCAGTTGGGCGTCGAGAGCCGCGAGCTGCGCACTCGCCGCCGTCACCGACGCGCCGAGCTCTGCAACCGTATCCGCGGCGTGCGCGAGCTCCTCGCCGGAGACCGCGCCGTCGCCGCGCAGCGGCTCGCGCCGGGCGAGGTCGCGCCGTGCCCGCTGCAGCGCAAGCTCGCGTGCGTTGAGGTCCGCGCGCATCACTGCGCGCTGGGCGTACAGCGCCGCGACTTCGCGCGCCGTACGCGCAAGGGTGGCCTCCGCAGCGGCCACTGCAATCCGCGCCTCGGCCGGATCGAGCTCGATGAGCACCGCGCCTGCCTCCACGCGCTGCGTGTCATCAGCATGCACCGCGATCACCGTGCCCGGCGCCTCGCTGTTCAGCGGAATGACATCGCCCGCGACGTAGGCGTCGTCGGTGAATTCGAAATGGCGCAGCTCGGTGAACCAGTACACGCTCCAGCCGACCGCAAGTAAGGCGAGCACTGCACCGAACACCGCGAAAGCGCGTTGGCGCGGGGTCCGGGTCGTTTCGGTAGTCTCAGTCACAGGACACCCTTGATATCGGTCGGGAACGAAGCGGGCAAATCCTGCGGACTGCCGCCAAGGGCGACGACCAGTGCGACCTGCGCCTGGCGGTCGGCGGCTTCGAGGCCGAGCAGCGAGCGCCGCGCGGCCTGTACGCGCAGATCCGCATCGACCACCTGCATGTCGCTGACGAGGCCCACGTCGCGACGACGCTCGGTCAGGCGCAGCACGTCGGTGAGGCTGACCAGGCGGCCGCGGGCGTCGCCGATTTGGTTGGCGAGCGAGTCAAGTAGCGTGAGCTGATCGGCGACGTCTCGCACGGCGCCGAGTACGGTTGCGTTGTAGTCGGCAATCGCGACATCAACGGCCGCATTGGCTCCGCTGACCTCGGCCCGCAGGCGGCCGCCGTCATAGATGGGAAGTCCCACCGCCACGCCCGCGCCCATCGTCCGCGCAGGCGCAGACAGCAGCTGCTGCAGGCCGAACGCACTGAGCCCTGTGAACAGGCGCAGATTGATATCCGGATAGGCCGCCCGACGGGCGGCATGCGCCAGGGAACTGCGCGCCTGGACGTGGGCAAGCGCGATAGCGATGTCGCCGCGACGCAGCAGCAGGTCTGCCGGGAGCGCCGACGGCGGCGCCACGCACGCGTCGGCGCGTAGGGCGGGGCGCGTGATCGTCGCGTAGAAATCGGCGCCGCGACCGGCGATCGCCGCGAGTCGGTGCTGCGCGAGGTCAACGCGGACCAGGGCGTCGCGCTCCTCGACCTGCGCGTCTTCCACCGCGGCGCGTGCCGTACGCTGCTCGATGCCGGTGTCGAGGCCCGCCGCCACCCGCGCCCGGGACAGCGCCTCCAGGCGCCTGCGGGAGGCGGCGGCCAATCGCACCATGTCCAGCTGCGCATAGGCCCGGTCCAACTCGAGGTACTGCGCGATCAGTGCCGACTCGAGCGCGAGCCGCGAGCCGCGCACCGCGAACACTCCGGCGCGCGCCTCTCGCTCGGCTGCGGTGATCCGGTCCCGCTGCCGTCCCCAGAAGTCAATGTTCCAGGTCAGGGCCGCGTCTGCCGAGCCGTCCCAGTACGTGCCGCCTGCGTAGGGCGGTGGATAGAACGAGCGGGCGCTCAGGCGCTCGCGCTGCTCGGCAAGGCCACCGCGGATGCGCGGGCCGAGGCCACTGCCGGCGGCGTCTGCGGCAGACTGCGCGATCTGCAGTCTTGCCAGCGCATCCGCCATGGAGGGACTGTCGGCGAGCGCCATATCGACCAGCCGGTCGAGCTGCGGATCGCCGAAGGTGCGCCACCATCGCGCGGCGATCGTCGGCATCGGCACCTGCGCAAGTCCGGCGGAGGTGGCCTGCAAAAGCGCGGCGTGGCGCGGATGCGCAGGGCCGACCGCACAACCGACCAGTGCAGCGGCCAACAGCCCCAAGGCGGGCGGCAGGGTCCTCATGGGTGCGCTTCGGCGGCGTGCGCGGTGCCGGCGGACTCGAATTCCAGGCGCGCGATCATGCGCGTCAGCAGCGAGGTGAATGCCGCGACCTCTGCGGGCGTGAAGTCGGCCAACGCTTGGTTGAGCCGGTCGACCACCAGCGGCAGGTTGGTCTCGATCGTGGCGCGGCCGGCGTCGGTCAGGTGCAACTGCACGCTGCGCCGGTCGGCATCGCTGCGCACCCGCTGGATCAGGTCACGCCGCTCGAGTTGATCGACGAGTCGGGTGAACGCTCCCGAATCGTGGCGAAGGTCGCGACACAGGTCCGCCTGCGTGAGCAATGGATTGTCGCGCAGCAGGATCAGCGTCGCCCACTGTACGAAGGTGACGCCTGCGTCGCTGAACGACGCCTCCAGCTGCTCGCGCAGCAGCGACGCGCCGCGGCGCATCAAGTAGCCGATGCTGTTGTGGACGCTGTAGCCGGTCAGGTCGTAGTGCTTCATACCTGTCTAGGCAGTTACTGCCTTGGCAGCTTAATACCAAGCCTGTCTCGGGTCAACCAAACGGGTCGCTCGGCAAACCGACCGTCCTTAGGCCGCGCGAGTCTGATCGGCAACGACCGGCCACGAGCGCCGTCCCGGCCGTCCGCCCGTGAGCGCCTGCACTGGGGCGGATGCACCGCCGCAGGCGGCTGCGTTCATGGTTGTGCGCGACCTTGCCATCGAACCGTGGCGCCGACGGCGGCCGTCCAGGCCTTTCCAGCAGACGCTGTGGGTCGGGGTGGACCGATCCGGCGGGCCTGGCCACGGCCGCACGATAGTGATACCGGCGGCACAGTTTCGATGCCCGCCGCGGCTGTGTCGCAGGACGAGGGGCATACTCAACGCTGGCAAGCGCTGCCTCGAGGCCCCACGGTGTGACGAGCATGACTTCGGCTGATCGCCCCAGGCTACTGACCGCCGACCAGCGCAGCCAGGAGCGCTTTAGCCTGCTGCGCCAGCCGGACGCCCCGCTGTACGTACGCACCGGCTGGTCGCGCAACGTGGCGATGGCAATCAAGGACGTGTCCAACGGGGGCGTCAGCCTATACCTGGAACGCGAGCTGCCCATCGCATCGCGTGTCTGCATCGAGTACTCCGCTCCGAACCTGACGCTCAACGTCAATGGCGTCGTCGCCTGGTGTCGGGTGCGCGACGAGCACGACATCGACGCGCTCGTGGGGGGGGATGCGTACATCCTTGGTATCGAACTGTTCAGCCCGATGATGCTGCTTTCGGCCTTCCGCGGCGCACTTCCTGTTCAAGCACTCGCCCTGAATGCCGGTTGACCGGCGCTGAGCGCTCTCACCCACCCCGATTCGGGCGCCATGATCTAAGATCACCCGCCCGCGCGCTGAAACCTCGCGGGACGGGCCCGCTGCTGCGATAGCGAGCCGCCCGAAGTCCACCCTTGGCGATGCGGGAGGCGCGCGTTGGCTCGACTGGCCCCCCTGTTTCTGTGTGCGGCACCTCGACTGGTCACGCTGCTGGCTCTGGCACTGCTGGCATCGCCGACGCTCGCGGCGTCATCGCAGCATCCGGTGGCGAACGCCACCAGGCACCCGGCCACCAAGGCGAAACACGCGGCCAGGCACCATGCCACCGCCAGCCTCGACGCTCCGACACGCCGCGGTCCGCCGCCGCCGGCCTGGACGATCAGACCGCGCCACCACCAGACGGCAGTCACGGCGGAAGGGTTCACCGATGGAGACCCGCCACCGTGGAACGCACGCTCGGGCTGCGTGAACACTGCAACGCCGGCGGGAGACATCGTTACCGCCATCGGCGTCGGCGATCCCGACCTGCGGCGGCTGTACGCGCTCAGCGACGCCAAGCCGCACGCTGGGTACGCCGGCTGCGTGCCGTACGCGCTGTTGACCAACGATGCCGACCAGGTACTCGCGCTCGCATTGCTCGCCTCTGAAGGCGCAGAAACGTTGCCCGGCATCATCACCTTCAGCCACGAGTCTCCCGATGCGCCATTCACGCTGCGCACCGCGCCATGGCTGCCGCCGGGACCG
Organism: Pseudomonadota bacterium; assembly: GCA_025356815.1. Lineage (GTDB taxonomy): Bacteria > Pseudomonadota > Gammaproteobacteria > Steroidobacterales > Steroidobacteraceae > CAIKZZ01. The sequence continues at coordinate 7,242 of JANXQL010000100.1, forward strand.
GCCACGAGCGTCGTGCTGCTAGATATCGACGCCGCCCTCGAGCGGGGCGGCGCAGCCGGCGACGTGCTGCCACCGGAGCTGCTGTTCGAAGTCGCATTCCTTGCCCGTTCGCTGGAGCAGGATCTCGCGACGGTCGATAGTGTGGTCGTGCGGGTAGCGTTCCAGGCGGCCGCGGAGCCGGACTCGGCGCGCCTGCTGAGTATCGAACTGCTGGACTCGTCGACGGCGCGGGTGCTGAGGCAGGCGCTTTGGGTGCCGCGCGAGGGGATGCCGGGCGGCTATTTCACGCCAACTGGCGAGTCGCTGGAACCGGTGTTCTGGACGAATCCGGTCAACTTCCGCTACATCTCGCGTGGTGTCGGCGCGATCGGCTCGCGGCCGCGGCGGGCCGCGACAACAGCGGCTGCGCCGGGTCGTCGCCCGGCCGTAAGCCGCAAGGTGCGCAGCTCGCTGCACATCGGCGTCGACTTCATCGCCCCGGCCGGCACTCCGGCAATCGCTGTCGCTGACGGAACCGTGCTGTTCATGGGCTACTTCGGCGGCTACGGCAATCTCGTGATCGTGCAGCATCCAGGCGGCTACACCACCCACTACGGCCACCTGCGCGCGTTCGCCCCAGGAATGACGGTCGGTACGCTGACCCGCCGCGGTGCGACGCTCGGCTACGTCGGTGCGACGGGTCTTGCAACAGCACCGCACCTGCACTTCGAGATCCGCCACGCGGGCGACTACCTCGATCCGCTCGACCAGACGCTGCCGATGTCACTCTGGCTGCTGCGTCGAGCGGACTATGCGCCGCTGGCGCGACAGATCATGGCGACCAGCGCCGTGCTATCTGCCCTCTCGCCGCCGCCGCCCGCCGAGACCCCCGAGCCCCCAGACTCGCAGCCCGAAGCCCGCCAGGATTGACGCGATCCCATGTGGCTGCGACGCTGCGGCACCCGTCGGCTCGCCGCCGCGCCGAGCCGCGGTGAACAGGAGCGACCTTGACGACGACCGATGGCATCCCGAGGCCCGGCGACGCCGGCACGATGGAACGCTGGTATTCGCTGGCCGTGCTGACCCTGGTCTATGCGATGAACATCGCCGACCGGTTCTCGGTCTCGACCCTGCTCGAGCCAATCCGCCTCGAGCTGCACCTTTCAGACTCGAGCGTCGCGTGGATCACAGGCACGGCTTTGGCGCTGTTCTATGTCACCGTTGGCATCCCGGTGGCGATCCTTGCGGACCGCTCCAACCGTCGCAACATCGTCGCCGTCTCACTCGCGCTGTGGTCGGCGATGACCGCACTGTGCGGGCTCGCGCAGTCCGTCACGCAGTTCGTGTTGGCCCGCTTCGGCGTCGGCATCGGGGAGGCTGGCGGAACGCCGCCGTCGACCTCGATCATCGCGGACAAGTTCGCGGCACGCGACCGGCCGATGGCCATGACGGTATTCGCCCTCGGCGCACCCATAGGCGCCTGGCTCGGCTCGGAACTGGCTGGCGCCATCGCCGATCACTACGGCTGGCGGACGGCGTTCCTCGCGCTCGGCATGCCTGGCATCGTGATCGGCCTGCTGGTGTACCTGTCAGTGCGCGAGCCCAAGCGCGGCCGCTTCGACGCCGCCGGCGCCGCTGCCGAACGCCTGCCGGCACTGGCCGCCGTGCGCTTCATGGCCGGACAACGCTCGGTACTTCACCTGATCGGCGGTGGCGCGATCGGGACGCTGTGGGGCTGGGGCCTGCTGTGGTGGACGCCCGCCTTCCTGATGCGCACGCACCACCTCAGCATCGGCGAGGCAAGCGCAGTGCTGGGCCCGATGCACCTGATCGCCGGAACGCTCGCCACGATCGCAACCGGGTTGCTCGTCTCGCCAAGGATAGCCGCCGATCCCCGGCGCGTGGTCTGGCTCCTCGGCGGGGTGCTGGCAGCGGCCACGATTCCATCGATCCTGATTTATTGGACCGACTCCAGATCGCTGGTGGTGGCGATGCTGTGGATCGTCGTGCCGGCCATCTACTTCTTCATCGGCCCGACGCTCGGCCTGCTCGCCAACGTCGTGCCTGCCACGATGCGGGCGCAGACGGTAGCGGTGCTGCTGTTCACCGCGAACGTCGCCAACCTGATCATTGCCCCGCAGGGCATCGGCATGCTCAGTGACTATCTGGCGCCTCTGCTCGGCAGCAACGCAGAATCGCTGCGCTGGGCGCTGGTGGCTCTGGCACCGACCGGCTTCTGGGCGGCATACCACTTCCTGACGAGCGCTCGCACGATCCGGGCGGACCAGGCGGCGGTCAGCGGGCCTGTAACGTCAGGTCACGCCTAGGCTCGTACCAGCCTCATCAGCAGCTTCAGCCGCAGCCGCTGCGGCAGCAGCCGGATTGCCTTGAGCACCAGTGTGAAGCGCTTCGGGAAGTGGATCTCGAAGCGTCCGCGCTCAAGGCCCCGCACGATCGCCTCTGCCGCCTGCTCAGGCGTGCGCAGCGCCGGCATGCGAAAGCCGTTCTTGGCGGTCAGCGGCGTCGCAACGAACCCCGGGTTGATCAGGTACACACCCAGCCCGCGCCGGGCGACCTCGCAGTAAAGCAGTTCGGCAAGATTGATCAGCGCAGCCTTGGTCGGCCCGTAGACGGCTGCGCCCGGCAATCCCATGTAACCTGCGACGCTCGCGACAAGGGCGATGCCCCCTTCGCGACGCTCGAGCATCCTCGGCAGCACCGCCTCGACGCCAAAGTAGACCCCGGCCAGGTTTACGTTCAACGTCTTGGACACCGCTGCGGCGCGTACGTCCCAGACCCGTTGCGGGACGTAGTCGGCGGCGCAGTAGACAAGCAGGTCGACCGGATCTTCCATCGTATGCACGGTCGCTGCCGCCACCTGCCACGCGGCCGCGTCGCCTGCGTCGAACGGCAGTACGATCGCGCCCGACGCGCCCGCAGCTACTTCCTCAAGGCGGCCGCGGTCACGCGCCGACAGCACCACGCGCGCGCCGCGCGCGAGCAGCGCGCGGCCCACCGCGGCGCCGATGCCGCTGGAGCCTCCGATGATCCAGACCTTGCGATCGGACCAGCCTCGGATCGGGCGATTCAGCGGGGAGAACACCGTGACGCTCAGCCACGCCGACGCATGACAAGCGTGACATCACCGAGGCGAAGCCCGAACTTGCTCATGAGGGCCCGGTTCATCAGCGTCTGCTCGTCGATCAGGTACATCCAGTCATCGAACGCGACGTCGTAGGTCTTGCCGTCAACCGGCAGCCTCAGCTGGTAGCGCCAGTGCAGCGCATTGCCAGCCACGATCCCCTCGGCCGCGCCGATAACGTCATCCGCGGTCCCGCGCCAGTGTCCATCTGCTTCATGGTGCAGTGTCCACACCCGCCGCTGGCGCGTCCCGTCGCTGTATTCGAAGTGCTCGTCGAGCACCAGCGCGCCGCCCACCTCGCGACCGTCGATCGTGACGTGGAACCGCTTGACCACCTCGCCATTGCGCTTCTGGAACATTCCCCAGGCGTCAACGGTCCCAGAAAAGAACTGCACCATATCGAGTGCGGGCTTTTCAGCGGCGTAGTGGCCCACATCGGGCGCCGCGCACGCGCCAAGCGCGAGCAGCGACGCACAGCCGAGCAGTCGGACGAGATAGTTCATTTGCGCTCCAGGCAAGTCTGCATCACCGATATTCGGCCGGCATCGAAGGCGGCCTCGCAGTAGCAGAGATACAGGCGCCAGATGCGCACAAACGCCTCGTCGAATCCCAGCGCCCGCACCTCGTCGAGTCGAGATTCGAACGCCGCGCGCCAGCGGCGCAACGTCTCCGCATAATCACGACCGAACGCCACGCTGCCCTGTGTCTCAAGCCCACTGCCAGCGGCCTGTGCCGCGAAGCGCTCCGGGCTCGGCAACATGCCGCCGGGAAAGATGAACTGCTGGATGAAATCACTACTTGCGCGATACCGCAGGAAGCGTCGCTCGTCGATGGTGATCGTCTGTACCACGGCGCGTCCACCGGCCTTGAGGCGCTCGCGCACGGTACTGAAGAATACCGGCCAGTAGCGCTCGCCGACCGCCTCGAACATCTCGATCGAAACGACCGCGTCGTACTCGCCACGAATGTCGCGGTAATCGCACAGCTCGAGCTGCACGCCTGGCAGCGCGCGCGTCCGGGCCTGCGCGTAGGCGAGCTGCGCGCTAGAGATCGTCACGCCATGAACGTCGATGCCGCGTTGGCCCGCGTACTCGGCAAAACCACCCCAGCCGCAGCCGATCTCGAGCACGCGCATGCCCGGCTGCAACTGCAGCGTGTCAAGGATCTGCTGGTACTTGGCACGCTGCGCATCCTGCAAAGGGTGCGTGTGGTCGCCGGAAAAATAGGCGCTGGAGTAGGTGAAACTCGGATCCAGCCAGAGCGAGTAGAACTCATTGCCGAGGTCGTAGTGGGCATGGATGTTGCGCCGGCTTCCGGCGCGACTGTTGCGTCGCAGGTGGTGGCGCAGCCAATGCCAGGCGTTCGACAGAGCGCCGCCGAAGAACGCGCGATCGAGCACCGCCTCGTTCTGCAGAGCGACCGTGAGCACCGCGGTCGGATCGTCCATGTCCAGCAGTCCGTCCCGGTACGCCTCGGCGAAGCCGATGTCGCCGCTCCAGAGGATGGCGGCGCACGCCTGCCAGTCGCGGATCTTCAGTGATGCGCGCGCGCCGTCGGTGCGGCCGTTGAAGTGAAGCTCGTCACCGTCTGGCGTGACAAGCTTCAGGGCTCCGACCTGCAGGCGTTCGAGCAACGCCAGCAGCAGGCGTACCGAGCGGGGTGCGTCGGAGAGGGGTTGGGGCAGGGCACGGATCGCACTCATCGCGGAGTTCCCAGGCTTAAGGGTTCGGGAGGGTGAGGGGGTTTGCTGCGTATCGGCAGGCCGCGCAGCCACAGGCGCAATGCCTGCCAGTGTATCTTCAAGGTGACGCCGAGCGTCAGCAACGGCTGATGCAGCAACGCGCGCAGCAGCGCGCGCTGGGTCGCAGGCACCAAGCGGCCGCCCACGACCGTGCGCAGCACCAGTCGCTCGCCATCGTGGTAGTCGATCGACAGCACCGCGCGGCCAGCGCGCTCGAAAACACGGAAGCGGTAGCGCCCCGTGACATCGCAAAAGGGAGAAACGTGCATGCGCTTGCGGCACTCAAGCGCGGTGCGGGGACCTATCTCGCCGCCATCCGCGGCGCCGAGCAGGTAGCGGTGTCGTTCACCGAAGGTGCTGTTGACATCGGCGAGAATAGCCCGCAGCCGCCCCCCGGAATCGTGACAGTACCAGCAACTGATGGGATTGAACGCGTACCCGAAGATGCGCGGCATCGTCTGCAGGTAGACCTCGCCGGAAGCGTCCAGACCGGCATCTCGCAGCAGAGCGCGCATCCACTCGAGCAGGTCGCTGCCGTCGCCTGCACCGTAGTCCCGCGACCGCAGCGACAGGGCACGGTGTCGATCGACCCCGAAGCAGGCGCCGTCGGCCGCATGCAGGTCCGACAGCGGCAGACGCAGGTAGAACACCGGGTACAGGAAGCGGTTACCGAACGGCCACAGCCGCTCGTGCATGACACTCCCGACCAGCAGTGACGCGGCAGGAGGGATCACATGACCGCCCACGACGGCGAGGTCCCGAATGCGGCTGCCACGCGCAGCGCCGACTTCAGGCCGTCCTCGTGGAAGCCATAGCCCGTCCAGGCGCCGGCGAACCAGGCGCCGTGCAGTCCCTGGACAGTCGGCAGGCGCGCCTGCGCCGCGAGGGCGCCGGCGTCGAGCACCGGATGTTCGTAGTCAAAACGCGCGAACTCTAGCGCCGCATCGGGTGGCGTGAAGGGGTTGAGCGTCACGACGATGGGTTCGGAAAACGGAATCGGCTGCAGCTTGTTGATCAGATAGCTCACGCAGACCGGGCCGCCGTCGGCGTCGTCACGGCGACCGAGATAGTTCCACGCCGACCATACCTTGCGACGGCGCGGCAGCAGCGCGGGATCGCGATGCAGGATCGCGAGGTTCTTCTGGTAGCGCACCGGCGCGAGCACGGTGCGTTCCTCCGGTCGCGGATCGACCAGCAACCTCAGCGTCGTCGGCGCGTGGGTTGCGAATACCACCGCATCAAAGCGTTCGGCACCAGTGTCGCTGGTCACCTCGGCGCCGCCGTCGACGCGACGCACTTCGCGCACGGGCGTCGCCACACGTACATCCTGCAGATGTGAACGGATCAATCCGACGTAGCGGCGCGCACCGCCGTCGACAGTCAGCCACTGCGGTCGATCGGTCAGCTGCAGCAGGCCGTGATTGAGGGCGAACTGAAGGAACGACTGCGCCGGGAAGTTGAGGACATCCTGGCGCGCGCCGGACCAGATCGCTGCTACCATCGGCAGCAGGTAGGCCTCGCGAAAGCGTCGGCCGTAGCCGCCGCGATCGAGCAGCTCGCCCAGCGTGAAGCCCGAGGCACGTGCCGCGGCGAGATTTTCAGCCGCGTCGCGGTTGAAGCGCGTGACCTCGGCAAGCATCCCGAGGAACCCCGGAGATACCATGTTCCGCCGCTGGGCAAATACGCTATCCAGGTTTGTCCCGGCCCACTCGGTGCTGCCGCCGTCCAGCGAAACGCCGAACGACATCTGGCTTCGGTGCGCGCGCACGCCGAGTTCCGCGAACAGCCGCACGAGATTCGGATAGGTGCGCTCGTTGTAGACGAGAAAGCCTGTGTCGACCGGATGGCTCCGGCCGTCGACGGTGACATCGACCGTATTGCTGTGGCCACCGAGATAGCTTCCCTGTTCGTACAGCGTGACCGCATGGCGCGAGCCGAGGAAGTAGGCCGATGCGAGCCCCGAGATGCCTGCGCCGATCACCGCAATACGCTGGCGAGCGGAAGCCAGGCCGGCGGGCTCGGGCGATGCGGTCGTCGCTGGCAGGTCGGTATTGCGGTTTGTCATCGGGAGGCGCAGGATAATACCGGATCGGAAATAAAGCTACTAATTGGTAACATTCAAGAATCATGAGTGTTCTGGGAAAACTGCGCTTCAAGGACCAGGCGTTCAAGCTGCGCGAGGACGCCATTCTCGACGCAACCACGAAGCTTTTGGCCGCGAAGGGTTTCGACCTGATCACGATGGACGACGTCGCCGAAGAGGTGGGCCTGTCCAAGCCCAGCCTCTACAAGCACTTCAAGTCCAAGGAAGATCTGGTCACGGAAGCGATGATTCGCCTTCTTGACGGCGCACTTGCCTATCTTGACGAGCTGCCCGCGGAAATGGCCCCCGTTGAACGTCTGAAAAGCCTGCTCGAGTGGGCACTGCGCGTGCGCCTCGCCGGTGGATTGCCGTTCCTGCCTTCGACCAATACGCACGTGCGTGCGGTCCTCACCCAGAGCCTGCGGTACGTCACGCGCGCGCTGAAGCTCAATCGGCAGCTCGACGCGATCGTCACCGACGCCAAGCGCAAAGCGGAGCTCTCCTCTGCGCTGCCCAACGATGTGATCCTGTTCAGCTATTACGCCCGCACGTGCGACCCCGCCGTGGAGTACCTGCGCCTCTTTGGAAAGTACGACGACGATGCGATCGTCCTGCACATGCAGGTGGTGTGCTTTGCTGGCATCGGCGCAGGCTCGCCTCAGCCGCGCCAGCCCGGGTAGAGCTCGCCGGCCATCTCGACGCAGAGCGCGTGCTCGGGCGCCGGGAGCGATCCGATGCGGGCGCCCAGTTCCATGACCCGCGCGTCGGAGGCGTCGAACGACGGCCAGCGCACGAGCCCGCTGCCGTTCGGATCCCCATCGCGCGCAAAATTTCCCCAGTACGCGATCATCGCATCGGTCAGCGCACCGTCAACCGCATCGCCGCTCAACCACACATCGTGGCTGTCGAATATGTAGGGAATCTCCGCGCCGTGATAGGCGAGAAATTCGCCGCTGCCAGCTCCGGGACGCACGCGATTGAAGCGGTACACCCAGGCACGGTGCCCGCTCGCGACGGCACTGGCCGCCATCAGGTAGGGCGGACAGCCCATCTCAACGAGCGTGGAGACGCGGTCGTGCGCCAGGTGCGGCGTGGGTTCCTGCGCCGCAAGCGACGAGAGCCGATCTCGCACCGCCGCCGGTAGCGATGCAAGCTCATGCGACAGTGATCCTGGGTCTCCATCGACGTACATGTAGGACTCGTTCTGGTTGCTGCCAACCAGCAAGTCGACCGGCATGCCGTGCAGGTGCAAGTTCGCCGCAGCCGGCGCGAGCACGCTACGGCCGTCGACCACCGGACCCCAGTTATGGTCGCCCAGCCGTTCTCGTGCGGTCCCAAAGATCCGCTCGCTCGACAATCGGCGCAGGGCTGCGAGGTCCGGCCGGCCAGGTAGCGCGGCCGCGATGTGCGTCCCTACCTGCTCGGCGGACGCGAGCGTTGCGCTCTCCTGCAGCACGTAGCCCCCGCTCTGGCTGATTGCGCGCCTGAACAGGCCGCTCGCCAGCGGCGACGCCATCAGGTAGGCGACGTTGGCCGCACCCGCCGACTCGCCGAAGATCGTGACGTTGGACGGATCGCCGCCGAAAGCGTGCGCCTCGCGTTGCACCCAGTGCAGGGCCGCGACCTGATCGAGTAGGCCGAAATTCGTCGGTGCCCTCGTCCCGCGCAGCGACGGGTGCCCGAAGTAGCCGAACACGCCGAGGCGGTAGGCGACGGAGACGACGACGTGTGCGCGCGCCGCCAGCGCCGCCCCCTGGTAGTTTGGCTCGAACGACCAGCCGGCCTTGTTGCTGCCCCCATGGATCCAGACCATCACGGGCAGGGGTCGATCGGCGGCGCTAGCCGGTGTCCAGACGTTCAGGTACAGGCAGTCTTCGCTGAACGGTGGGGCGGTAAAGACCGCATCGCTCGCGCCGAACGCCCGTGCGACACGTCCGTACCAAGCCGAATTGTAGTTGTCCTGGTAGCACCCGGCAGGAAACTCGCGCGCCGACTGCACGCCTACGCGCCGCCGATGTGGCTGCGGCGCGGCCCAGCGCAACTTTCCTAAGGGCGGTGCCGCGAACGGCACTCCCTTGAAGGCCGCGACCGCAGGGAAGCGCTCGTCAGGGCTGCCCAGCAGGGTCTCGCCGTTGACCCTGACGGTAGGCACGGAAGCGAGCGCGATGGGCATCCACCCCAGCACGCACGCCAGGATTGCCCATGACACGGTGATGGGGTTCCAGGTCGGTTGCTTCATTAGGGTCCTAGATGCGGCTCCCGCCGGTGACCGGCACGACTTCGCCGGTGATGTAGGCGGCGCCCGCACAGAGGTACACGATGACCTCCGCGTACTCGGCAGGTTCCCCGACCCGTGCGAGTGGCACGCAGGCGCGCGCAGCCGAATCCATGTCGCCAAACGAGCATTCCCAGTTCGAATTCACATAGCCTGGCGCGATACCGTTCACGCGCACCTGCGGCGCAAGCCCGCGCGCCATTTCCCGGGTGAGTCCCGCGAGCCCCGCCTTGGCCGTGGCGTACGCGCCGCTGCTCGCACCGCCACCCAGGGCCGACACCGAGACCGTGTTGACAATCGCACCGTGCGTGGCGCGCAGCGCCGGCGCGAGCGCCCGCGTCATCCAGAACGCGCTCATCAGGTTAACCCGCAGGATCCGATCCCAGAAATCGTCGGTCAGCGAGTCCAGGTCGGACGGCGGAATCGGCGCGCGCGTCAGCGGCGCACCGGCGTTGTTGACGAGGTAGTCCAACCCTCCCAGCCGTTCCAGGGTCCGCTGGGCGACAGCGGTCGCGGTCGCCGACTGGCCGAGGTCGCCGGCCACCGGCTCGACCTTCATCCCTTCGTCGCGAAGGCGCGCGACCGCAGCGTCCAGGGCCAGCGTCGGCAGGTCGTTCATCGCGACATGCGCGCCGCTGCGTGCGAGGCGCTCCGCCGTCGCGTAGCCGATGCCGGAGGCGCTGCCGGTCACCAGTGCCCGGCGTCCTTCCAGCCTGAATTGGATCTGTGTCGACTTCTGCATGTGCGCTCCTGCCGTCAAACTCACGGTGGCGATGCCGCCCGCGCCCGTCGCGCAATGGCCGTCCGCTCTACTTCAGTCCCACCGCCAGTACGCCCGCCGAGGGCGGCTCCGACCAGTCCAGCGGCGCCACTTTCGGCATGACCCACACCCAGCCGACCAGCCCGAGGATATTCACGCCGGCGGCGAGCACGAAGGCAACGTCGAACAAGCCCGTCGCCTGCACGATAAAGCCGGTGAGTACGGGGGCGACAAGGCCCGCGACATTGCCGGCGGCGTTCTGGACACCGACCCAGCGCGCCGTTGCCAGAGGCCCGGCGATGATCTGGGGAATGGCGAAGAGCCCCGGATAGGACGCGCCGCTGATGATCTCGAAGACGAACAAGGCCGCGATCGCGCCGTCGGCCGGCAGGACCAGCATCGCGGCGATGCACACGACGCCGGCGACATGGTTCGCCGCCATGATGCTCTTGTAGACGAGCGTCGGACTGCGACCGCCGCGGATCCAGTGATCCGAGGACCAGCCCATCGCCAAAGCGCTCACGGCATTGAGCAGGTAGGCGGCGGAAGCGATCGTCACCATCGCACCGAGCGAGAAGCCGCGCGCTTTCACCAGGTAGAACGGCAGCCAGGAGACGATGAAGTAATAGCTGTAATTGGACGCGAAGTGGCCCACCGATGCGCCCCACAAGGCGCGCTGTCGAAGAATGCGAGTAAACGACGGCTGGACGACCACCGAGGACGTGTGGCCGGAGACCTTCGGCAGTACCACTCGGCTCCACGGCAGTAGCCACAATAGCGACACTGCCCCGAAAATCACGAATACCGGCCGCCAGCCGTACAGGATCATCAGCGAGCCGCCGATCGCAGTGCCGACCGCCGGTCCAATCAGGTAGCCGCAGCTGAGTACGCCATTGGCAACGCCGAGTCGTCCCACCTCCACCACCTGCGCGATCACCTTGGACGCGCAGGGAAAGGCAGCGCTCTCGCCAATGCCTAGCAGGACGCGCAGACCAAGCAAAGCCGTAAAGCTGCCTACGAGGCCAGTGGCGAGCGTCGCGAGCGACCAGAGCGCGACGCCCACCGCAAGTACCCGCTGCGCGCCGATCCGCTCCGCAAGCCAACCCATCGCCGGCATGCACGGCACGTAGCCGAAATAGAATGCCGACATCAGGACGCCCAGTTGCCCTTCGGTCAAGTGCAATTGGTCCTGCAGCATCGGCGCCGCGGTCGCAAGATTGCCGCGGTCGATGTAGTTGATGAACACGGCGGCCGTCACCAGTAGCACGAGGCGGGACGCGTGGCGCGAATCAACCATGGGAAACCCCGGGGGCGGCGGGCAGCGCGACGCGCAATGCCTGCGCCTTGCGGTACTGCCGACGCAATGCGTTCATGTACTCGCAAAGCGCGGCGCAGGCAGCATCGCCGTCTTTCGAGGCAAGCCCGCGGTGCAGGCGCTCATGCTGGGCAGCGACCTGGCGGCGGTCACGAAAGCGGAAAATCACGAGGTTGACGGCCGGCTGCAGCGAGTCAAGCACGCCAGCGGCCGCGAACTCGAGCGCCGGATTGCACGCGGCCTCGACCAGCGTGCGGTGGAAGCGCACGTCGGATGCGCAAAAGTCCGTATCCGGCAGCGCCGGGTCGCGCTGCAGACGGATCTCGTTGGCCATCGACTCAAGCTGCGCCGGGGTGCGGCGTTCGGCGGCGAGGCGGCAGCAGACCTGCTCGATCAGCTGGCGGGCCTCCGCGATGTGCGCAAGCTCGAACTCGCCCATGGACACGAGCAGCGACGCCGCGTTGGCGACCGCCAGGCGCGCTTCGTCGCGGGTGGGGCGAGTGATGAAGGTGCCACCGGCCGGTCCGCGCCGCGAACGGATGAGACTCTGGGCGGCCAATCGCTTCAGGGCTTCGCGGATGGTGGGGCGGGAGACGCCGAAGCGGGTCGCGAGTTCGTCCTCGGTCGGCAGCCGCTCGTCGACCTGCAGGCGTCCCTCGAGGATGGCGTCGCGGATCTTTTCAGAGATCTGACGGGCGAGACCCTGGGTGACCAGGCCGTGGTAGTCGATGGCCATGCTGTGCGGATACTTCCGTCGCCGGAGAGGCTTGCGTCCAGTTCACTCTACCATTCGTCTGACAAATAGGGGAATAATGCCGACCCCGGCCCACCACGTATCCCAACGATTAGAGGCTCCCCATGTTCAATGCACTGGTCGTCAACAACGCCGACAGCGTGATCTCCGCGGCCGTCGAGCAGCTCGACGAATCTCGCTTGACCGCCGGCAACGTCACGGTCGCGGTCGAGTATTCCACGATCAACTACAAGGACGGCCTCGTGGTGACCGGCGGCGGCGGCCTGGTGAAGCACTATCCGCACGTTCCGGGGATCGACTTCGCCGGCACCGTACTTGAGAGTGCACATGCGGCCTGCAAGGCCGGCGATCGGGTAGTCCTGACCGGCTGGCGCGTCGGCGAGACCCACTGGGGCGGCATGGCGCAGAAGGCGCGCGTAAACGGCGACTGGCTCGTGCCGCTGCCGGAGGGGCTTGGCACCCAGGACGCAATGGCGATCGGCACCGCGGGGTTCACCGCGATGCTCGCCGTCATGGCGCTCGAGGATCACGGCCTCACGCCGGCCGCCGGCGAGGTGCTGATCACCGGCGCCGCCGGTGGCGTGGGTTCCGTGGCCACCGCCATCCTCGCAACGCGCGGCTACCAGGTCACCGCCTCCACCGGCAGGGCCGAGACGCACGACTATCTGCGCAGCCTTGGCGCCAGCTCGGTGATCGACCGTGGCCCCTTCGCGGACCCCGCCACGCGCCCACTCGAAGGTGAGCGCTGGGCAGCGTGCATCGACTCGGTCGGCGGCAACGCGCTCGCGCGGGTGCTTGCGCAGACCCGCTATGGCGGCGCGGTAGCAGCCGTCGGGCTCGCAGGTGGCGCAAAGCTCGACACGACCGTCATCCCGTTCCTATTGCGCGGCGTGTGCCTGCTAGGCATCGATTCCGTCATGTGCCCGATCACGCGCCGACGCGAGGCTTGGGCGCGTCTGCAGGCGGACCTGCCGCTGCAACAGTTGCGCGCCATGACCAGTGTCGCCAGTCTGGCCGAGGTTCCCCGCCTTGCCAGTGAAATCCTCGCCGGCAGGATCCGTGGCCGCGTCGTCGTCGATGTGAATGTATAGCCGGTCGAGCCCGTTGCGAACCGGGCCCCAGCGATGATCAAGCGCATCCCGGAACCCGCCCGCGAGGTCAACGTCGTCCACGAGACCGGCATCCTGGTCGTGGGCAGCGGTCCGGGCGGACTCGCCGCAGCCTTGGCGGCGGCTCGCGCCGGTGCTCGCACGACGCTGTTGGAGCGTAATGACTGCTTCGGGGGCAACATCACCCAGGTAGGTTTCGAGGGCTTCGCGTGGTATCGGCACGCGCAGACCATCGACTGCGAAGGCATCGGCATAGAGTTCGAGGAGCGCGCCAAGGCGATGGGAGCGGCCATGCCCGAGTCGCAGTCGCTGAGTCACGCGCTCGACGCCGAGATGTTCAAGTGGGTGGCGGACGTGCTGGTCCAGGAGGCCTGCTCATGCCGATGCTGCACCGGCTATGCATCGCTCCCATCGTCGCCGACGGCAGGATCCGCGGCGTGATCACCGAGAGTAAGGCGGGTCGGGAGGCGATCCTCGCGCGCCGCGTGATCGATGCCACGGGCGACGCCGACCTGGTCGCGCGGGCGGGGGCGCCCGTGATCAAGCCGCCCAAGGAGGAACTGATGGCCGCGTCGGTGATGTTCTCGATGAGCGGCGTCAACAAGGCGCGTTTCATTGAACAGGTGCGGGCGCATCCTCAAACCTACGCCGACTGGGTTGGCGACGGCGAGTGGAATATCCAGACGGCCGGCAAGGAAGACGGGATGTTCTCGCCATTTCTGCGCAAGCCGTTCAAGCAGGCAGTTGCTGCCGGCGTGATTCCCGCAAACCTGACGACCATCGCGGGCATCTGGGGCACGGTCAGTGATCAGGGCGATCTGACGTACCTGAACCTGATCCATCTGCCGGCGCTGGATGGCACCGACCCGAACGACCTGACGGCCGGCGAAATCGAGGGTCGCCGTTAGGCAATCCACGCCATCGAGGCGCGACGTCAATTCATGCCCGGCTGCGAGCAGGCCAAGCTGCGCAACTTTGACATGACGCTCGGCGTACGCGACACACGCAAGATCAATGCGCTGTACGACATGACCGGTCACGACGTTCGGGAGCAGGGTCACTTGAACGACGCGATCGGTATCTTCCCAGAGTTCATCGACGACTACGGGATTCTGATCCTGCCGACGACTGGCCGCTACTTCCACGTGCCATATCGCTCGCTGGTGCCCCGCGGCGTCGGCCACCTGCTGATGGCCGGGCGCAGCATCGGCTGCGACAGGGTTTCGCATGTCGCGGTTCGCAATATGATGTGCAGCGCCGCGAGCGGCCGGGGCGCCGGCGTTGCCGTCGCCGTTTCGACTCGACGCGACGAAGGCTTCCACCGGCTCGAGATCGGGGCTGTCCAGTCGGAACTGCGCCGCCAGGGCGCGCGCATCCAGTAATCTTCACGAGCGATCCGTAAGGGTCGCTTGCCTCTCTGCCCGGACCGAGGTCTATTCGCCGATGTTACGCATCGCCAGACTTGAAACCTTTGCCAACGAATTCGTCTGCTTCGTGAAGCTCACGGCCGATTCGGGCGCCGTAGGATGGGGGCAGACCTCGACTTACAACGCCGATATCAGCGCGACGATCTTTCATCGTCAGATAGCGCCATGGGCCCTTGGTGCCGACGCACTGGCGATCGAACCTTTGCTGGATCGTATCGAGGAGCGTGAGCACAAGTATCCGGGCAGCTACCGCTGCCGCGCGATGGCGGGCCTTGACACGGCGATGTGGGACCTGCGCGGCAAGCTCGAGGGCAAGCCGGTCGTCGAGCTGCTCGGCGGGCGGCCAGGCCGCCTGCGCGCCTACGCCTCGTCAATGAAGCGAGACATCACGCCTGACGTCGAGGCGGCGCGCCTGGTGCGCCTGCGGGACGAGCTCGGCTTCGACGCGTTCAAGTGGCGCGTCGCCGCCGAATGCGGTCGCGACATCGACGAATGGCCGGGCCGAACCGAAGCAATCATTCCCTGCGTCTCGCGGGCGCTGGGCCCGGACATGGCCAAGCTCGTCGATGCCAACAGCGGCTTATCGCCGCGGCGCGCCATCGAGGTGGGCCGACTGCTCGAGTCGGAAGGCATCAGCCACTTCGAGGAGCCCTGCCCGTACTGGCATCTGGAGCAGACGCGGGAGGTGACTCAAGCGCTGGAACTGGATGTAACCGGCGGCGAGCAGGACTGGGACCTGGGCACCTGGGGGCGAATGATCGCGATTCGGGCGGTGGATATCGTGCAGCCGGATGTCATGTACATGGGCGGCATGGCGCGCACCCTCAAGGTCGCCGCGATGGCGCATGCGGCGGGCATGCCCTGCACGCCCCACAGCGCGAACCTGTCGCTCGTGACGATCTGCACGATGCACCTCCTCGGCGCGATCCCGAATGCGGGCAAGTACCTCGAGTTCTCGATCGAGGGGCCGGACTACTACCCCTGGCAGCAAGGCCTCTTTCTGGGCGACCCGTACGCGGTGACGGACGGCCACCTGCAAGTGCCGGCGGCGCCCGGCTGGGGCGTCGAGATCAACCCCGAATGGCTCGCCAGGGCGAGCTACCAGTCGAGCGAATTGGCGCGCTGAGATGCCACTGCGGGCGGCCGTGTTCCTCATCGCGACGTGGCGCGGGACCACGCGTTGGCGCTAAACTCAACCGGCACAGGCGTCTGGGCCGTCACGGCTGCAACCCATCCGCCGGACCGGGGCTCGAGGCCCGGGTCTATCCCCGGAATGGAGTGGAGCATGGACGTACGGACGTGGGTAGCGGTTCTCGCAGGCGCGCTGCTTCTGACGATGCCAGCCGCAACGCCCGCCGCCGACAAGCAGCCCCCCGGCCTCGTGGTTCCGAAAGAGTACAAGCTCCCCAGCGCAACTACGCTCGCCGTCTACATCCCCACCGGCGTCCGCCGCTCGCGCTTCTACGTCGCGCCCGCCAGAGCTTGGCTGCAGCCGGGGTCCGCGGTGCAGGCCGGGGTATCCGCCGTGACGCAGCAGTTCTTCGCATCCAGCTTTGTCGTCGAACCTGATGACGAGAGGCCCTTCGGCCTGCTGCTGGACCTGCATCCACAACCGTCGCTCAACCAGAGAACTGTGACGATGGCTGTGTCCTACAAGGTCATGACGCCCGACGGAGTCGTCCTGATGGAGGGCAAGCAGAGCGCGGACGCCGCGGTCGGCGACGTTCGCAGCGGCGCGGGTCTGCACGCCGCCGCAGCACAAGCCGCCCAGCGCATCGTGATCGAGATGCTCAACAAGCTGCTGCCCGATGCGACCAAGTATCCACCAACGGGTTCCTTCAAGGCGTTGCCCGCCGGGAAGTACGTGGACCGCGACAAACCGGTCTCGACCGGCACGGGGTTCTTCATCAATGCATCCGGCCAGGTTCTGACGGCCGCCCATGTCACCGAGGATTGCGCGATCCTCGAGGCCAAGCACGACGAGGTCGCGTTGTTGGGCCATGTCGTTGCCTCCAGTCATCTGGTCGACCTCGCGGTGCTGGAGACGGGGACCCCGGCCGAACACACCCTGCCGCTGCGCAAGGGAGGCGAGATCGTGCTCGGCGAGCCGGTGGTCAATGTCGGCTACCCGCTGCAGCCGATCCTTTCAACGTCGCCGAACCTGACTCGCGGCAACATCAGTTCCCGCGGCGCTCTCGAAGGGTCGCTCGGCCAATTCCAGTTCAGCGCGCCCATCCAACCGGGCTCGAGCGGCGGTCCGGTGGTCTCGGACAAGGGCGAGCTGCTGGGCGTTACTCAGTCGACGCTGAATGTGTCGCGGCTCATCCAGCAAGGCGTCGTGCCGCAGAACGTGAACTTCGCGCTGAACGGCAAGTACGTGGCGATGTTTCTACAGAAACACCAGATTATGTTCAGCGAAATCGCTCCAACAGGTCCCGGCGACAGCCAGAAGGGTAACGAGCTGGCGCTGTCGTCCACGCTGCGACTGTCGTGCTACCAGTAGGGGGCGGCCGTATGAATTTTCATCGATTCCTGGCCTTGACGCTCGCACTGCTGCCGGTAGGGCTCGCGCATGCCGATGATGCGCCGCTACCGGCGATGGGTTACGTCGGTTCTCTGCAGGACGAGGACAACTACGACCTGGTCAAGGCCGAACCGATGTTCTCGAAGCTCAACAAGGACTTGGTCGGCAGCCCTGTCGTACTGCGGGTCACCCACTCGCTCGAGCCCACCGGCGGGGGCAAGGCCGTGGGCCTCGCATCCGCGATCTTCGCCGGTGGCACGCTCGGCCTGCTGCCTCTGGTCCTCAACCAGGACCTCGTCGTCTACTACGACATCATCGTCAACGGCACCGTACTGACGACGTTCACGTACCGAAGGAACATCACTGTCTCCACTAACATCTGGTCCAAGGACACGACCCACGGCCTCGGCGACACCGGGCTTGCGTGGGTGAAGGGGACGGCGCGCGAGTTCGTCACCGCTGCCCATCACGACCAGAAGCTTGCCGACCTGGTCGATGAATACCAGTTCTACTTCGGCGCCACCAAGCCCTGAGTGGCGCGCCTTACGCGCTTGTGGGCCGTGCGCGGTTCGTGAAACACCATGTACACGTCGGCGCGCTCGTAGTGTGACGGGCCACCGGGCCGCGGCTCGTGCCGGAACCCGACCGAGAGATACAGTTCGATCGCCGGCACCAGTATCGAGTTGGTCTCGAGGAAGAGCCGGGCGCAGCCGAGCATCCGGAACCGATCGATCGCGGCCGTCAGCAGGCGTCGGCCCACCCCGAGCCCCTGGCACGACGCGGTAACCGCCATCTTGGACAGTTCCATGGCACCGTCGGCGCTCACCAGCAGCGCGCAGGTCCCCACGATTCTGCCGTGCAGGCGGGCCAGGATGATGTGGCCGCCCTTTGCAAGCAGCGCCTCGGGATCAGAGAGCACCAACTCGTCGATTGGCTCGACGTGGAAGTAACGCCTTAGCCATTCGAGGTTCAATCGCTTGAAATCCTTCCGATAGCGGCGCTCGAATGGAATGATGTCGACGGCTGCGGCGTTCGCCTGACGCATGTGGTCTCGGATGCGCTGGGCGAGATTTCGCTTCTGCAGGGCTGCATCGACCGCTGTCAGCGCTGCGGAAAGTGCGTGATCCGACTCCAGTCCAATGACAGCCGCCACGAGTGCTTCCCAGGTCGGTTCAAGGCGCTTCATCAGCGCAACGCCACGTCGGGAGAGGCTGAGCAACCGGCGTCTCTCGTCGCTCGGATCGGGCCATTCCCGTACCACGGCGTGCTTGAGCAGCTTGCGGCTCATTTGGCTGACGGCCGGATGGGTTTGGCCGAGTCGCTCGGCGAGCTCCGAGATGCCGAGGCGTCCCTGGTCCCGAAGCAGGAACAGGACCGGGAAACAGCGCGAGGGCAGGCTGACGCCCTGTTCGAGGTAAAGCTCGTCGACACCCGCGAACATCGCGTCGCTGACCTTGCGCAGGCGCGAGCCAAGCAGCAGAGGGCCGTAATCGTGCAGTGAGGTCATCGCTAACTCCGCTCGGTGTCGGATATTAGTAAGTACTTACCATTTTTGGCAAGCCCGACGGGCGCGCCGGATGGCCGCCACGGCGCCTGTCTGCCGCCCGCACCGACGGGGCGCCCCCGCCTGATAAAGTGGCCGCTGGCCGACCCAGACCGCCGCCGGAACACCGACATGACCGAAATCCCTCTGCCCCGCCACGCCCGAGTCGTTGTCGTCGGCGGCGGCATCATCGGCACATCCGTCGCGTACCATCTGGCGCTGATGGGCTGGACCGACATCGTGCTGCTGGAGCGCGACCGACTGACCTCCGGCACCACCTGGCACGCGGCCGGCCTGATGGTCACCTTCGGTTCGACGTCGGAGACGTCGACGGAGATGCGCAAGTACACCCGCGATCTGTACAGCCGCCTCGAGGCGGAAACCGGGCAGGCGACGGGCTTCAGTCCGATCGGCCTGATCGAGGTCGCAGCCGACAAGGACCGCCTCGAGGAATACCGTCGTGTCGCGGCGTTCAACCGCTACTGCGGGGTCGACGTGCATGAGATCTCGCCGCGCGAGATCGAGCGGCTGTTCCCGCTGGCCAAGGTCGACGACCTACAGGCCGGCTTCTACATCCCGGCCGACGGCCGCGTGAACCCGGTGGACGTCACGATGGCGCTTGGCAAGGGCGCACGGATGCGTGGTGTAAAGATCCTGGAGGGACTGCCTGCGCTCGGCGTGACGCAGGCCAGTGGTCGGGTGCGTGGCGTGCGCACCGCACAGGGCGACATTCAGTGCGACTACGTCGTCAATTGCGCCGGCATGTGGGCGCGCCAGTTCGGTGCGCTCGCCGGCGTCAACATCCCGAACCAGGCCGCTGAGCACTATTACCTGATCACTGAGCCCATCCGCGACCTGCCGCCGAAAATGCCGGTGCTCGAAGACCCGGCGGCCTATGGCTACTACCGCGAAGAAGGCGGCGGCCTGATGGTTGGGCTGTTCGAGCCGGTATGCGCGCCGTGGAGGATCGAAGGGATCCCGGCCGACGCAAGTTTCCTCGAACTGCCGCCGGACTGGGATCGGATGACGCCTTTCCTGGATACGGCGATGTCGCGAGTGCCGATCACCACCCGCGTGGGCATCAAGAAATTCTTCTGCGGTCCGGAAAGCTTCACGCCCGACCTCAGGCCTATCGTCGGCGAGGCGCCGGAGCTGCGCGGCTATTTCGTGGCGGCCGGCCTGAACTCGATAGGCGTGCTCACCGGTGGTGGACTCGGTCGGGTCGTGGCGAACTGGATCGTCACCGGAACACCCGACGTCGATGTCACCGGCTTCAACATCGATCGGCTGCACACGTACCAGGCCAATCCCGAATATAGACGCCAGCGTACCGTCGAGTCGCTGGGCATGGTCTACAAGTGCCACTATCCGACAATGTCGCACCAAACTGCGCGCGGCGCTCGCCGCTCGCCCTTCCACGAGCGCCTTGCCGCCGCTGGCGCCCACTTCCGCGAGGTCAGCGGATGGGAGAGCCCGGACTGGTACGGCGCGCCGGGCACGACGCCGGACCCAGGCCCGCTGTCGTGGGGTCGCGAGCAGTGGTACCCGCACTGGCAGCGTGAGCATCACGCCGCACGCGAGCACGTCGTGCTGATGGACATGTCGTTCATGGGAAAGTTTCTCGTTCAGGGGCGCGACGCGGGGCGCGTGCTGGAGCGCTTGTCGGGCAACCTGGTCGATGGCCAGCCCGGCATGATCACCTACACCCAGTGGCTCAACGACGCAGGCCGGCTGGAAGCGGACCTCACCGTCACCAAGCTCGCCGCCAACCGCTTCCTCGTGGTCGTCACAGACACGATGGTGCGTCATGCCGAGACCCTGATGCGTCGCCACATCGAGGATACGGCGGCACATGCTTTTGTGACCGACATGACCAGCGCCTACGGGCAACTCAACGTGCAGGGGCCGCGCTCGCGCGAGCTGCTGCAGAAGGTCACTAGCGAAGACCTGGGCAACGAGGCG
>JANXQL010000081.1 GCA_025356815.1 Pseudomonadota bacterium
CCCAATCGACATCCTGAAGATCGACCGATCGTTCGTGAGCCGGCTGACCAACACCTTCAACGGCCCGGAACTCGCCCGCGCGGTCATCACGCTGGGCGAGACCCTCGGGCTGGATACCGTCGCCGAGGGCATCGAGGTCGAGGGCGAGGTGGAGGCGCTGCTCGAACTGGGCTGCGTCGCCGGCCAAGGCTTTCTATTCGCCCGCTCCGGCACGCTCGAGGCACTCACCAACAGCCCGTTCGTCGTCAAGCGCAACGCGCTGTGGAACGCGGCTGCCGACGCCCTCGACGCCACCCCCACAGGTCGCTTCGCGGCGCTCAGGCGCGCCGGCGGGTCGGCCTGACGGAGCGTCGCGGCCGGGCCATGCGGTGACGCACAGCGGGGCTCGCGATCCGGGCAGAGGCTGGCCTACCGGGCCTCGCCCCTTCAGGCGGTGCGGCGGTTCCCGGGCCGGCGTCAAGATCAATCCTTTGGATTTGCGGGAATTCTTGCGCCAGTTCTCACTTTAAAACCGGAACGATTCTCAATTCCGTGACCCGGATTAAGTATTCCCGCCGCGTTTCCAGCGACGCTGGCGGGGCGTCATGGAGTTCGCCCGGTGAGAGTACGTTCGACCGACAGGCTGATCGCGCTGCAGTTTCTGGCCGTCGTCGCGCCAGTCGCGGCCGTATTGCTGTTGCAGATGGTTGCCGACGCGCGGCGCGCGGCCTCGCTCGAGCATTCCCGCCCGCTTCGGATCCTCGCGCAGCAGGCGCGCGCCAACTACAAGACCTTCACCAACGGTGCCGCCGACGCCGTTGACAGCGGCGCCCTGGGGGCCCAGTCGGCCGATGCCCTGCGAACCGCGCAGTCGCAACTCACTGAACTCGCGGGCCTCGGACAGGCGGCTGTGACCGGCGAGGCCCCCGCCGAGCTCGCGAGCCTCGCCGGCAAGGTCACCGCGCCAATGCCGATCGCGCTGTTGATGCCCCTGCGCGAGAAGATCATGCAGGGGGACCAACTCACGCGGCAGATCGACCAGGAGTTCGCGCGCCGCGACGAGGCCGTCGTCAAGGAGGCCATAGACTCGGCCGTCACACAGCAGCGCCAGGTCATTGGAGCGCTGCTCGCCAGCGTCGTACTGTCTCTGATCTTCGTCCTGGAAGCTCGCCGCCGCCTGAAAGCGACCGTGGATGCGGAGGCCGCCGTCGAGCGGCAACGCCGCGCCGAGCTGGAGACGATATCGATCCGCTTCGGGCTCGCGACGCAAGCGGCGCGCGCCGGGGTCTACGAGGTGCACGAAGGCCTCGAGACGCTCTGGTGGAGCGACTCGATGTACGCCCTTTACGGCCAGACCAAGGGCGAGTTCACGCCCACGGTGACCGCGTGGACCGCCCTCGTGCACCCCGACGATCGCGCGACTGCCTATGACGCGCTCCTGGAAGCGCTGGCAACGCGCGGTCAGCTCAGGACGCGCTACCGCGCGACACGCGCCGACGGGCAAATCTGCCACATCGAATCCCTCGCCGCGGTGATTGTCGACTCGGCGACCTCCAGGTCGCGGCTCGTTGGAATCGACCTCGACATCAGCGACCGGGTCGCGGCGGAGCAGCGCGAGCGCGACCTGCAGGAGCAGTTGCGTGATGCCTCCCGCAGTGCCGGCATGGCAGAGGTGGCCACGAACGTGCTGCACAACATCGGCAACGTGCTCAACAGCGTGAACGTATCCGCGAGCCTGGTCGTCGACCGCCTCAACGCGCCGCGCATCGGCGCGCTCGGCCGCGTCGCAGGTCTGCTGCATGAGCATCGCGCCGATCTTGTCACCTTCATGTCCGCCGACGACCGTGGCCGCAAGCTCCCCGAGTACCTGTTGCAGCTGTCCGAGCACCTTCAGTCCGAGCAGCGGCTGGCCATCGGCGAACTCGAGTCGCTGCGCAAGAACATCGATCATATAAAGGACATCGTGACGATGCAGCAGCGCTACGCGAAACTCGCTGGCGTCGCGGAGACCGTCGACGTCCGCACGCTGGTCGACGACAGCCTGCGGCTCAACACAAGCTCGGCCGAGCGCTGCGCAGTGAGTTACGAGCGCGAGCTCGCCCAGGTACCGCCCATCGTCGTCGACAAGCACAAGGTGCTGCAGATCCTCGTCAATCTCGTTCGCAATGCGAAGCAAGCCTGCGAGGCGGCCGGCCGAGTCGGCGGCCGGGTCCTGGTGCGGGTCGGCGAGCGCGCGGACGGCATTGCGATTTCGGTGAGTGACGATGGCGTCGGTATCCCTGCGGAGAACATGACGCGCATCTTCAGCCATGGTTTCACGACCAAGAAGAACGGCCACGGGTTCGGCCTTCACGGCGGCGCCCTCGCCGCGCGCGAGCTGGGCGGCCACCTGCGCGTGGCCAGCGACGGCGCTGGCCGTGGAGCGACCTTTACCCTCGAGTTGCCCCTGCAACCTCCCGGAGCAGCCCATGCTGGATAGCACCTCGTCGGAAAACAGACGCGTCCTGGTGATCGACGACAACCTCGCGATCCACGACGACTTCCGCAAGATCCTCGATGGCGACGTCGAATCCGCAGACGCGCTCGCGGCGATGGAACTGGCGTTGCTGGGCGAGGGTGTCGCGCCGGCGGCGCGCCCCCGCTTCGAGGTGCATTCCGCGATGCAGGGCCAGGAAGGCGTCGAGGCCGCGAAGCAGGCGCGCGCCAGCGGCCGGCCATTCGCGATGGCCTTCGTCGATATGCGCATGCCGCCCGGGTGGGATGGCCTGGAGACCATCCAACGGCTTTGGCTCGAGGATCCGGACATCCAGGTCGTCATCTGCTCGGCGCACGCCGACTACGATTGGGTCGATGTCGTCGCGACGCTCGGCCACGCGGACAAGCTGCTGGTCGTCAAGAAGCCTTTCGAGCCGATCGAGGTATTGCAGTGCGCCAGCGCGCTGACCCGCAAATGGGACAACGAGCACATCCTCCGGCGCCAAGTCGAGACACTTGAGCTGGTTGTGACGACCCGCACCGAGGGCCTCGAGGCCGCCAACCGGCAACTTCGGCACCTCGCGACCCACGATGCGCTGACCGGACTGCCCAACAGGACACTGCTCGAAGATCGTTTGTCGCAGGCGATCGCGCGCTCCGACCGGGACCAGCAGCCGTTTGCGGTGATGCTGCTGGACCTGGATCGCTTCAAGCTGGTTAACGATTCATTCGGCCATCGCGCCGGTGACGACCTGCTCAAGGAGGTCGCGCGCCGGCTAAGCGCCGTCATGCGCAGCGCTGACACCGTTGCTCGAATCGGTGGGGATGAATTCGTCGTGATCCTCAGCGACACGGCGGACCAGAGTGAAATCGATGTCATCGTCAAACGCGTCGTCAACGCCCTGGAGCCACCGGTGGTGATTGCGGACGTCGCGATTCACGCCTCGCCCAGCATCGGCCTTGCGCTCTACCCTCGCGATGGCTCCAACGCGGAGTCTGTGGTCGCGCACGCGGACGCGGCGATGTACTGCGCCAAGCAGCGCGGCCGCGGCAACGTGCAGTACTTCGAGGCCGGCATGGCTGGCGCGATCCAGGAGAAGATGCGGCTCGAAAGCGAGCTGCATGAAGCGCTGGCTTCCAACCAGCTCGAGCTGCACTACCAGCCGAAGGTCGATACAGCGACCGGCGTGGTACACGGGGCCGAGGCACTGGTCCGCTGGCGGCATCCGCAGCGTGGTTTGGTGCCACCGAACGACTTCATCCCGCTGGCCGAGGAATGCGGCGCGATCTGCGCCATTGGCGAGTGGGTCATTCGAGAGGCGTGCAGGCAGGCTCGGAGCTGGCAAATCGCCGGCCTGCCGGCGCTGCGGGTCGCGGTCAACGTATCCGCCAGTCAGTTCCGCGGCGGCGACCTGGTCCGGCTGGTCGCGAGCGCGCTGGAAGATGCGCAGCTCGAAGCGCGCTTCCTCGAGGTCGAGCTGACCGAGACGGCCGTGATGACCAATCCGGAGGAATCCATCGCGATCCTGGAGCAGTTGAGCCGCATGGGCGTGCTGGTGTCCGTCGACGACTTCGGCACCGGCTACTCGAGCATGAGCTATCTTCGCCGACTGCCGATTGACAAGCTGAAGATCGACCGCAGCTTCATCGATGAAGTCATGCAGCGCCCGGAAGACGCGTCGATCGTCCGCGCCATCATCTCGCTCGCGCACAGCCTGCGACTGAAGGTGGTCGCCGAGGGCGTCGAGACCGGCGAGCAGCTCGATTTCCTGCAGACACTGGGCTGTGACCAGTACCAGGGCTTTCATTTCAGCGCGGCGCTCGTGCCGACCGAGTTCGAGGCACTGGTGCGCCGCACGCGCAAGGCGGACTACCTCAGCGAGGCGGACGCGGTACGCACCCACAGCAAGCTCGCGGCGTTCCGGCGCCGATAGTCGCGCTGACGGAGGACGCCTACGATGAACCCTCGGGCTGGACGATTCCGCTGCGGCATGCCACTTGCGCTGGCGCTGCTGGTTGTCGGCGGCCCATCGACGGCAGCCCCGGCTGCCGGCCCTGGGCTCGGCCAGCTGCCGCAGAAATGGCTCGATGACGAGCGCCGCGAGACGCCGCTCGCCGGCCTCGTCGGTCGGCGGGTCGTGCTGACGATGGCGTACGTCGACTGTCACAGGATCTGCCCGACCACCATCGCTCGTCTCGAGCGACTGCAGCAGCAGCTGGACGCCCGCGGCGAGCCTGCCGAGTTCGTGGTCGTGGGCTACGACCCGAAGAACGATACGCCGGCCGCCTGGCACCGCTTCCGGGCGAGCCGGCGGTTGCAGCGCAGCAACTGGCACTTTCTCAGCGGCTCTACCGGCGACACCAGTCTGCTCGCGCGGCAGCTGGGCTTCGGCTTCTGGAAATACGACGACCACGTCGTGCACGACTTGCGCGTGGTGGTCTTCGATGCCCACGGCGTCGTGACGCGCCAAATCGGTCCCGATAACCGGGACTGGCTGGCCGTCCTTTAGGGAGCGGAGTCTTCATGCGAGGTCCCATCTATACACTTTCCCGCCGCCTGCTTGCGCTGGCGCTGCTGCTGACCCTCTGGCTGCCGACGATCGCCACGGCGGCGGCAGCAGCGTCAGATGCAGACAGGATCACAGAGCTGGAGCAGGAGCTGCAGCAGAGCCTCAGG
Source organism: Pseudomonadota bacterium (assembly GCA_025356815.1). Classification (GTDB taxonomy): domain Bacteria; phylum Pseudomonadota; class Gammaproteobacteria; order Steroidobacterales; family Steroidobacteraceae; genus CAIKZZ01. The sequence continues at coordinate 5,132 of JANXQL010000081.1, forward strand.
CTCATCGCGGAGCTGACCACGCGCGTCCAGCAACTCGAAGGAGCAAAGGCCCAGGAGCAGGGGCAGGCGCGCCCGGGCGCCCCGAGTGGCGGCGGCCGCCTTGACGCGGTTGAGTCCAAGGTCGCCCAGATCGAGTCCGCGAGTGCGGCACGGCGCGGCGACGACTCCGGGCTTGCGATGCACGGATTCGCGGACGTCGGCTACGGAACCCGCAATCCATTCAACGACGCGTTGAAGGGATTCAACATCGGCAACCTCGATTTCTACCTGACACCGCGGCTTGGCGATCGTACCGTGACGCTGTTCGAACTGGTGTTCGAGGCCTCCGACGAGGGCGCCGTCAGCGTCGACCTCGAGCGCGCACAGGTCGGGTACGTGTTTGGCGACCAGGCCACCGCCTGGCTCGGCCGCTTCCACACGCCTTACGGCTACACCAACACGGCGATGCACCACGGCGCCTGGGTGAACGATGCGCTTCGTCGCCCGTCGTTCCTGCAGTTCGAGGACCACGGCGGCATACTCCCCGCCCACACGGTCGGCGCCTGGCTGACCGGCACCGTGCACGGCGCGAACGGCGGCAAGGTGCAGTACGACGCCTACCTCGGCAACAGCCAGCAGATCGTCGATGGCGTACTCGACATGCGCAGCGGCGGTAACGATCACGGCAAGTTGATCGTCGGCGGGCGCCTGGGATACGAATGGACGGATGGCCCGGTCGAAGGCCTGACCATCGGCGTGCATGCACTGTCGACCAGCATCGAGGACAACGCTCTGAACCGCACACAGGTTCGGGTCTACGGCGGCTATGGCGTCTATGACACCGACCGCTGGGAGCACATCGCCGAGCTGTATTTCTTCGGCAACGAAGATCGCTCTGGTACTACCGGTCGCCATCACAGTTCGGCGGGCTTCCTGCAGCTGGGGTACCGTGCCGCGTGGGGCGTACCGTACGCGCGTTACGAGCGCGCTTCGCTCGACCAGAGCGACAACTACTTCCAGGCCCAGGCGACCGGCTTTTCGTACACGCGCGGCAGCGTCGGTGTGCGCTACGATATCGACCTGAAGTCGGCGCTGAAACTCGAGCTGTCCCGTACGAACACCACCGACCGGACGATTTCTCGTGTGAACGAGATACTTGCCCAGTATGCGATCCGCTTCTAACACGAGCATGCGATCCGCGGTCGCGCCACGCCTGCACGGCGGTGTGCTGCTGTGCATGCTGGCCTGCGCGTCGCTTGGCGTGGCGCAGGCGGACGAGGTCTATGTCGTGTGCAACACCAACGTGTCGCTGCGGGCGACCGACGTCCGGGAACTGTTTACTGGCGAGAAGGGCTTCGCCGGGAGCGTGCGGCTGGCTCCCGCCGACAACGGTGCGGTGCAGGCGGCATTCCTTGAAAAGGTTCTCAAGCTCAATGCAACCAGATACGCGAGCCTCTGGACAAAGAAGGCATTCCGCGACGGTGCCAACCCCCCGCTCGTCAAGAGCAGTGACGCCGAGGCGCTGGCCTACGTCATGCAGACTCCCGGCGGTTGCAGCTACGTCGGCAGCGCGCCACCGGCGACCGTGGCGACCGTCGCCAAGTTCTGAGGAAACGCCCCTCCGCCCAAGATCGGGTTATCGCGCGAGCGCGCGAGTCATCCGATCCGGTGGCAATCTAGTCTTTTGGAGGCCGACCGGTTGCCCGTTAGATCCCTGCGCGATTAGAATCGCCCTCCGACGCGGGCGTAGTTCAATGGTAGAACTGCAGCTTCCCAAGCTGCTAACGTGGGTTCGATTCCCATCGCCCGCTCCATCCTCGAGGCAATGTCAGGCCATCTCGGGCAACCGAGCCGGGCCCAGCTCCACGCGGATTTGGCAGATTCCCGGGAGCCAGCAGGACTATGAGACGTATCGCGTTGCCCCGCAGTGCCTCGTGCTGCCTCAGCCATCGTGCGCTGCAGCTGCTGGCGAAGCCGTGTGCGATGAGCCCGGCGTGAGCTGCCGTGCGGCCTTCGTAGCGACGACCGCTGCTGACGCGAAGAGACCCGTTACGACCGGCTGCTGGCGATCCGGCCCCAGCTGATTGCCCAAGTCATGGAATGGGGAGTCTTTGCAGCCAGTCGACGACGTCCGCCGCGAGTGCAATGCGGTGATCCTGAAAGCCATGGTCACTCCGTAGGGTGACGGAGGTAACCTTGCCGCCGGAGGCTGCGACGGCTTCGGCCAGACGCCGGTTCTCGTCGCCACCCGCCTTGGACGCCCCGACTACCAGTAGCGGACGGTGCGTCAGGTCCTTGGCCCATGACATGAAGTTCCACTGTGTCCGGTGCGCCAAGACCTCCGCCGCAGTGCTCGCCGCCGTCGCTCCATGTAGCGAATTGCCGATATCGTCGAATGCCTTTTCAGCCAATACCGCCCGTGCCGCCCCACTCACTTTGGCAAACTCTTCACCGGAGCCTCCGACATTCCAGGCATCGATGAGAAAGACCCCAAGAAGTTGTTGATCAGTGCGCGCATGCGCAGCTGTCGCAAAGCCGCCCATACTGTGGCCGCCAAGAACGATGCGACGCGTATCGATGCCGAATTTCTCCGCGATGTCCGGGCGCCGGACAAACGCGATCGCGGCATCGGTGTCCTCCAGCACATGGGCAATCGAAAAGGTTCCCGGGCTGCCCCAGGCGCCACGGTAGTGCAGCGTAAGCACATTCCAACCTGCTCGCCGGATGGCCTGCGCCAAGTCAAGGTTCTGCTCGTTTCCGGGGAATCCGTGTAGAAGCACGACCGTTGGATGGGGCCCGGCGCCACCTGCGAGGTAGAACAGCGCGTTCATCCCCATTCCATCGCTGGGAACGAGAACCTGCGCGGAACGTGGCGGATGCACGGAATCCGGCGCCGGGTCGCTGATCACGGACGATGGAATTGGCTTGGCCATGCCGTCAGCGTATGCCTCGCCGCTCAGCGCAAGCATCAAAAATGTCGCCAATAGGATTTTCGACTATCGCCCCCGAATCCGAACAAGAATGCCTGCAGCGCAACAATACAGTGTCAGGGACCTGAATTGGCGGCGACGATTCTGCGTCATGAAGTAACTCGAGTTGGCCGGAATCCGCTTCGCGCGCCGCACCAACCGTGTGAAGCCCGGATGGCGGGGGCTGATGCTGGGCGGACTATTGAGCGCGAAAAGACGCCAAGCTCAAGAACTTTGGCATTGCAGGGTCATGACGTGCGATTGCAACCCATGTGGATCAGCAAGGTCTCGTGTTTGACGGCATTTGCTACTGGTAGATGCAACCCACGGATGCCCGGGGTTGGGTGTTCAACCTCTAGCTGCACCCCGCCTAGCTGCCCTTTCGGCTCGCCAAACCGATTGCCTCGGCACCAGCGTGCTTGGTGACCCGTGTGAAAAGCCGTGACCGGCAGCCTTCAGGCCTGCCAACCGCACTGACTTCAAATGCGATGGCACGGGGATGTTCGCTACTTCCACACCGCACGAGCGACGCGCAGAAAATTTTCTCCAAGGATTTTGCGCATCTCTCCGTCCGACCATCCGCGCTCGAGCAGCAATGCCGCGAGTTGGGTGAACACTCCCGGAGGCGTATCCTTCATGGGCCACGGCGGTGCGTATTCGGCGGGCGGCCAGAAGTCCGGATGGGCGGCGAGATCAGCATCCCCCGCGTCCTTCGGGTCGGGGGGCGTATAGTCAAGGCCAAGCCCCACGTGATCGACGCCGACCAGATCGCACACGTACGCGACGCAGTCGGCCAAGGCGATCGCGGACGATGCGCGATCGGGTAGATAGTACCCGAGCCCCGTCACCCCGATCACGCCGCCGGTCCTGGCGCAGGCGCGGATCTGATCGTCGGTGATGTTGCGCCCGTGAGAGCGCAGTGCTTTAGGATTGGAGTGTGAAAAGATCACCGGCTGGGTCGCCGCCTCCATGATGTCCATGGTGGTCCGGTAGCCCGTATGTGAGCAGTCCACCAGCATCCCGACGCGATTCATCTCGGCAATGACCTGGCGGCCGAACGCCGTCAGCCCGATATCCTTGTCGTGACAGCCACCCCCGGCAAGATTGTTCTTGTTGTAGGCCGTGAGCATCTGGCGCACGCCGAGGCGGTAGTACAGCGATACCAGGGACGACTCGCCATTGAGCGCGCTCATACCCTCCAGATCGAAGCTAATCGCCATTCGACCGGTCCGCTTGGCCTCGAGCACGTCATCGGCGCGGCGCACCAACAGGAACCTGTCGGCACGCTTCTCCAGCCAGGTGACGTAGGCACCGAGATTCCTGATTGCCAGGCGCCAGTCGATCACGTCGTACCCGACGTCGATCGACAGATAGTCGACCCCGGCCTGACGCCAGTCCTCCAGGCGCTCCAGATTGAAGTCAGGCGTTGGGTCGAACCCGGAATGATCGTCCCAGATGAGCGCGTCGTGCAGCGGCTCGACTGGCTTGGTTGGCGGCTGCGGCAAACTCTCGGGCGCAATGGCCCGCGCCGCGCTCGGCGCGACCTCGCCGGTTGCGACGAGCAGGCCGATCTGCGCAAGGACACCACGACGGGTGATCTTCATTCTGTTCCCTTCCGACCTATAGAACGATTATTGCTCCCGCGCTCGCGGCGATAAGCGCGTCACTTCGGTAGCGCGTAGGCGACCAGATAGTCGCCACGGGTGCTGTCGCCCTTGTAGCCGCCCGCTGCGATCACGAGATATTGGCGACCGCCGAGCGAGTAGGACATGGGCGTCGCCTGGCCACCCGCCGGCAGCCGCACCTCCCACAAGAGCTTGCCATTATCGGTATCGAAGGCACGCAGGCGGTCGTCGAAGCTCGCCGCGATGAATACGAGCCCGCTGGCGGTCACGATTGGTCCGCCGAGGCCGGGCATGCCCAGATTCAATGGGACGAACGGCGTGTCGCCGAGCGGTATCTGCCACTTGATGGTGCCGTGGACCATGTCCACGGCCGACAGTTGGCCCCACGGCGGCTTCACGCACGGGATGCCGAGGGC
>JANXQL010000087.1 GCA_025356815.1 Pseudomonadota bacterium
CGAGCTCAGCGCGGCACGCGCGGATGTCATGTTCACCGACGACACCGAAGTCACGCTCGTCACCCACCAGCGAGCGGAGCTGTGCCGGTTGCTGCCCGAGGTGTACGAGCCGGCCGAGAAGGCAATCCTGCTGCCGCGCGACGGCGACTGGAACGCCCAGGTCGACCCGTGGCTGCGGCGCGCGCTGGCCGGCGGCGTGCCGGCGGCGCTGCTCAGCGAACATCCGACGCGCTGAGCGGGGCTTCGGCAACTACGCAGGCCGGATGCCCGCCGGCCATGGTCCGATGGCGTCCCGCGAGCGGCCCGGCAGCGCCATGCAGCAGCAGACTTCCCGCACCCCCTACGAACTCCTCGGCGGCGAGCCGGGCGTCGCCGCCCTAGTCGCGCGGTTCTACAAGCTGATGGACGAGGATCCGGCGTTCGCGGCCCTGCGCCGCATGCACGCGGCGAACCTCGCGCCGATGCGCGACAAGCTCGGCGACTGGCTGGCCGGCTGGGCAGGCGGGCCGCAGCGCTACCACGACCGCCCGGACGCGACCTGCATCGGCCGCGCGCACGCCCCGTACGCGATCGACCGCGCGATGCGCGACCAGTGGCTCGCATGCATGTTCCGGGCGCTGGACGAGGTTCAGGCACCCGCCGAGGCGCAGGTGCGCCTGCGCCCGCCGCTGGCGGCGATGGCCGAGATGCTGCGCAACCGCTGACGTAGACTCCGGTACGTCCGGCCGGGCACTGTCACCCGGCCGCGCCTTCATCACAGGCCATAGCGGGGATTTCGTCATGCTCACGCGCCGACAACTGCTGGCGAACGCCGCCCTTGCCACCGGCGCCGGCCTAGGGCTCGGCCACGACGCCCTGGCCGTGCCCGCGAGCCATCACCTGCCGCGGGCGATCGAGGCGCTGCGCTCGCGCCGCAACGAGGCGGTTGCCATCAGCACCGACGAGCAGCGCGCCCGTATGCAGCGCGCGCGCGAACTGCTGGTCGAGCGCAACCTTGATGCGCTGGTGCTCGCCGAGGGGACGTCGCTGACGTACTTCACCGGCGCCCGTTGGTGGGGCAGCGAGCGACTGTTCGCGGCGGTGATCCCGGCACGTGGCGCGCCGTTCTACGTCTGCCCGGCGTTCGAGGAAGGCCGCGCACGCGAGCAGCTCACCGACGGCGAGCACGCCGACGTGCGTACCTGGCAGGAGGACGAGAGCCCATACCAGCGCCTCGCGCAGGGCCTGCAGGATCGCGGCATCGCCGCGGGCCGCGTCGGCCTCGAGGAAAACGTCCGCTTCGTGTTCGCCGATGGCATCGCAAATGCGGCGCCGCAGCTGAAGCTCAGCAGCGGCACGGCCGTCACGGCCGGCTGCCGGATGATCAAGAGCCCGTGCGAGATCGCGCTGATGCGGCTTGCGGCGCAAGTCACGCTGGCCGCCTACGAGGCTGCCTACCGCTCGATCCGCGTCGGCATGACGCAGTACGAGATCACCGAGCTGTCCCGCCAGGCGCACGACCGGCTGGGCTTCCCCGGCGCCGCCGACCTCGTGCTGATCGGCGAGTCGTCGGCGTTCCCGCATGGCTCGGTCAAGCCGCAGCGCATCGCCGAGAACTCGCTCGTGCTGTTCGACGGCGGCTGCGATGTGCTCGGCTATAAGTCCGACATCACCCGTACCTTCGTCATCGGCAAGCCGACCGCGCGCATGAAGTCCGTGTTCGAAGTCGTGCAGCGCGCTCAGCGGGCGGCGCTGGAGGCCGCCCGTCCGGGCGTCGAGTGCGGGGCGATCGACGCGGCAGCACGCGCGGTAGTCACCGCGGCGGGTCATGGGCCGGACTACCGCACGTTCACCCACAGGCTGGGGCACGGCATGGGCATGGATGGGCACGAGTGGCCGTACCTGGTGCGCGGCAGCGCCACCCCGCTCGCGGCCGGCATGACCACCAGCAACGAGCCGGGCATCTACCTGCGCGGCGAGTTCGGCGTCCGTCTCGAGGACGACATGCACATCACCGTCGACGGCGCGGAACTGTTCACGCCGCGTAGTCGTTCACTCGAGGAGCCGTTCGCGCCCGCCTGAGCCGGCCGCTCAGGTGTCGGCCAGCAGGCGCCGGCGCGCGAGCGCGAGCTTGCGCTCGTCGGCCGGCGTCACCATCGGCAGCTTGAGGCCGAGCGAACGAATGGTGCCGCTGAGGATCGCCGCAATGCTCGCGCGGGCCACATGCTTGTGGTCGGCCGGGATCACGTGCCAGGGGGCCCAGTGCGTGCTCGTGGCGCGAAGCATGTCCTGGTAGGCGCGCATGTACTGGCTCCAGTAGCGCCGCTCCTCGAGGTCGGCCGTCGAGAACTTCCAGTGCTTGTCGCGCGTATCGATCCGTTGCAGCAGCCGGCGCTGCTGCTCCGCCTTCGAGATGTTCAGGAAGAACTTCAGGATCACCGTGCCGTTGCACGCCAGGTGGCGTTCGAAGGCGTTGATGTCCTGGTAGCGCTCGCGCCAGAAGCGTGCGCCGCGTCGCCCCGGCGGACGCCGCTGGGCGGCGAGCAGCTCGGGGTGGACCTTCACGATCAGTACATCCTCGTAGTAGGAGCGGTTGAACAGGCCGATCCGTCCACGCGCCGGGACATGCAGGCCATAGCGCCAGAGGAAGCTGTGGTCCCGTTCCTGCTCGTTGGGTGTCGAGAAACTGTGCACCTCGCACCCCTGCGGACTTACGCCGGACATCACGTGCTTGATCGTGCCGTCCTTGCCGGAGGCGTCCATGCCCTGCACGATCACGAGCACCGCGTGCGTGTCGCTCGCCCAGAGCAGCTCCTGCGCACGGGCGAGTTCCTCGCGGCTGGTCTGCAGCAGCTCCAGCGCACGGGCCTTGACCGACTCCGGTCCGCTCGGCAGCAGTTCCATGCCGCCGGAGTCGGCCGGATCGCGGTCGCCGAGGCGTATCCGGCTGCCGGGCGGCACCTGGTAGCGCTTGATCAGGCGGTAGTGGTGCTGCTTGGACATGCGGCGCGATCCCTCGGCAGTGGCCGGCCCGAGCGCCGGCCACCTATGAATACTCTCTCCCGGCCGCCCGCGAAAGCGCTGGAACCGCACGTCGGCCCGCGCCACACTTGCGCCCCTGCCGCCTGTCCCCGAACGCATGACCGACTCACCGCCCCCACCCGCTGCCGACCCGCCACGCCGCGCGATCCGCTCGTTCGTCCGCCGCGCCGGCCGCATCACCGGCGCACAGACGCGCGCGCTGTCGCAGTGGTGGCCGCGTTACGGCCTGGAATACACCGGTGGCCCGCTCGACCTGAATGCCGTGTACGCGCGCCGCGCGCCGCGCACGCTGGAGATCGGCTTCGGCGACGGCGAGACACTGGTGGCGCTGGCGGGGGCGCATCCCGAGCGCGACTACCTGGGCCTCGAGGTGCACGCCCCCGGCGTCGGGCACTGCCTGCTGCGGGCCGCCGAGGCGGAACTGTCGAACCTGCGCGTAATCAGCCATGACGCGGTCGAGGTACTCGAGCGCGGCATCGCGCCGGGCGTGCTCGACGAGGTACTGGTCTACTTTCCCGATCCGTGGCCCAAGACGCGCCACCACAAGCGTCGCATCGTCCAGCCGGCATTCGCGGCACTGGTGGCGAGCCGGCTGGTGCCGGGCGGCCGGTTGCGCCTCGCCACCGACTGGGCGCCGTACGCCCAATGGATGCGCGAGGTGCTCGATGCCAGCGCCGATTACGTGAACACCGCGGGCGCAGCGGGCTACGTCGAGCGGCCGGCGGAGCGGCCAGCGACGAAATTCGAGCGGCGCGGCACGCGGCTCGGCCACGAGGTCCGGGACCTGGCCTACCAGCGCCGCTGAACGCCTCGCCTCAGGCGAGGTGGAATGCCTGCCGCAGTCCATCGATGACGAACTGCACCGCCAGTGCCGCGAGCACGACGCCGGCAATGCGCGCCACCACGTTCGCACCCGTCACGCCGAGCACTCGCATCACTACCGGCGCGAGCAGCATCGCGCACAGCGAGGCGGCGACCACCAGCGCGAGCACCGCGAGCAGGCCCGCATACAGCAGCGGGTCGTGACGCACGGAACCGAACGTCAGCAGCACCGTGGCCAGCGATCCAGGGCCCGAGATGAGCGGGAACGCCAGCGGGAACACCGAGATGTCGGCGCGCCGGCGGGTCTCGGCATTCTCGGCCGGCGTCGTCTTCTCCTCGCGCGCGAACACCATGTCCAGCGCGATCAGGAACAGCATGATCCCGCCGCCGATGCGGAACGCGTCGATGCTGATGTCCATAACGCCGAGGAACCAGCGGCCGCCGAGCGCGAACGAGGCGAAGATCAGGAACGCGATCAGGCTCGACTTGAGCGCCATGCGGCGCCGGTAGCCGGCGCTTGCGCCCTCGGTCATGGTCGCGAAAATCGGCGCGAGCGACGGCGGGTCGACCACGACGAACATCACCACGAAGAATTTGAGCAGATCGTCCAGCATGGCCTCACCGTCGCGCGGGGCGAGCATAGCAGCACGCCCCGGCGCGATCCTCAGCCGATCGGCGCGAGGATGTCGGGGCCTGCACCGAGGCACACCTCGCCCGCCACCAGTTCGATACGGATCCGGCGCAGCGAGGCGCCGGTGCACGGACCTGTGACGCAGCGGCCGGTAGCGGGGTCGAACTGTGCGCCATGCGAGCGACAGATCAGCAGCTTGCCGTCCGGGGCGTGGAATTCGTCGGGACGCAGGTTCAGCGCATGACCCGCATGCGGACAGCGGTTGAGCCACGCATGCACCGAGTCGCCGTCGCGCACCAAAAAGCCGCGCAGCGGCCAGTCGCCCTCGCCCACCTTGAACTCCCGCGCCCCCCCGGGCGGGATGTCATCCAGCGCGCACAGCCGGCGTCGGCTCGTGTCGTCGGGCGGCACCTCAGCGGGGCACATCGAGGGCACCGATCCGTTTGCGCAGCAGCCAGACCGCGGCGAGGCCCGGCAGGCCGAGCAGGAAGCTGACCACGTAGTAACTGGGCCAGCCGGCGTGGTCCGCCACCCAGCCGGCCGGCCAGCCGAGCCCATAGCGCGGCAGTTGCGACAGCGTCGACAGCAGCGCGTACTGGAACGCACTGAAGCGCAGGTCGCATAGCGCCATCATCAACGCGACCACCGCGACGTTGCCCATCGCGTGCGTGACGTGCTCGATTACCACCGCGCAGTACATCACCGGGTAGTTCTTGCCGGCCAGCGCAAGCACGAGGTAGGCGAGGTTCGAGGCCGCCTGCAGGACGCCGAAGGCGAGCATCGCGCGCAACAGGCCGAGCCGCACCATCCAGATACCGCCGAGCACCGAGCCGCCGATCGCGGCGGCGACCCAGATGATCTTGATGACCACGCCAATCTCAGTCTTGGAGAAGCCGGTATCCATCATGAACGGCGTGAACAGCTTCAGCGAGAATGCGTCGCCAAGCTTGAACAGCATGACCAGCAGCAGCAGCCCGCGCGCGCCGGGCGTGCCGAGCAATTCGCGCAGCGGCGCGACGATCGACTCGCGCAGCGTTGAAGGCGGTGGCGAGCGGCGCTCGGGCTCGGGCGCAAGCGTCGTCGCGACCGCGAACAGCGCCATCAGCACCGCCAGCACCAGCAGCGCGGGGCGCCAGCCGACATGATCGGCGAGCACCAGCGCGATCGCAGGCGCGACGTAGGCCGCCGTGCGATAACCAACCGTGGCCGCGGTCACCGCAGGGCCGCGCTCGGCGGGGGCGGCGACGTCGGTGCGGTAGGCGTCGATGACGATGTCCTGCGTCGCCGACAGGAACACGATCGCAAGCGAGCAGGCGGTGACACCGACAAGCGTGGTGGCCGGGTCCTGGAACGCCAGCAGCACGATCGCGATGGCCAGCAGGACCTGCGCGGCGAGGATCCAGCCGCGCCGGCGGCCCAGAAACGGCAGCGGGTAGCGATCGACCAGCGGCGCCCACAGGAACTTCAGCAGGTACGGCAGCGCGACGTAGGAGACGATGCCGATCTGGGTGTTCGAGACGTGCACGTCCTTGAGCCAGGCCTGCAGCGCGCTCTCGGTCACCTGATTGGGAAAGCCGGACGCCGCCCCCAGCACCATCAGCAGCGCCATCTTCGGACTCGCGAGCACCTCACGCAGCGAGGGCTTCGCCGCGGGGGACAGGGCCGCCTCAGAAGGCATGATCGTAGTCGAGGATCAGCGGTGCGTGATCCGAGAAGCGCGTTGCCTTCCAGATGCTGGCGCCGCGAACCTTCGGCGCCAGCGACGGGCTGACAACGTGGTAGTCGATGCGCCAGCCGACGTTCTTGGCCCACGCCTGGCCGCGATTCGACCACCATGTGTAGTGATCGGCGCCGGCCTCGACGAGGCGGAACGCGTCCACCCAGCTGAGCTTGCCGAATACGCCATCGAGCCAGGCGCGCTCCTCGGGCGTGAAGCCGGAGTTCTTCTGGTTCGAGCGCCAGTTCTTGAGGTCGATTTCCTTGTGGGCGATGTTCCAGTCGCCGCACAGCACGACATCACGCCGCGAGCGACGCAGCTTGGACATGTGCGCCTCGAACTCGGCGAGGCAGCGGAACTTGGCCGTCTGCCGCTCGGGACCGGAGGAGCCGGAGGGCAGGTAGACGGAGACCACCGACAGGTTGCCGAAGCGCACTTCCAGGTAGCGCCCCTCCTGGTCGAACTCCGCCGAACCGAAGCCGCGGATCACCTTGTCGGGCTTGCGACGCGAGTAGATCGCGACCCCGCTGTAGCCGCGCTTCTGCGCGTGCAGCCATTCGGAGTGATAGCCGGCGGGGTGGTACAGCGAATCAGTGACGTCCTCGTCGCTGCACCGCGTCTCCTGCAGGCAGACGACGTCGAGGTCGTGCTGTGGCAGCCAGTCGTAGAAGCCCTTGCGCGCGGCAGAGCGGATTCCGTTGCAATTGAGGGTCGCGATTCGCATGCCGCGATCATAGCAAGCCGTCCGCCCCGCTTGTCCGGACAGGCTGTTCTGGCGGACACTACCGCCCCAGCATGCAAGCCTTCCAACGCGACTTCCTCGAACTCGCCGTGCGCCTCGGCGTCCTGCGCTTCGGCTCGTTCACGCTCAAGTCCGGGCGCCAGAGCCCGTACTTCTTCAACGCCGGCCTGTTCGACACCGGCACCGCGATCGCGGGCCTCGGCCGCGCCTACGCCGCCGCGCTGCAGCGCTCGGGAATCGAGTTCGACATGCTGTTCGGACCCGCCTACAAGGGCATCCCGCTGGTGACGGCCACGGCCGCGGCACTGGCCGACGGCCATGGCCGCGACGTGCCGTACTGCTTCAACCGCAAGGAAGCCAAGGACCACGGCGAGGGCGGTCGCATCGTCGGCCGCGCGCTGGCGGGTCGGGTCCTGATCGTCGACGACGTGATCACCGCGGGCACGGCGATCCGCGAGTCCATCGACCTGATCCGCTCGGCGGGCGCGACGCCCGCAGGCGTGCTGCTGGCGCTGGATCGCGAGGAGCGCGGCCGGGACTCGGCGCTCTCGGCCGTGCAGGAAGTACGCGCGAGCTTTATGCTGCCGGTCGTCTCGATCCTGGCCCTGTCGGACCTGATCGTCGGCCTGCAGGCCGGCGTCGGCGGCGTCGAGCCGGCCATTCTCGACGCGCTGCAGGCCTACCGCGCCGAATACGGCGCCCGGAACGGGGGCCTGAAGGCCCGGTCGGGACGACGAGCGTGACGAATTTCTCGGACCGCCCCAGCCGGGCGTGCAAATTGACGGAGACTGGCGGCACACTGCAAGCGCTCATGACACTGCCCGCCCATCGTCTGCTGCTGCTGCTCGCCGCCTTTGCCGCGGCCGGCACCGCCGTGCCGATGGCCAGCGTCGCCGCCCCCCAGCCAAAGGACAGCAGCGGCAAGATCCGCGTCTATCGCTGGCTCGACGAGCATGGCGTGGTGCATTACGGCGACGCGATCCCGCCGCAGTACGCCGACCAGGACCAGATCGTGCTGAACGGCCAGGGCGTGCAGGTCGGCGCCATCCCGGGCCGTCGTACGCCGGAGCAGCTGCAGAGCGAGGCGACGCAGCGCGCGGCGGAGGATCGCGCGCATACGATCACCGCGCAGGCGCGCCAGCGGGACCAGAACCTGCTCGCCACCTACCTGTCGGTCGAGGAGATCGAGGCGCTACGCGACCGGCGCGCCGAGATCGTCGAGGGGCAGGCGCGCGTCACCAGCCAGTACCTGGATCAGCTGCGCGCCCACCAGGGCCAGCTGGAGCAGCAGGTTCGCCACTTCAAGCCCTACAACAACGCGCCAAACGCGACGCCGCTCCCCGAGCGACTGGCCGAGGACCTGGTCCGCACCACCAGCGACATCGTCACGCAGCAGCGCAATCTAGAGGCGAAGCGCCAGGACCTGGAGCGGATGAAGTCGCAGTTCGCGAGCGACATCGCCCGCTTCAAGGAACTGAAGAAGATCGAGAATGACTACTCCCGCGGCGCGGGACCGTCGAAGAACTAGCTGCGACCCGAGCTGCCGAAGCCGCCGGCGCCGCGCTCGCTCGCGGTGAACTCGTCCACCACCTCCAGGCGCACCTGCACGACCGGCACGACGACCAGCTGCGCGATGCGCTCGCCCGGCTGGATCGTAAACGCGGCCGCGCCGCGGTTCCACATCGACGCCATCACCGGGCCCTGGTAGTCGGAGTCGATCAGCCCGACGAGGTTGCCGAGCACGACGCCGTGCTTGTGGCCGAGACCGGAGCGTGGCAGCAGGATCGCGGCAAGGCCGGGATCGTCGAGGTGGATCGAAAGTCCGGTCGGCACGAGTTCAGTGCGACCGGGCTCGAGCGTCAGCGGTGCCGCCAGGCAGGCCCGCAGGTCCAGCCCCGCGGAGCCGTCGGTCGCGTAGGTGGGCAGCGGCCATTGCGTGCCGAGCCGGGCATCCAGCACCTTCACCTGCAATGCGCGCATCGAAATCCTCAGACGGCGGCGGGAACGGGCTGCGCGACGGACCGCTGTGCGTCCCGGTAGCGCTCGGCGACGACCGCGACGAACTCGCGCGCCAGGTCAGCCTTCGACTTCAGCGCAAGCTCGCGACGACCTCCCGGCCACAGCAGCAGCAGCGCGTTGTCCTCGCGATCGAAGGCGCGGTCGGTGCCGACTTCATTGGCCGCGATCAGGTCCAGGCGCTTGCGCACGAGCTTGGCTAGCGCGTGCTTCTCAACCTCGGTGGTCTCGGCAGCGAAGCCGACCGTGAACGGGCGGCGCTCAAGCGCCGCGACGGACGCGAGGATGTCGGGGGCTCTGTGCAGCGACAGCTCGAGGCAGTCGCTGGTCTTTTTGATCTTCTGGCTCTCGCAACAGGCCGGCGTGTAGTCGGCCACGGCCGCCGCGCCGATGTACAGGTCGGCGTCACCGATCGAGGCGTGCACGGCCGCGTACATCTGCGCGGCCGTCTCCACATCGACACGACGCACGCCGGCGGGCGTCGGCAGCGACACCGGACCGCTGACCAGCGTCACGTGAGCGCCTGCCTCGCGAGCGGCGGCGGCGACCGCGAAGCCCATCTTGCCGGAGCTGCGGTTGCTGATGAAACGCACCGGGTCGAGCGGTTCGCGGGTGGGCCCTGCGCTGATCACGACGTTGAGCCCCGCCAGCGCGCCGGTGCTACCGACACCGCGCAGTGCCTCGACGATCGCCGCGGGCTCGAGCATGCGGCCTTCGCCCGTCTCGCCACAGGCCTGCGAGCCGCTGTCCGGGCCGAGCAGGCGCACCCCGCGGCCGACGAGCGTGGCGAGGTTCGCACGGGTCGCGACATTGCTCCACATCAGGCGATTCATGGCCGGCGCCACCCAGATCGGCGCCTCGGTCGCAACGCACAGCGTCGCGAGCAGGTCGTCCGCCCGGCCGCCGGCCAGGCGCGCGAGGAAATCCGCGCTCGCCGGCGCGACCAGCACCAGATCCGCCCAACGGGCGAGCTCGATGTGGCCCATGGCGGCCTCTGCCGCCTCGTCCCACAGCCCGGTCCGCACGGGCCGGCCGGAGAGAGCCTGGAAGGTCAGCGGCGTCACGAACCGGGTTGCCGCCTCGGTCATGACCACCTGCACCTGTGCGCCCTGCTCGCGCAGCCGGCGCACCAGCTCGGCCGCCTTGTAGGCGGCGATGCCGCCGGTAATCCCGAGCAGGATCCGGCGCGGTGCGGCTGCGGAGGTTGTCATGGACGGATTATCGGCTGCAGGCGGGTCCGGATCCAAGGCCTGCGACCACGGCGGCGAGAACCGTTGGTTATGGCCGGCCTCGGCCCCGCCCCGAGGGCGGCGAAACGGCATGCATTGGCCCGATATGCGACTAGGGGGTGGAGAGGCCCGCCCGCACACTCAGGGCCATGAAGATCCACGACTGGCCGTGCGCCGAACGCCCCCGCGAACGACTCCTCGCCGCCGGTGCCCGCGCACTGTCCGAGGCCGAACTGCTGGCGATCTGGCTGCGCTGTGGCGGTCGTGGCTGGAACGCGGTGGAGCTGGCGCGGGAGCTTTTGCGCGAGTTCGGCTCGCTGCGCGAACTGCTCGGCGCGGACGCCGCTCGTCTGTGCCGACATCGCGGCATCGGGCTCGCGCGCTACGCCCAGTTGCAGGCGGCGCTGGAGCTGGCGCGGCGGCACCACTTCCAGACCCTGAAGGCAGGGCCCGCGCTGACCAGTCCCCGCCTCGCGCGCGACTACCTGCTCGCGGAGCTTCGCGACCGCGACCACGAAGTGTTCGGCGCCCTGTACCTCGACAGCCGCCACCGGGTGACCCGGTTCGAGGAACTGTTCCGCGGCACGATCGACGGCGCCAGCGTGCATCCGCGCGAGGTGGTCAAGCAGGCGCTGGCCTGCCGCGCGGCGGCGCTGATCCTGGTCCACAACCACCCGTCCGGGGTGGCCGAGCCGAGCCATGCCGACGAGCGGATCACCACGCGGCTCAGGGATGCGCTGGCCTTGGTCGATATCCGCGTCGTCGACCACCTGATCATCGGCGAGGGCACCTGCACGAGCCTCGCCGAGCGTGGGCTGCTTTGATCCGACCCTGATCGCCGCCCCTCCCGATTGAACATAAGCCGCCAATGGCGCCCGACTGCGCGGCCATGCACACTGGCTCTCTTGAATCGGGCCGGAGGGACTTCGCCGTGGATGCAATCGCCTCGAGTCGTGCGATCGCCCCGAGGCAGACACGGCGGTTCTACCTGTGGATGGCCGTCGTGTTCGTGCTCGTGTCTTTCGGCGGCTTCACGCCCTCGTACTGGTCTCGCCTCGCCGCCGGCGGCTTCCATCCGCCGCCGATCATGCACATCCACGGAGCCCTGCTGTTCTCGTGGACGCTGTTCTACCTGGCCCAGACGGCCTGGGTGGCCTCGGGCCGGACCGCCACCCACCGCGCCTGGGGACTGGTCGGCATCTCGCTGTTCACGCTGGTGATCTGCTCAATCGTGCTCCTGAAGATCACGGTCATCCGCCTGGACGACGCCCGCGGCCTGGGCGAGGCGAGCCGGCGGTTTTCCGCCATCGCGCTGTGCGCGCTGCCGATGCTGATCGCGACTTTCGCGCTGGCGATCGCCAAGGTGCAGCGACCGGAGATTCACAAACGCCTGATGTACCTGCTGATGGCCGGCATGTCGGTGCCGGCGATTGCGCGGGTGTTCCTCGCCGTGCTGGCGCCGCCCGGCGCGCTCGAGGGAGGGCCGCCGCCGCCGTTCGTCGCCCTGCCCCCCACCCTGGTGGCGGTGATGCTGGTCGGCGTCGCCATCGCCCATGACTGGCGGGCCGGCCGCCGGCCCCACCCGGTCTACGTCTATGGCAGCTTCGCGCTGCTCACGGTCAGCGGCCTTTCCGTCCTGATCGCATCCACGGCCGGCTGGCTGCGGTTCGCGGGGTTCGTGGCCGGGCTGGGCGGCTAGGCGATAGGACGGGCCCGGGACTCTCCTGGGGTTTGCATCGGACCACGGCCGGTGGTTAAATACGCGGCTCTCCGGCCTTGTGTGGCCGGACCAGGACCATAGCCATGTCACGAGTCTGTCAAATCACCGGAAAGAAGCCGCTCGCCGGCAACACGGTGTCGCACGCGAACAACAAGAACCGCCGCCGCTTTCTCCCGAACCTGCATACGCATCGGTTCTGGATCGAGGAAGAAAACCGCTGGGTCACCCTGAAGGTGTCCACGCGCGGCCTGCGGACCATCGAGAAGCACGGCGTTGCCGCTGCCGTCGCGAAGCTGCGCGCTCGCGGCGAGCACGTCTGACCGGCCCGGGCTTAGGAGTCTCTAGCGATGCGTGACAAGATCAAGCTCGTGTCCAGCGCCGGCACCGGCCACTACTACACGACGACCAAGAACAAGCGCCTCCATCCCGAGAAGATGGAAGTGTCCAAGTACGATCCCGTGGTCCGCAAGCACGTGGCGTACAAGGAAGCGAAGATCAAGTAAGACGCCGGGCGGCGTTCGCCGCCCGACCGTCCCGCTTCGCTCAACCGCCGGCCGCCATCGCCGGCGTCGCCAGCCGATACCCCTTCAGCGCCCGTGCGAACTCCTGCAGTCGCTCGATGCCGCTCGCTTCAGCCTCGCGCACCCACTCGCGCAGGTAACCCGTCAGCCGCTCGTTGTCGCCGATCGTGCCGCTCCAAAGCACCGCGAGGCGCTCCTGGAAGTCGTGCACCGTGCGCAGCGCCGCGCTCTGCGCGAGCACCTGCTGCAGGCGCTCTCGCGCCGCCGCGTCGAGCAGCTTCGGGTGGCGCACCAACAGCTTGCGCACTCGCAGGCTCAGCGCCCCGGCGCTGCGCGCCGCCTCCGCCTTCAGCACCGGCAAGGTCACGCTACGCGCGTAGTTGCGCACCACGTCCATGCGCGCAGTGATCACCGTGCGCACCGTGTCCAGGTCCACCATCGGGCGCGGCGCCTCGACCCGGGCACGTGGCGCGACCTTGCGCACCTTGGCGAGCCCCATCGCCGAGAACAGTGTCAGCCACATCCAGCCGATGTCGAATTCGCCGCGACGCATCGAGAACCGCGCCGACGAGGGGAACGCGTGGTGGTTGTTGTGCAGCTCCTCGCCGCCGGTCAGCAGGCCCCAGGGCACGAGGTTGCGGGCGGCGTTGTCGCACTCGAAGTTGCGATAGCCAAGCGCGTGACCGAGGCCATTGATGACGCCCGCCGCCATGACCGGCATGGCGGCCATCTGCACGGCGATGATGATGATGCCCGGCACACCGAACAGCAGCAGGTCGGTCACGACCAGTAGGATGATGCCGAGGTTGCGGTGGCGCTCGTACAGCTGGCGCTCGACCCAGTCGTCCGGGGTGCCGCGGCCGTATTTGGCCACCACCGCCGGATCGCGGGCGGCGGCTTGGTACACTTCGGCGCCCGCGAGCAGGATCTTCTTGAGGCCAAGCAGCACCGGGCTGTGCGGATCGCCCTCGACGTCGGAGAACGCGTGGTGCTTGCGGTGCACGGCGACCCACTCGCGGGTGATCTGGCCAGAGGTGGCCCAGATCCAGAAGCGAAAGAAATGGCGCAGCGCCGGGTGCAGGTCGACCGCGCGGTGCGCCGCGTCGCGATGCAGGTAGAGCGTCACCGCCATCATCGTGATTTGCACCATGATGAAGGCCGCGAGGACGTAGCCCCAGAGGCTCAGGTTGAGGACACCGTAGAGGAAGTCGAGATTCACGTGCACATCACTCCTAAGTTCCAGCGCGGCAGCGGCGAGGCTCGGCGGGAGATCCTGCCGGCCGACCATTATAGCCCTCTTATGGGGGCTCTAAGCTTAGGATTCAATAGAGGTTTTTCCGAAGCCAACGGGGCGGACGCGCGTGCCTGAGCTTCCCGAGGTCGAGACCACCCGCCGGGGCCTGGCGCCGATGCTCGACGGACAGCGCATCGAGCAGGTGCGGGTGCACGAGCGGCGGCTGCGCTGGCCACTGCCGCGCGACTTCGAGCCGGCGCTGGCCGGCCGGCGCGTGCTGGGCGTGCAGCGGCGCGCCAAGTACCTGCTGATCCGGACCGACGGCGGCACCCTGCTGGTGCACCTGGGCATGTCCGGCAGCCTGCGCGGCGCGGATCCTGCCACGCCGCGCAAGAAGCACGACCACGTCGAGATCCTGCTCTCGTCCGGCCGCTGCCTGCGCTTCAACGATCCGCGCCGCTTCGGCAGCATGCACCTGGTGCTGGGCGACGCAGCGGCGCACCCGCTGCTGCGCCACCTCGGACCCGAACCGCTGTCGGACGGCTTCGATGCCGACTACCTGCACCAGCGCACGCGCGGCCGGCGGGTCGCGATCAAGCTGCTGCTGATGAATGCGCAGATCGTCGTCGGGGTCGGCAACATCTACGCCAGCGAAGCGCTGTTCCACGCCGGCGTTGCGCCGGGCCGTGCTGCCGGCCGACTCAGCCGGGCAGAGGCCGCCCGCATTGTCGCCGCCGTGCGCAAGGTGCTGGCGGCCGCCATCCGCGTCGGCGGCACGACGCTGCGCGACTACGTCAGCGCGGACGGCACGCCCGGCTATTTCAGTCAGAAGCTCTATGTGTACGAGCGCGCCTGCGAGCCCTGCCGCAATTGCGCGACGCCGGTGAAGCATCGTGTCCAGGGTCAGCGCTCGACCTACTGGTGCCCTACCTGCCAGCGCTGAACTGCGCGCGCACCGCCGGCTGGATCAACAGCAGCACGAGGGCGGCCGCCACCGCGACCATCACCAGCAGCACCTGGGTTGCGAGCGCGTCGACCGCGAGCGCGAAGGCTGCGCGCCGCGCGTCTTCGTGGGCGAGCTCAAGCATCGCCCCATGCACAAGCAGGCGCAGCACGACAGCGACCGCGAGGCCGAGCGCGGTGACGCCGATCGCCGCCCTGCGCGCGCCGGGCCGGCGTCGCACCAGTCCCCAACCCAGCACCGCGATACCCGCCTGCAGCGCGATCGCGACCAGCAGCACTCCGGGCAGCCGGGCGAAGATCAGCACGAGGTAGTAGCCGGCGCGGCCGGAGTGGTGCCAGACCTCGGCCACCGTCGGCAAGGTGCCCGCGACCCGCCAGGCGACGAGTTGCCAGGCCGCCAGCAGCGCGCCCAGCGACCCCAGGACCAGCAGGCTCAGGCCCACGGCCGTCACCATCGTCACGGCCAGCGCGAACGGCATCGGGTCAGTACACGAGTCCCACGCCGGCGCCGCGCGGGTCGGAGGCGGCCTCGACCTTGCCGCTGGCGTAATCCCAGGTCACGACCTGCGTGTTGCCCCAGGTCGTGCGTCCCTCGCGCAGCTTGTGGCCGCGTTTCTCGAGGTCCGCGCGCTCCTCGGCGCTGAGCGCGCCGGGCTCGAGCATGACGCTGTCGGGCAAGTACTGGTGGTGCACGCGCGGCGCGGCCACGATCTCGGCGGCGCTCTTGCCGTCGAGCCAGTTGAGGATACCGCCGAGCACGTTCGAGATGATGGTGCTGCCGCCCGGCGAGCCGATGATCATCAGGCCACCGGGGCGTTCCACGAACGTCGGCGTCATGCTCGACAGCGCGCGCTTGCCCGGCGCGATCGCGTTCGCGTCCGCGCCGACCAGCCCGAACGCGTTCGGCGTACCAGCGCTGATGGAGAAGTCGTCCATCGTGTCATTGAGCAGGAAGCCCGTGCCGGGGACCATGTAGGTCGCGCCGAAGAACAGGTTGATCGAGATCGTGGCGCCGACGCGATTGCCGTCGCGATCGAGCACCGAGAAGTGCGTCGTCGAGGGACTCTCGTCGCCGGTGAACACCGGCCGCAGCACCGTCGAGGGCGTGGCGCGGTCGAGCCGGATCGAAGTGCGCTGGCCGGCCGCGTACAGCGGGCTGAGCAGCTGCTCGATCGGGATCCGCACGAAATCCGGATCGCCCAGGTACTCGGCCCGGTCGCGATAGGCCCGGCGCAGCGCCTCGATCGTCAGGTGGCGGCGCGTGTTGGCGTCCAGCGCCGTCAGGTCGTATCCCGCCAGGATGGCGAGCGCGTCGCCGATCACGACGCCGCCCGAGGAGGGGGGCGAGGCGGTCACGAGCGTCGCGTCGCCGTAGTGCAGCCGCAGCGGTGCGCGCTCGACGATGCGATAGCCGGCGAGGTCGTCGGTCGTCCACAGGCCGCCATCCTTGCGTACGCCGGCCGCGAGGCGCGCCGCGAAGGCGCCCTTGTAGAACCCGTCCGCACCCTCGCGCGCGAGCAGCTCGAGCGTCCTGGCGAGCAGCGGTTGGCGGATGCGCGCACCGACCGGTGGCACCTCGCCCTTGATCAGAAACACGGCCGCCGCGTCCGGCGAGGCCGCGAGGCGCCGCTGCTTGACGCGGATCGCGTTCTGCAGGCGCGGATACAGCTCGAAGCCCTCGCGCGCGATACGGATCGCGCTCTGCAGGCTCTGGGCCAGCGGCAGGCGGCCATAGTGCGTTGCGACCCAGGCCCAGGCCGCGGGCTCGCCCGGGATCCCGGCCGCGAGCGGGCCGTCGGTCGAGCCCGCGCCGTCGGACCGGCCCAGGTACATGTCGCGGCTTGCGGCCATCGGCGCGGTCTCACGCCCGTCGACCATCACATCGCGATCGTTCGCCGCGACGTGCAGCAGGTAGAAGCCGCCGCCGCCGACGCCGGAGCTGGCCGGCTCCACGACCGCGAGCACCGCGCTGACCGCGACCGCGGCATCGAAGGCGTTGCCGCCCTGCGCCAGGATGTCGAGGCCCGCGCGGGTGGCGAGCGGGTGGCCGCTCGCGATCGCCGCCTTTGGCGGCAGCGGCGCCGGCGTCGCCTGTGCCGGCAGGACGAAGAAGCAGACCCAGACGCAGGCCGCGGCGAGGCCGCGCAGCCGCAAGCGCGCCGTCATGACGGATCCGCCGGCGCCTGTGGCGGGGCGCCACGGGCGAACAGCGGCGCACGCGCCCTGAGCTGCTCGGCGACGAACGGGTGCACGAATTCGCTGACATCGCCGCCGAGCGAGGCGATTTCGCGCACCAGCGTCGAGGAGATGAATGTGAACTGCTCCTGCGGCGTCAGGAACACGTGCTCGACCTCCGGCGACAGGTGCCGGCTCATGTTGGCGAGCTGGAACTCGAACTCGAAGTCGGACACCGCGCGCAGGCCGCGTACCACGACGTGCATGCCGCGGTTGCGGGCGTACTCAACCGTCAGACCCGTGTAGCCGCACACCTCGATGTTGGGAATGTCGTCCAGCACCTTGCGCGCCATGGCGACGCGCTGCTCGAGCGGAAACATCGGCGTCTTATTGGGATTGGCGGCGATCGCCACGACGACGTGCTCGAAGATGCTCGCGGCGCGCCGCACCAGGTCCTTGTGACCATTGGTGATCGGGTCGAAGGTGCCGGGATACACAGCGCGGCGTTTCTGGTTCATCTGGCGTGGTTCCGCTCACCGCCGGCGGCCGGATGCCCCGCACCCTGGCGTTGCACCAGCACTCCCCGTACTTCGCCGGCACGCGTCTCGCGGACCGCCTCCCAGCCCTCCGGCAGCGGCACCGGGGCATCGCTGAAGGAATTTTCCAGGTAGACGTGGGCACGCGGCGCGAGCCAACCCCTTTGTTCAAGCAGTTTACACAATTCGGGCAGGACGCCCGCGGCGAAGGGCGGGTCCAGGAAGACGATGTCGAACGGCCGTGCCGGGCCCTGCAGATAGCCGCCGGCGTCCGCCGCGACGATCAGCGCGTGCGGGTCGCCGAGCGCCTCGGCCGAGGCGCGCAGCGCGCGCACCACGACCAGGTCGCGCTCGACCAGCACGACCTCGGCCGCACCCCGCGAGAGCGCCTCGAAGCCGAGCGCGCCGCTGCCGGCGTACAGGTCGAGGCAGCGGGCATCGACGATCGGGCGCTGCAGCCAGTTGAACAGCGTCTCGCGGACGCGATCCGGCGTCGGTCGCAGCTGCAGCGCGGTCGGAAACCGCAGCAGCCGGCCACGCCAGCGACCCGCGATGATCCGCACCGAGTTGCGCCCCGCAGGCGGGCCTTTTTGCGCTGCGGCAGGTGTTTTGCCACGACGGGTGCTCGGTTCTCCATCCTTGCCAGCCTTCGAAGCCAAAGCGTACCCTTGTGCACTGCCTCAAAGCGCCATCATACGCGTCAGGGGCTTGCAAAAATTCACGCGGGGAGCACACGAAAATGAGGACCCGTCACGCTGCCATCCTGGCCGTCGCAGCTCTGCTGCTCGGCGCCTGCAGCTCCGGTTCATCCGGCATCAATCCACCCGGCAGCACCTACGGCAATGGGTCGGGCCCGATCACGCCACAGGCGAGCTTTCACGCGATGTTCCAGCTCGCGCAGGGCATCCTGCCCTACCCGAACGACCTCTACTTCCAGGGGTCGACGGACGGCACGCTGCGCCTGCCGCTCGGGCTGTCGACGCTGCCAAACGCGGCGTCCATCAACGGTCTGGACGGCTTTTCCACGATCGCGCCGATCACGATCGATTTCAACGCGTCGATCGACGCGGCGACGCTCGGGCCGCAGGACATCGCAGTCATCCGCGTGACGCTCGACAACGCCACCAAGGGCGTGAGCCTGCCACCTGCCGCCGGGGCGCAGATGCCGCACGCGCTGGTCTACGGCACGGACTACATCGCCTATGTCGCAGGCGCCGGGCCCGCCGGCGCGTTCGCGAAGCGGCTCGACTCCGCCGGCGAGGTGCTGGTGATCCAACCGACGCATCCACTGGATGCCTCCAGCGGCGCGACCAACATCGGCTACATCGTGCTGCTGAGCAACGGCATCAAGGATACGGGCGGCCACGCGGCGGTGCCTGACAACGACTACGCCACCGTCTCGGGCCCGGCGCTCGCCGACCTCGCCGGCGGCGCAACCTCGCCGACCTGCGCGCCGCTGACCAATCCGACGCTCAACGGGGTCTGCCGGCTGACCTTCGGCCACCTGGCGGTCGGTGGGCTGCTGCAGGTCGCAAACCCCGCGCACGTGGTGCTCTCGTTCAGCTTCAGCACGCAGTCGACGGCCGACACGCTCGGCGTGCTATCGCAGATCTACCAGGCGACGCCGGTGCCGGCGGGCGAGTTCACCGGCCCCGGCCCCGGCGGCATCGGCCCGGTGCCGACGGGCCTGACGACGACGGCTGTCCTGGGCGCAGCCTCGCCAGGCTACGCCGACATCTGGGTCGGTCTGGTGCAGCTGCCCTACTACCTGACGCCACCGTCGGTGCAGACACCGACGGCTCCGCTGACGGCGTTCTGGACAGCGGCCGGCCCGCCGGCCGGCGGCCTGGACCCGACCAGTCGCAAGCTGACCCGCTTCAACCCGGTACCGCAGAAAGTTGCCGACCTGAGCGTGCCCCTCGTGGTCGGCGTGCCCAATGCCAGCACGTCCTGCGTCGAGCCGAACGCCGGCTGGCCGGTGGTGGTCTTCCAGCACGGCATCACCGGCAACCGCTCGCAGGCGATTGCGATCTTCGACGCCTACACGAGCCACTGCTTCGTGGTCGTGGCCATCGATCTGCCGCTGCACGGCATCACCGACACGACCTCGCCGCTGTATGTCGCCGGGCACGAACGCACGTTCGACGTCGATTACATGAACAACACGACCCAGGCGCCGGGACCGGACGGCGCCATAGACTCGTCGGGCAGCCACTTCATCAACCTGACGAGTCTGCTGACCAGCCGTGACAATCTGCGTCAGGCGAACTCCGACCTGTTGTGGCTTGGCCACGTGCTGCCGAAGCTGTCGCTGCTGGCAAACAAGAACGGCACGTCGGACGTCGACGGCACCCGCATCCAGCTGGCCGGCCAGTCGCTGGGCAGCATCGTGAGCATGCCTGTGCTGGCGATGCCGAACTCGCCCTATAAGTCGGGCCTGCTGTCAGTCCCGGGTGGTGGCGTCCCGTACCTGCTGCGTGACTCGCCGACCTTCGGGCCGGTGATCAACGCGGGCCTGCGCGCAGCCTCGCAGGGCCTGCTCGTGCCGGGCGCCTCGCTGTACGACAACTGGCTGCGCGACGCGCAGACGGTTCTCGACGCCGGCGACCCGCTGAACTACGCGGCGGCGGCGGTCGCGAACCGGCCGATCCTGATGCAGCAGGTGGTCGGCGGTGGCTTGCTGCCGGACTCGAGCGCCTCGGGCGCCGACACGGTGATCCCGAACAGCGCGACGCAGCGCCTGATCGCGGCATCCAACGTCAGCCGCGTACAGACGACCACGCCCTACCAGGCGCCGCTCGCAGCCGGCAGCGGGGCCTACGTGAACTTCATCTTTGGCAACCACGGCTCGCTCTTGGATCCGCGGGGCACGGCGGTGACGGCGGCGAGCAACTACGCCGCGTTCCTGGAGATGCAGACCGAGGCGGTCGGCTTTGCGCTGGCGCAGGGCACCGTCGTGACGGTGGCCGACCCGACCGTCACCCAGCCCTGAGCGGACCTCGGACACACACGGGCCGGGCCCCTGCCCGGCCCGTTTCTTTTCCGGGGACCGCCGCCGGTAGAATTGAGACCCGCTCACGAGTAGCCCGATGTTCGAATTCCTCAAGAAGCCCGCGATGCCCCCGCCGGAGGGCGCAGACGCCGATCCGCCCGGCGCGGTCGGCCTGTTCGGGCGTCTCCGCGCCCGCCTCGGCGCGCGTGCCGCGAGCGTGGTCCGCGGCCTTGGCGACTGGCTGCCCGGCCGCAAGATCGACGCGGAGCTGCTCGACGAACTCGAGACGCGACTGCTGAGCGCCGACGTCGGCATCGCGGCCACCGAGCGCATCCTCGACGACCTGCGCCGGCGCGTCGCCCGCAAGGAACTTGCCGACCTCGATGCGCTGCTCGCGGCCCTGCGGCAGTCGATCACCGAGCTGCTGCGGCCCGTCGCGCAACCGCTGCAGATCGGTGCCGCGCGGCCGTTCGTGACGCTGGTCGTCGGCGTCAACGGCTCGGGCAAGACCACCTCGATCGGCAAGCTCGCGCATCGCCTGAAGGAGCAGGGCCTGTCGGTGATGCTGGCCGCCGGCGACACCTTCCGCGCCGCCGCGGTTGAGCAGTTGCAGGTGTGGGGCGAGCGCAATGGCGTGCCGGTGATCGCGCAGGCCCCCGGCGCGGACCCGGCCGCCGTGATCTTCGACGCACTCGCGGCGGCGCGCGCACGCGGCATCGACGTGCTGCTCGCGGACACCGCGGGACGACTGCAGAACCAGTCGCATCTGATGGACGAGCTCAGGAAAGTGCGCCGCGTCCTCGGCCGCCAGGACCCCACAGCGCCGCACGAGGTCCTGCTGGTGCTGGATGCGAGCCAGGGTCAGAACGCGCTGGCGCAGGCACGCGTGTTCCACGAGGCGCTCGGCGTCACGGGCCTGGTGCTGACCAAACTCGACGGCACCGCCAGGGGCGGGATCGTCATCGCGATCGCGACCGAGCTTGGCATCCCGCTGCGCTTTGTCGGTGTCGGCGAGGCGATCACCGACTTCGGCGAGTTCGAGGTCGAGGACTTCGTCACGGCCCTGCTGGCCGCACCGGCCGCCGCGTGATCCGCTTCGAGCGCGTCGCCAAGCGCTACGCCGGCGGGCGCGAGGCGCTCGTCGATCTGTCGTTCGAGGTCGCGCGCGGCGAGATGGTGTTCCTCACCGGTCCCTCCGGTGCCGGCAAGAGCACGGTGCTCAAGCTGCTCGCGCTGATGGAGCGGCCGACGCGCGGCCAGATCCTGGTCGACGGCCGCCAGACCGGTACGCTTGCCCGGCGGGCGGTGCCCGCCTACCGCCGCGGCCTCGGCATGGTGTTCCAGGACCACAAGCTGCTGCACGACCGGCCGGTGTGGGACAACGTCGCGCTGCCACTGGTCATTGCCGGCACGCCGCGGCGGGAGATCGACAAGCGGGTGCGCGCCGCGCTCGACCAGGTCGGCCTGCTCGGGCGCGAACGCGGGCTGCCGGTGGAACTGTCGACGGGCGAGCAGCAGCGCGTCGGCATCGCCCGCGCGGTAGTGACCAAGCCACCACTGCTGATCGCCGACGAGCCGACCGGCAACCTCGACCCGGACCTCGCGCTCGAGGTGATGCGGCTGTTCCGCGCGTTCAACGAGGTCGGCGTGACAGTGGTCATCGCCAGCCACGACCTGCACCTGATCGAGCAGTTCGGCGTACGGTGCATCGCGCTCGCGGCGGGGCGGCTCGCGGGAGAGCCGCATGGCTGAACGCGGCCTCGGCTTCTCGGCGCTGCTGTCAGGCTGGCTGGAGCGCCACGCGCAGACACTGGTCGCCTCGCTCGGCCGGCTCGTGCGCGCGCCCTTCGCAAGCGCGCTCACGCTCGGCGTCATCGGCATCGCGCTCGCGCTGCCGGCCAGCCTGCAGCTGGTGGTGCAGAACGCGCGCATCGCCTCCAGCGGCTGGCAGAGCGCGCTGGACGTGAGCGTCTACCTGCAGCCGGCCCTGTCCGAGCGGGACGGCGCGCAGTTGGCCGAGCGGGTCGCCGCCCGCGCCGACGTCGCGAGCGCGCGTTTCGTCGGCGCGACCGAGGGCATGGCGGAGTTCCGCCGCTGGTCGGGACTGGGCCAGGCGCTGGACGCACTGCAGGACAACCCGCTGCCCGGGATGATCGTCGTGCGGCCGCGTGTCGCCGAAGGTGGCGGCGACGTCACCTCGGTCGAGCAGCTGGCGCAGGCATTGCGTAGCGTGCCGGGGGTCGACCAGGTGCAGCTGGACAGTGACTGGGTACGCCGCTTCGCCGCGATCCTAGACACGTTGCGCCGCGCCTCGGCGCTACTTGCCACGCTGCTCGGGCTCGGAGTGCTGATGATCGTCGGCAACACCGTGCGCCTGGATATCGACGCGCGCCGCACCCAGATCGAGGTGGTCAAGCTGGTCGGCGGCAGCGACGGCTTCGTGCGCCGCCCGTTCCTGTACGGCGGCCTGTGGTACGGACTCGGTGGCGCGCTGGTGGGCTGGCTGCTGGTGGAGGCACTCGCACTGGCCCTGGCAGGCCCGGTGGGGCGTGTCGCAGCCGCCTACGGCAGCACGTTCACGCTGCAGGGACTGGGGCTGCGCGCCGCGCTGACCCTGCTCGGGACGGGCGCGGGACTGGGCTGGCTGGGCGCGTTCGTGGCAGCCACCCGCCACCTTCGGGCCATCGAGCCGGGCCACGAGGCCTGACGCTCGTCCATGACAACATACTGATATAACTAAAAATTATTGGGGAACTCCCGCCCGCCTTAGCACTCAAATCCAACGAGTGCTAAAATTCGGGCATCCGGGGCCTGTTTGACCCGGGCAAAGGTAGTGAAAACCCCATGACGACGGCGCTTGCCACGGCATCGACCCCCACGACCCTCGCGCTACGCGGGCCGGTCGGCAGTCTCGACGCGTACATCGACGCGGTCTCGCGCATCCCTGTGTTGTCGAAGGAGGACGAGGTTCGCCTCGCCACCCGCTTCCACGAGGACCAGGATCTGGAGGCGGCGCGCCAGCTGGTGCTCTCCCACCTGCGCTTCGTCGTCCACATCGCCCGCGGCTACGCCGGCTACGGCCTGCCGGTCAACGACCTCGTGCAGGAAGGCAACGTCGGCCTGATGAAGGCGGTCAAGCGCTTCGATCCGAACGTCGGCGTGCGGCTGGTGTCGTTCGCGGTGCACTGGATCCGCGCCGAGATCCACGAATACGTGCTGCGCAACTGGCGGCTGGTCAAGGTTGCCACGACCAAGGCGCAGCGCAAGCTGTTCTTCAACCTGCGCAAGGCCAAGAAGAGCCTCGCCTGGCTGTCGGCCGAGGAGACCGCGGCCGTTGCCCGGGATCTGGGCGTGACGCCCGCCGAGGTGACGCAGATGGAGCAGCGCCTCGCGGCGCGCGATGTCGCCTTCGACCCGCTTGCCGATGCCGACGACGAGGACGGCGTCTACTCGCCGGCCTCCTACCTGCCGGCGCCGGACGCGGACCCCGCGATCGCCATCGAGCGCGCGCAGTGGGAAGATGCCTCCACCGTGCGCCTCACGCACGCGCTTGCGACACTCGATGATCGCAGCCGCGCCATCGTCGAGCGGCGCTGGCTGCGCGACGAGAACAAGGCGACGCTGCATGAACTGGCAGCCGAATACTCGGTGTCGGCGGAGCGCATCCGCCAGATCGAGGCCAATGCCCTCAAGAAGCTGAAGGCCGCGATGATCTAGGGGCGCTTTCGCGCCTCTAGCCGCGCTTGAGCAGCGGCGACAGGATCAGCTCCACCCGGCGGTTGCGCGCCCGGCCGTCGGCCGAGGCGTTGCTCGCCACGGGGTGCGCCTCGCCCACGCCCACCGCCATGATCCGCGCCCGCGCCACGCCACGCCCCTGCAGGTAGCCCGCGACCGCGGCCGCGCGACGCTCGCTGAGCGACTGGTTGTGCTCGGGCGTGCCGTCCGCGTCGGTATGACCTGCGATCTCGACGATGGTCTTGTCGAACTTCTGCAGCACCGCACCGATCGAATCGAGCGTCGCGTGCACGCGTGGCTCGAGATCCGCGCGATCGGCCGCGAACATGGCGGTGCCCGGCAGGCTGATCTTCAGGTCGTCGCCGACCCGCGCGATCTGCGCACCGCTGCCGGCGAGCTCCTCCTGTAGCCGAGCCTCCTGCACATCCATGTAGTAGCCGACGCTGTCGGCCGTGAGCAGCAAGCTGCCGGCGGCCAGCGCCGCGCGGCGCTGGTCGTCCTTGGCCTGGCTGCCCGACACCCACGCGGCGCCGCGCGCCGTGGCCGTGGTCGACGCCGGCTTCGCCATCGCGCTCGCAGCCTGAGCCGGCGTCGCCGCCGCCGCGGAGGGTCGGGGCTCGGGTCCGGCACAGCCCGCCAACAGCGCCAGGAGCGCCGCGCGGCCGAGGATCAACGCCATGCTGCGTCGCACCGAGAACTCCTGAGATCGCCGAACTGCCGGCAGTGTAGCGCGGCCCGCCGGCATGGCACACTCGCCGCGAGGTCCGGATGCGCACACTCGATCATTGGCTGGACGAATACACGCTCAGCCACCGTCATCCCGTCAACGAGGCGCTGCACTGGATCTGCGTGCCGTCGATCGTGCTTGCGTTACTGGGGCTGCTGGCCGACCTGCCGGTGCCAGCGGCGCTCGGTCACTGGCCGGGCGGTTGGGCGAGCGCGGTCGCGCTCGCAGCCCTGCTGTACTACCTGCGCCTCTCGCCGCGGCTGGCGCTGGGCATGCTGCCCGTGCTCGGACTGCTCGGCGCCGCCGTGCACGGACTTGCGCTGCTGCCGGCACCGCGCTGGGCCGCCAGCCTTGCGATCTTCGTCGTCGCCTGGGTGGGGCAGTTCATCGGCCATGCGGTCGAGGGCGCGCGCCCCTCGTTCTTCAAGGACCTGCAGTTCCTGCTGATCGGTCCGCTGTGGCTGCTGGCGGCGGCGTTTCGCGGCGCGGGATGGCCGCGCTAGCAGCACCCAGCCGCAGGCGTCAGCTGGCGCGGCGGCGACCCGACGGTGCCTGGCGCGGACTCAACTGCTCGGTGACGATGCGCTGGTAGACCGCCGACACGGTCCGGCCCAGCGTCTTTGCGATCTCGGCGCGCGGTGTTTCCCGGGCGACCAGTGATTTCAGCTTCCTGAGGTCGGACGGTGTCCAGCCGTGCCCGTGGTGAGCGCGCTTCTTTGTCATTCGTGATCAACTCTATGAAACCCGGAGGCCCGACGACCGACACCGGCTCGAGGGGGACGCAATGATGCCCGGGAACCGCGCCCCTAGCCACCCCTTCGCACACCTGCGCCGATCCCCTGCGCGCTCAACGGCTGGCGCTCAGTGCGGCCGTGCGCACCGCGGCCGCAACGGCGGCATGCACGGCGGGATCCAGCGCATCTGGAACCAGATCCTCCTCCGGCGCCAGATCCGCAATCGAATGGGCAGCCGCCATCAGCATCTCGTCGGTGATCGACCGGGCCCTGGCGTCCAGCGCCCCCTTGAACAGCCCCGGAAACCCGAGCACGTTGTTGATTCCCTTGCCGTCGGCCGCGAACGCGGCGCCGCGCTCCAGCGCCACGATCGGCTCGATCTCGGGATCGGGGTTGGACAGCGCCAGGATCACCTGGCCTGGCCGCACGAGTTCTGGACGGATCAGTCCACGCACGCCGGTGGTCGCGATGACGATGTCGCACGTGGCCATGACCGCCTCGAGGGTGGACGGCTCGCCGCCGAGCACGCGTAGCCGCTCGAGCGCCGCGGCGCTGCGATCGGCGCCGAGGATGCGACCCGCGCCGTGCGCGCGCAGCAGGCGCACGATTCCCAGGCCCGCGGCCCCGAGGCCGATCTGACCGATAACGCTCTGTTCGAGCAGCCGACCGGCCCGGCGCGCGGCGTTGTGCAGCGCGGCCAGCACGACCACGGCCGTGCAGTGCTGGTCGTCGTGCAGCACCGGCTTGTCGAGCCGCCGGCGCAGCTCGGCCTCGATCTCGAAGCAGGCGGGCGCCGCGATGTCCTCCAGCTGGATCGCACCGAACGACTTCTCGATCGCGACAATCGTCGCGACGATGCGCTCGGGATCGCACTCGTCGATCAGGATGGGGATGCCGTTGATGCCGACCAGCGAGGCGAACAGCGCCGCCTTGCCCTCCATGACCGGAAGTCCTGCCAGCGCGCCGATGTCGCCCAGTCCGAGGACGGCGGTGCCGTTGGTGATGACCGCCACCGTGCGCCCGATGCTGGTGTAGTCCCAGGCACGCGCGGGCTCGTCGCGAATCGCGAGGCACACGCGTGCGACGCCGGGCGTGTAGACGTCGCGCAGCACCTGGTGGGTGTTGATC
>JANXQL010000094.1 GCA_025356815.1 Pseudomonadota bacterium
GGTCGTCCGTCGCTGAAGGCTGCGGCATGATCAAGGTCGAGGAATCCGAAGAGCTTCTGACGCTACGCGTCAGACCGCGGATGCTGACGACGATTGATGAAGAGCAAGGACCAGGAAAGAACCATCAACAGGGCTGGCAGATCCACTTAGCCGAAGAAGAAATCTGTCCTAAGAACCGAAGCCACCCGTGAAGATGACTTCCCCGGACGCTTACACAGCAGCAACCCAGGCCCAAGGCCTTTCGTCAGCAGCAGCAGTCCCAAATATCGCGAGAAGCGTGACAGACGCAAGCAATTGGTACGCCATTGGCGGTAGACCTAACGATTGGGTTGAGCGCCGCGCGGCGGCACAGCACGATCAGGTTAGCAGTTTATCAAGACCATCCACCTGCTCCTCTGTCTCACACGGACCGGCTCTACCCTGCGGTGGCAAGACCGATAGTAGGCCGCCAAAGCCCCAGCCCAAAGGACCCAACCGCGGACAGCGCAAACCTCGAGCATCAGCGGTCCGTTGAGGGCGGTTTGATCGCTCAGTTTGTAGTCAAACATGGGCCGGTCAGGCGCCCCAGCGCATCAGAGATGCGGCAATTGGTAGCCTTTTTCGCGGAACAGTCTTAGGCAAGCGTCGACAACGACAGCGTCGTACGCGCTGCCTCGCCCGCGCTCGATCTCCTCGAGCGCCTTATCGATGCCCAAACCGGCGCGATAGGGCCGGTGTGAGGCCATGGCCTCAACTACATCCGCGACAGCCATGAGGCGCGCCTCGAAGAGAATCGCCTCACCCTTCAGGCCCTGGGGATAGCCGCTGCCGTCCATGCGCTCATGATGTTGTAGCGCGATCTGTGCGACCGGCGTCGGGAATTCGACGTCTTTGAGAATATCGTAGCTCGCCTGGGCATGCCGTCGAATTAGCTCAAGTTCGAGAGCGTTCAGCCGTCCGGGCTTGGAACAAATCTCCGCCGGAATTCCGATCTTGCCGATGTCATGCAAGAGGCCGGCGACGCGAAGGCCCTTCTGAGCCGGCTCGTCAAAGCCGAGATCGACGCCGATCGCAACTACGAGTTCTGCCACGCGCCGCTCATGGCCCGCGGTGTAGGGATCGCGCATCTCGCTCAAGGTAGTGGCGACTTCCACAGTGTGCATGAATGCCGACTCGAGCTGCGCGAAGTGTCTTTCGGCTTCCCTTTCAGCACGCCTTAGCTTGGTGACGTCTTGCAGCACACCAATGATGATGGGACGACCGCTGCTGCGCCCAAGCGCGCCATGCACGCTAATTTGCAACTCTTGGCCATCCTTGCGCAACCCGCGGACCTCCAACGTAAGCGCCAGTATTTCGCCGGCCAGAACCCGCCGGATTTCGCGTTGCGCCGCCGGCCAGTCTTCCGCCACGGTCAGCGATTCCATAGTGCGGCCCACCAGTTGTCCTGGCTCGTATCCGAAGATTTCGTCTGCGCGTGGATTTTGGTAGAGCACCTTACCGTCATCGATCAGGAAAATGCCGACCAGTGGCTGTTGCTCGACCAGCGCCCGAAATCGTCCCTCCGATTCCTCCAGTGCCTCCCGAGCATTTACACGCTCGGTAATGTCAGAATATATTCCCAACAGATGCCTTTCCGACTTGTATTCAAACGGGACCAAGCGACCTGTGACCCAAATGTCCTTCCCATATGTGGTGGAGCGGATATGGACGTCATCCTCCATCGAACTATTGGTAGCGAGAACTCGCTCAGCAATGTTGAGCAACCCTGATTGCTTCCATGACTCGGTTTTTCGGAAGTTCTGTGCCTTGAGTTGTTCAACCGTTCCGCCAACAAGCTTCGCGGCGGCTTCGTTGGCAGAGACAACTTCGCCCGATGCCTTATAAGTGATGAGCCCAACAGGCGACGACGTGATCAACAAAGCGTTGTAATCAAGGGCGTCCTCGATCGCCTTGCCTTCTCTAATGCGTTCCTCCTCCTGAGCAAAGTGTTCCAGCGCGAATGACACCTCCGCCGCCATTTCGCTCAGCGTCGGGAGCATCTCGGCGGTAAAGAATCCAGGCGCAGAAGCGTAGAGCAGGAGAGCGCCGGACACAGCACCGCTCTCATAGAACGGATACGCCGCCACAGCGCCTATGCCCGCGCGTCGTGCTGCCGCGCGCCACGGCGTGGCGGTACTGTCATTGAGAAAGTCGTTGTTGACCACGGGGGTGCCGGACCGAAGAGCCCGACCGGCCGGCCCACGGCCAATAGCATCCGCTTCGTCCAGCGAGACTCGGACCTCATCCAAGTAGCCAGCGTCCTCGCCGTGCCTGGCGACGACAGTTACGTTGCGGCGGTCCTGATCGATCCGGAAGATGGCGGCAAATTGGACATGCCCATGTTCTACTGCGATGCGGCAAATGACGGGGAAGAGTTCGCCTGGGCTGGTAAGGCGCGTTATGGCCCGAGTGGTCTGGAAGAGCACCTTGTAGAGCCCCGCCAGCCGCTCGAGCTCGGCCACCTTTCTTTCTAGCTGCGAGGCTACGACGGACGCATGGCGCCTATGAAACGCTTCACTATCCAGCCGAAGAAGCTGCTGGGTTGCGTCTGGGAGGTAACCAACGCTGAGCAGTTCCTCGACTACCGATTGCAACTGCTCGGTCGTAAACGGCTTCAACAATATGCGGGCGACGCCTACATCCTGCGCAAGTTGCTCGCTATGCGGCCCCCCATAGTCTTCGGTCACAAATGCGAATGGCACGTGCCGCAAGGCTGAATCCTGTTGGAGGCTCCGACGGAGATTGAAGCCATCAAGTCCTGGCATCTGAATGTCGGACAAGATCATGTCGGGAGTTGTGCTTTGGGCTTTCCAAAGAGCATCTTGGGCATCGCGCGTTTCGATTACCGCGTGACCCATTCCTTCAAGTGCGCTCCGCAACAACTGCCGTTGCTCGGCGCTATTGTCGACGATCAGAATCGTAGCCACTCGGGTCTCGTTCCTTGACCTTGCAAACGCTCGTCCTAAGGTCGAGTTCAACTACTTCGTTTGCATTAGACCACCAAATTGAGGCGACCGCAGCGGGCAGGATCCGTGCGCCCAGTCGCGCCGCCGTTTGTCCTAGCGGCCCGCCGATTGGGGGAATCACCTACCGCTGCGGGTAATCCCGGGAGGATCTACGGCGCAGCGCGGAGCCCGGTGAATGGCGTCCCCCATTCGCAGCAGGTCCCTCCGGTGGGGCTCGGCGGAGTCGCCGAAACATACCGATTGGCAGAGGCATCTTCGCCAGCGCTCATGCTCGCATCCTACGCCTTCCGACCGCCGATGCCGGGCTGAAGCCATGCAGGCTCTCCGAGGTGGCTGCCTCCGCCGGGGCAGACAGGCAAACCCCGTATTGCCGGTACTGGCAATAGGGATGCCGCAACGCAATATCGTTTCGACACCATGATCGTCGTGGAACCGCCCCGCACGCCAAGCAGGGAGAAGTCTGACGCTTGTCAGCGTCGATCAACACCGGCATGCCCGAGCCGACGCGTTCACCGATCTCCATTTTGATCGTCGCGCGCCCTCATCCACATCGTCGCGCCACGGGACGTTTTTAGACAAAGTCTGACGAATTCGTCTTCAACAAGAAGTATCACGCTCACGCGGACGAACACATCGCTGAGCGATTCAGATTCTCGGACCCCGATGGCCGTCAGTGGGCCGAGAAGAATTTATCGAGTCCTAACCCGCGTCCAAACCTGACGTGCCCATTCACTGCACGGAACGGGCTCAGGTATCAGCCTCCGCCGAACGGGTGGAAGTACACGCCGGAGCGGATGCAGCAGCTAGACAACGAGAGCCGGTTGCACTATCCGCAGAAGTTGGGTGGGCGGCTGCGGCTCAAGAGCTACTTGGACGAACTTCCCGGCGTTGCGATTCAGAACATGTGGACGGACATCTCCGGTATCGACGGCACGAGCCCCGAGCGCTTCGGATACCCGACGCAGAAGCTGCTCGAACTGCTAGAGCGCGTGATTAGCCCCTCGAGTAATCCCGGGGACGTAGCTCTCGACCCATTCTGCGGTTGCGGTACCGCAGTGCATGCCGCCCAAAAGCTGGACCCGCGGTGGATCGAATTCGACATTACGCATCTCGCGATCAGCCTGATCGAGAAGCGGCTCCGCGACGCAATCCGTGGCATCGATTTCGAGGTGCATGGGACGCCCAAGGATGCTGAGGCTGAGGGCGCGAGGAATCTCGCTGTACGGGATAAGTACCATTTCCAGTGGTGGGCGTGCGCGCTCGTCAACGCGCAGCCGTTTGAGGGTAACAAGCAGGGGGCCAATAGCGGCATTGCCGGCTTGATCTAATTCTATGGCGACAACGGCCACTCCAAGAAGATCATCGTCTCCGTCAAACGCGGCGAGAACGTCGGCGTTCCGATGATTCGTGACCTTGGCCACGTCGTCGATCGTGAAATGGCATCGATTGGCCTGTTCGCGACTTTGGCCGAGCCTACGAAGCCGATGACGGTCGAGGCGACGAAGGCCGGGTACTACGAATCGCCGGTGAGCAAGAGCTTCCCGAAGGTTCAGCTCCTCACGATCCAAGACCTCCTTGAGAAGAAGGCGGCGGCGGAATACCCGGATTTGGCGCGTGGCG
Organism: Pseudomonadota bacterium; assembly: GCA_025356815.1. Lineage (GTDB taxonomy): Bacteria > Pseudomonadota > Gammaproteobacteria > Steroidobacterales > Steroidobacteraceae > CAIKZZ01. The sequence goes on from JANXQL010000094.1 coordinate 4,605, forward strand.
GCTTGACGTTCAAGAAGGCCAAGTCGGACGAGGGCACCGCTGATCAGCACGACATGTTCTCCCGCACGCACGGCGGGTTTGCTGAGGATCGAATTGTCGCCGAGCAGCCGCCGCCCACCGGCAAACGCCGATCGACGAAGGGGACGTAGCATTTCCGCGCGCTCAAGGGCGTTGCTCTGGCGGATCGGGCGTCGCCCCAGGCGCCTCCCGGGCCGGCTCTCCCGTGCGAGGGATCGAGTCCCGGCACCCGCGGCGGGACGCGGCACGCGTGACCGCGGAGGCGCGGTTCGGGTCCGATGATAGGGGCGACGAGTCTATGCCCCAATCTGTGCCCACGCGGGAAGGTCTGAATCTCGGGCGGGCATCGAAGTTATTGTTATAAATAGATTTGTTGGTGGGCGGGACAGGGATCGAACCTGTGACCCCTTCCATGTCAATGACCCTGCTGGCGAGCCGCCGGAAGCCATCATGAGCCAGGACAAGGAGTTAACGCGGAAGTAATCCGCCATGGGCGCTCGTGGGTGCCCTTTTCTGGCATACGGTTGGAAAGATCGTGGAAAGGCTTCTCGCTCTGAGCCCGATGCGACCGACCTGCCCGAACCACCCGCGCGAGCAACGTCGAGGATCTCCACCAGATCGCCCCATGACATGGGGGCTGGCCGGAAGGCGCGTACGGCCCTGAGCGAGCGGATGAGGGAGTCGATCAGGATGGGCGCACCGACGGTGTCGTTCGTTGGTGCGCTAGGATCTGGGTTGCAGCGCTCGGGGCGCCGCGGCCGGCGGGCCGCCGACAGCGACCGAGCGGCGCGAGCGATCGTCACGGAGGGTCTGCATGAACGAAGAATGGGTCGATCTCGGGCCGCTCGAGGACTTCCCCGAAGGCGCGGTGCGCGAGGCCATGCACGGCTCGAAGCGGCTCGCGGTGTCGCGTCGCAATGGCCGCGTCGGTGTGCTCGAGGGAACCTGCAACCACGTCGGCGGGCCGCTCGGACAGGGGCGGCTCGACGGTGAATACGTCGTCTGCCCGTCGCATTACTGGAAATTCCACCACGCGACCGGCGTCGGCGAGCCGGGCTCCGAGGAGGACCGGGTGCCGTCCTACGCCGTGCGCGTCGACGACGATCGCGTCCGTATCCGGCCTGAGCCCGCGACGCTGCGTGCGCGCAAGCCCCACGCGCCGCACCCGCTCGCGCGCACGCCCGTGCGCGGCGACGGCCCGATTCGCGTGCTTGGCCTTTCGACGACCGCGATGACGCCGGGCAACCCGCGCTACAGCACCTCGGAGGACCTCCTCACGCATGCCCTCGCCGCGGCGGCGACCGAGCAGGCGTGCGAGGCGCAGTTCATCCGGGTGCGCGACCTGCGGATCCGCGCCTGCGAAGGCTACTATTCGAAATCGGCGCGCGCCTGCACCTGGCCCTGCTCCATCACGCAGATGGATCGCAGCGACGAGATGGCCGGAATCTACGAGGCGGTCGTGCACTGGGCCGACGTGATACTGGTCGCGACGCCGATCCGCTGGGGCGCGGCCAGCAGTCTCTACTTCAAGATGGTCGAGCGCATGAACTGCATCCAGAACCAGGAGACGATCGCGGACCGTCACCTGCTCAAGAACAAGGTGGCCGGGTTCATCATCACCGGCGGCCAGGACAATGTGCAGGCTGTCGCCGGGCAGCTCCTGGGGTTCTTCGCCGAGGTCGGCTGCCAGTTCCCGCAGTTCCCGTACGTAGCGCACTCCCGCGGCTGGAGTGCCGAGGACATGGAGCAGAACGAGCTCGCCGTGCAGAAATCGACGGCGCTGCACGACGGTGCCGCCGCGCTCGCCGCGCGCTGCGCCGCGATGGCGCGGGTCATGGTCTCGAGCTCGCTCGGGGAAGGCGCCCTCGTCGGCGGTGGACGCAAGGCCCATCCGACGGCGTGAGCACACGGCGGTCCGACTCCCGACTGACGTCACCCAGATATTTCGTATGCATTTAGAACTGGAGTAACGTGCTTCCGGGGTCCTTGCCAGGCAAGGAGAGGGAGCGATGAAGAAGTCGAAGTTCACAGAAGAGCAGATCCTCTTTGCACTGAAGCAAGCCGACGCTGGCTAGGCTGTGTCGGACGCGTGCCGGCAGATGAGGATCAGCGAGGCGACGTTCTACGTCTGGAAGAAGCGATACGCGAACGTGGGGCTTCTCGAGGTTCGTGAGCTCCGGCAACTGGGCGATGAAAATGCCCGCCTGAAGCGGCTCGCAGCGGATCTGACGCTCGATCGGCACGTGCTTCAGGAGGTCATTAGAAAAAAAAAGGATCTGAGAACGCCCAGACGCCGGGTTATCGCCCATTGGATACACGACTGCTTCCAGCTCAGCGTTCGGCGTTTCTGCCGGCTTATAGGCTTGCGAAGAGCGATCTGGTACTACCAGTCACAGGCGAAGGACACCAGCGTCCTGCGTCAGCGAATGCGCGAGCAGGCGACAGCGCGACCGCGTTTCGGTTACGAGCGGCTGCACATCTTGCTCACCCGCGAGGGCTGGCGAGTGGGTCGGAACAGGATCCATCGGGATTGCGTGTGAGTTGCGCGTGAGTCGTATCCGAAGGAACAACAACCTGCGGAGGGTCAGGCCGCGCGACGCTTTTCCGCCGCTGCGAGGTCGTACGTCGCCTGAAGGTTCATCCACAGTCGGGGCGAGGTGCCCAAAACCTCGGCGAGATCGAGTGCCGCATCTGCGGTCACGCCACGCTTGCCCTTGATAAGTTCGTTGAGCCGGGCGCGCGTCCAGCCGAGGCGCTTTGCAAATGCCGTCTGGGTGATGCCGGCGGGCGACAGAAACTCCTCGAGCAGCATTTCGCCGGGATGAAAAGGATTGCTGGGCTGAGGGTGTGGCTTTCTGGCCATGTACTGCTCCTAGTGATAGTCCACGACTGCGACGTCCAGGGCGTAGCCTCGATCGAAGCGAAAAACGACACGCCACTGATCGTTGATCCGAATCGAATACATTCCCTTGCCGCGACCTTTTAGTGCCTCGAGTCGGTTACCTGGCGGCACACGCAGATCGGTGAGATCCGCAGCGTCGTGGAGGTACAGGATCTTGCGCCGCGCAGATCGCAGGAGATCCGGCGGGAACGCCCGGGTTTCCTTCGACCGCCGGTCATAAAACAAGTCTTCGGCCAAACGGTTTCCGAAGCTCTCAATCATGTCGCTATGTTATCGGAAGCCGATAACAACGGCAACCCGGCAATGTCGGAGTGCTGATGCGACCGGTGCGTCGGGTAGGGCGCAGGTTGTCACCCGCGGGCCGATGCATCGCCGCCGACACCGTGGTGACAGTGGGCAAGCGCGGTGTAACTAGACCCTGCGGAAGCGGACCTAGAATGCGGATCATGGGTTCTGTACGCGCTTCGGCGGCGACGGCGGCCGGAAGGGTTTGCGATCTTCGAGCAGCCGTGCAGCCGTGCATCGCTTGAGCTGCGCCGGTCGGCCATGCCTGAAGCGGGTGCAAATGGAGAGAAAGGGTGGCCCCGCGTTAAATCCGCGAAAGTGTGCCCCAAGGTGGGCCCAAGACGGGTTGGTGCTTTTCAGTGGCTGCCGCTAACTTATTGTTTTTATACGTCTATTTGGTGGGCGCGACAGGGATCGAACCTGTGACCCCTTCCATGTCAAGGAAGTGCTCTACCGCTGAGCTACGCGCCCGCTCGATGCGAGGCGCAGGAGAATACTGGACGGCGCCTACCGCAGCAACCCGTCCGTGGAGCCGAACGCGACCAGCGCCCCCAGGATCGCGAAGATTCCCGCCGCCACCGCATGCACCAGCCGGGTCGGCAGGCGCCCGGCGAGCCGGTCGCTGACCAGCACCGCGGGCACGTTCGCGAGCATCATGCCGACGGTTGTGCCGGCGACGACCGCGTAGACCGAGGCGTATTTCGCCGCCAGTGCGATCGTCGCGATCTGGGTCTTGTCGCCCATCTCGGCCAGGAAGAACGTGACCACGGTCGTCCCGAATACGCCCAAGCGCGCCCTGGGGCTTGCCTCGGTCTCGTCGAGCTTGTCCGGGATCATGATCCAGACCGCCATCGCGAAGAACGAGGCGGCGAGGCCCCAGCGCATCCGATCCGGCCCGATCGCGAGCATCAGCCAGCGGCCCACGGCGCCTGCGAGCGCGTGATTGACCACCGTCGCGACCAGAATGCCCAGGATGATGGGGGCGGGCCGCCGGTAGCGGGCGGCCAGTACGAAGGCGAGCAGCTGGGTCTTGTCGCCGATTTCGGCGAGCGCGACGACACCGGCCGAGACGAGGAAGGCTTCCATTGGCACGCAGCATAGAGAAACTTACGCCGGCCGACATGCCGGCCTCGCTATGATGCGCGCGTGTCCGTCCGGCCCCGACCCATGCTCCAGATTGCCCGATCCCGCCTGCTGACCCTGGCCGCCGTCCTGCTGCTAAGCGCGCTCGGCTGTGGCCTGGCCGCCTCCACGTGGCATGTCTATGGCCACACTTGGGACGAGCCGGAGCACATCGCCGCGGGCATGGCGCTGCTCGACAAGGGGCACTACGACTACGACATCCAGCACCCGCCGCTGGCCCGACTGATGCTGGCGCTGGGTCCGTATCTGGCGGGCGCCCGCTCGCAGGGCAAGCCGCCGCCGGACGGCAAGCCCGAGGGGATCGCGATCCTCTACGGCAGCGGCCACTACGATCAGTACCTCACGCTTGCCCGCGCGGGCGCGCTGCCGTTTCTCGCGCTCCTGATCCTGATGACCTACCTGTGGGGGCGGCTCGTGCTCGGGCGTGGCGCGGCGCTGCTTGCGACGCTGCTCACGGCGACGACGCCCGTGCTGATCGGGCATGGGGCGCTGGCGACCTTGGACGTGCCGTCGGCGGCGACCTGCCTGCTCGCGCTGTACGCGATCCAGCGGTGGCTCGGGTCGGGGCGGCTGATGGACGCGCTCGGGCTTGGGCTCGCACTCGGACTTGCGATCGGCACCAAGCTCTCGGCGCTGCCGTTCTGTGGCCTCGGCGGGCTCGTGCTGCTCGGCCTGCACGCCTGGTCCGCACCCGCGCGCGGCGAGGCGCGCGAGCCGGTACGCCGGCTGCAGTGGGCAACAGGCGTCGTGCTCGCGACGCTTGCGATCGCAGGCGTGCTGACCGCGGCGTACGGCGGCCGGATCATCTATCTGACCGACCACACCCACAAGTTCAATCAGGCGCTCGGCTATCTGTTCGGCTATGTCGACGGCCCGCTGCACGACCCGGCGTACCGGTTCTTCGCCCGCGTGCCGGTGCCGGAGGCGTTCCAGTGGATCGTCGGCGGCATCCAGGCGCTGGTCGTGCACAACAACGGCGGTCACCTGTCCTACCTGTTCGGCGAGCTCAAGACCAACGGCTGGCGCTACTTCTACATCATCGCGATGGCCGTGAAGACGCCGCTGCCGCTGCTGCTGATGGGACTTGCGGGCCTTTGGCGGCTGGCGTGGCGCGGCATCGTCGAGCGCGCGGCCGTGCCGCTTGCGCTGCCGCTGATCTTCGTCGCGCTGTTCGCGTTCGCGAGCATCTTCAGCCACATCAATATCGGCGTGCGCCACCTGCTCGTGCTGTATCCGCTGCTCGCGATCGGCGCGGCGTACCTCGCGGTTGAGGTGGTCGGCTGGCTGCACCGCCGGCCGCGCGGCGCGATCGGGTGGGGGGTGGCCACGCTGCTTGTGCTCGCAGCCCTCGCCGAGGGCTGGACCGCCGTCGCACCGTGGCCCGACTACCTGCCGTACTTCAACATTCTCGCGCCGCATCCGGAGCGGATCCTGGTGGACTCCGACCTCGATTGGGGGCAGGACTTCCGCCGCCTGACGCTGCGCCTGCGGGCGCTGCAGGTGCCGAAGGTCGCGCTTGCCTACCTGGGCACCGCAGACCTCGCGCGCGAGGATCTGCCGCCGTACGAACTGCTGGGGCCCGACCAGCGCGCCATTGGCTGGATCGCGGTCAGCGAGCTTGCCCGCATGCATGCGCCGGAGCGCTTCGGCTGGCTCGACGCCTACACGCCGCGTGAGCGCATCGGCAAGTCGATCGACCTGTACTACCTGCCGCCGGCGGCCAGTCCCCGATGAGCGCGCCGCTGCTGGTCCTCGACCGGCTCGTGCGCCGCTTCGGGCCGGACCGTCCGGCGGTGATCGACGGCCTGAGCTTCACGCTCGAGGCGGGCGAGTGGGTGGCGATCATGGGCGAGTCTGGCGTCGGCAAGTCGACGCTCCTGAACGTGATCGCGGGCCTCGACCGGCCGGACGAGGGCGCTGTGCGCATCGATGGCATCGACCTCGGCGATCTCGATGACGATGCCCTGACGCTGCTGCGGCGGCGCTCGATGGGGTTCGTGTTCCAGGCCTTCCACGTGCTGCCGTACCTGAGCGTCGGTCGCAACGTCGCGCTACCGCTGTCGCTGAACGGGGTCGACGAGCGGCAGGTCCGGCCGCGGGTCGAGGCGATGCTCGCCGAGGTGGGCCTTGCGGACGCCTTCGCGCGCAGCCCGCGCGAGCTGTCCGGCGGCGAGCTGCAGCGGGTTGCGATTGCGCGCGCACTCGTGCACCGGCCGCGGCTCGTGCTCGCCGACGAGCCGACCGGCAACCTCGACCCCAAGAGCGCGACCCAGGTGCTCGCGCTGCTCGCGCGCACCGTTCGCGCCTACGGCGGCGGCGGGCTCCTGATCACCCATTCGCGCGCGGCCGCGGCGAGCGCCGACCGCGCCTGCGAGTTCGACGGCCGCGCGCTGGTCCCGCTCGCGGTTCGCTGATGCGACCTGTCGGAAGCGCCGCCCCCTCGCTCGCGGTATTCGGCGCGCAGCTGCGTGACCGGCCGCTGCGACTCTTTGTCTCGATCGCCGCGATCGCGGTCGGCATTGCGTTGGCCGCCGCGGTCTACCTGATCAACGAGAGTGCGCTGGCGGAGTTCGGGCGCGCGACTCGCGAGCTGTCCGGCACGGCGGACCTTGCGGTGCGCGGCACGAAGGCCGGGTTCGACGAGTCGCTCTATCCACAGCTGGCAACCCGCGCCGGCGTGCGCGTCGCAAGTCCGGTGCTTGCGCGCGAAGCCGCCCTGGTCGGCGGCGGCACGCTGTCGATCGAAGGGGTCGATCCGCTCGTCGCCGCCCAGCTGCGTCCCGAACTGTACGGCGACCTCGCGGGCCGGTACGTCACGCTGCTCGAGCCGGACGCGCTGGTGCTGTCCGCGGCGGCGGCTCGCGAGCTGCAGCTGGCGCAGGGTGGGACGCTCGCGCTGCGCGTGGGCGTCGGTGAGCGCACGCTGCGGGTCGTTGCCGTGCTGCCGGAGGGCGCAACCACCCGCCGGGTCGGGCTGATGGACATCGCCAGCCTGCAGTGGCTGACCGGCTCGCTCGGCAGGCTGACCCGCATCGACCTGCGGCTGGCGCCGGGCGTCGATGCGTCGCGCTACGCCGCCTCGCTCGTGCTGCCGGCCGGCGTCGATGCGATGACCCCGGCGCTGGAGCAGACGCGGGCCGCCAACCTCACGCGCGCCTATCGGGTCAACCTCGACATGCTGGCGCTGGTGGCGCTGCTGACGGGCGCGTTCCTGGTCTACGCGACGCAGGCGCTGGCCGTGATGCGACGGCGCCGGCAGCTGGCGCTGCTGCGCGCACTGGGTGTACGCCGGATCGAGCTGCGCCTCGCGGTGCTGCTTGAGGGCGCCGCGGTGGGGGCGGCCGGCGGCTTGGCCGGGACAGTACTCGGCTGGCTGATCGCGCGGCTGGTGCTCTCGCTGCAGGGGGCGGATCTGGGCGCGGGGCTGCTGCAGGTGCAGACGACCCAGGTCGCGACCCCGCCGTTCGCGCTTGCGGCGTTTATCGCCACCGGCGTCGTGGTCGCGGTCGCAGGCGCTTGGCTGCCGGCCCGGCGCGCCGCGGAGGTCGCGCCTGCGCGCGCGCTCAAGGCGGGCGATGACGACGCGCCGGCGCGCGTGCATGAGCGCGTTGCACTCGCGCTGGGACTATTGCTTTCTGGCGCTGCACTTGCGTTCGTGCCGCCCGTGCGCGGCTTGCCGCTGGGCGGCTATGCCTCCATCGCGGCGCTGCTCGCGGGCGGCGTCCTGCTGGTGCCTGCGTTCGTCGCCGCGACGCTTGCGCACCTGCCGTCGCCGCGAGCGCCGCTGGCCGCGCTCGTGCTGGCACGGCTGCGCCTGTCCATCGGCCAGTCGGCCGTCAGCCTCGGCGCGATCGTCGTCAGCTTCAGTCTGATGGTTGCGATGGCGATCATGGTGCACTCGTTCCGCGACTCGTTCGAGCGCTGGCTCGGCGCAGTGCTGCCGGCAGACCTCTACCTGCGCGTGACCCCCGGCGCCGATACCTTCGAACTGACGCCGGCCGAGGCCACGCTGCTGGCGGCAGTGCCGGGCGTGGCGCGGCTCGAGCTGCGGCGCACGCTGCAGCTGTCGCTTGCGCGGGACCTGCCGCCGGTCGTACTGATCGCGCGGCCGCTGGAGGCGGGAGCCGGCAACCTGCCGATCATCGCGCGCGCGACGGTGCTTGAGCCCACGCTGCCGGTCGCGTACGTGTCCGAGGCGCTGCACGACCTGTACGGGGTGCCGTTGGGGGGTAGCGTCGAGTTGCCCGTTGCGGGGCGCAAGGTGCGCTTCGCGGTGGCCGGGATCTGGCGCGACTACGCCCGCAGCACCGGCTCGGTGATCGTCGACCTCGCCAGCTGGGAGCAGCTCAGCGGCGAGCGCCGCAATACCGAGGCCTCGGTGTGGCTGGGCGCGAGGGCGACGGCGCAGTCGGTGGGCGAGGCGATCTCGGCGCGGCTGCACGCTGGCGATGCGTTGCAGGTGATCGAGTCCGGCGCGCTCAAAGACCGCGCGCTGGCCGCGTTCGACCGGGCGTTCGCGATCACCTACGCGCTCGAGGCGGTGGCCGTCGGCATCGGGCTGCTCAGCGTCGTGCTCGCGTTCGCGGTGCAGGCGCTCGCTCGGCGGGCGGAGTTTGGCATGCTGCGCCACCTGGGCCTGCGCCGGGCGCAGGTGCTTGCGATGCTGGCGGGCGAGGGCGCGTTCATGGGCGCGGTCGGCGTCGCCTACGGATTGCTGCTCGGCCTCGTGCTCAGCCTCGTGCTCGTCTACGTCGTCAACCGCCAGTCGTTCCACTGGACGCTCGACTACGTGGTGCCGCTCGGCCAGCTGCTGGCGGTCGCGCTGACGCTGGTCGCCGCCGCGGCGCTGACCGCGGGGCTCGCGGGCCGGGTCGCGACCTCCGGCAGCGTCGTGCGCGCCGTGCGGGAGGACTGGTGAGGCGCGCACTGTGGCTGCTGGCCGGCTGGGCGGTGGCCGCCGCCGCCACGCCCGTGGTCGACTATCCGCCGGTGCGCCCCGGGGTGGCCGTGGCGCTGCCGGCGGATGCCGGCGCCCACCCGGACTTTCGCACCGAGTGGTGGTACGTGACCGGCTGGCTCGCCGGTCCCGACGGCGGGCCGCTCGGCTTCCAGGTGACGTTCTTCCGCACCCGGGCGACCCTGCGGCGCGACAACCCGAGCGCGTTCGCCAGCGACCAGGTGCTGATCGCCCACGTGGCGGTGAGCGACCCGGCGCGCGGCCGGCTGTGGCACGACCAGCGCGTCGCCCGTGCCGGCTTCGGCCTTGCGGACGCGGCGATGGGACGCACCGACGTGCACCTGCGCGACTGGTCGCTGTCGACGCGCGACGGCAGGCTGCAGGCGCGCATCGCGGCCGAGGACTTTGGCCTCACCCTCACGCTCGAGCCGCGCCAGGCGCCGCTCTACAACGGCCGCGACGGCTACAGCCAGAAGGGCCCGGCGGCCGGCTCCGCCAGCTACTACTACAGCCTGCCGGGGCTCGCGGTGCACGGGCAGGTGCGCCGCGGCGCGCAGGTGCTCGCGGTCACCGGCAGCGCCTGGCTCGACCACGAATGGTCCAGTTCGCCGCTCGACGAGGCCTCGGTCGGCTGGGACTGGGTGGGCCTGAACCTCGACGATGGCGGGGCGCTGATGGCGTTCCGGATCCGAGATAGAGAAGGCCACGTGCGCTGGGCCGGCGGCACCTGGCGCGCGGCGGATGGCCGGGTGCAGGTGCTCGCGCCCGCCGAGGTCGCGTTCACGGCGGGTCGTCGCTGGCGCTCGCCACGGACCGGGATCGGCTATCCGGTGCAGTGGCACCTCGCGGCGGGCCCGCTGTCACTGACGCTGACGCCGCTGATGGACGACCAGGAGAGCGACTCGCGGCAGTCGACCGGGGCCGTCTACTGGGAAGGCGCCATCGAGGCGCAGGCGGACGGCCGGCGGTTCGGCCGCGGCTACCTCGAACTCACCGGCTACGGCGACCGCCTGAAGTTCCGCTGAAGCCGGGCGAACGGCCCAGCCGCGCCCCGAGGGCGCATTTGCTAGACTGCCGGGCTTTGCGACGAGGCCGGTTTCCATGCCCGTGATCACCCTTCCAGACGGTAGCCAGCGATCCTTCGACCAGCCGGTCACCGTGGCCGCGGTGGCCGCCAGCATCGGCGCGGGACTTGCCAAGGCCGCGCTTGCCGGCCGCGTCGACGGCGTGCTGGTCGACACCTCTACGCTGATCGAGCGGGACGCGACCCTTGCGATCGTCACCGACAAGGACCCGGCCGCGCTCGAGGTGATTCGCCACTCGACGGCGCACCTGCTCGCGCAGGCGGTGCAGTCGGTCTACCCGAGCGCGCAGGTGACCATCGGGCCGGTGATCGAGGACGGCTTCTTCTACGACTTCGCCTTCGAGCGGCCGTTCACGCCGGAGGACCTGGCCAAGTTCGAGGCGAAGATGAAGGAGCTGGTCAAGGCCGACCTGCCCATCTCGCGCCGGGTAATGCCGCGCGATGCGGCCGTCGCGCTGTTCCAGGGCATGGGCGAGCACTACAAGGCCGAGATCATCGCCTCGATTCCCGCCAACGAGGACATCAGCCTCTACGGCCAGGGCGACTGGGTCGACCTGTGCCGCGGCCCGCACGTGCCGTCGACCGGCAAGCTGCGGGCGTTCAAGCTGATGAAGCTCGCCGGTGCCTACTGGCGCGGGGATTCCAGGAACCAGATGCTGCAGCGGGTCTACGGCACCGCGTGGCGCAACGACGCCGAGCTCAAGCAATACCTGACGCGCCTGGAGGAAGCCGAGAAGCGCGATCATCGCCGCATCGGCCGCGAGCTGAACCTGTTCCACCAGCAGGAGGAGGCGGTCGGCAGCGTGTTCTGGCACCCGGCCGGCCACACCCTGTGGCGCGAGGTCGAGCGCTACATGCGCGGCAAGCTGGAGACGGCCGGCTACCTCGAGGTCAAGAGCCCGCAGCTGCTGGATCGCTCGCTGTGGGAGAAGACCGGCCACTGGGACAACTACCGCGAGCAGATGTTCATCGCCGAGTCCGAGAACCGCATGCTCGCGGTCAAGCCGATGAACTGCCCGGGTCACATCCTGATCTACAAGCAGGGCATGAAGAGCTACCGCGACCTGCCGCTGCGGATCGCGGAGTTCGGCTCGTGCCATCGCAACGAGCCGTCCGGCGCGCTGCACGGGCTGATGCGCGTGCGTGCCTTCACCCAGGACGACGCGCACATCTTCTGCACCGAGGAGCAGATCAACGCCGAGACGGTGGCGTTCTGCCGGCTGTTGCAGGAGGTCTACCGGGACTTCGGCTTCACCGAGGTCAAGGTCAAGTTCTCCGACCGGCCGCTCAAGCGCGCCGGCGCCGACGAGACCTGGGACCGGGCGGAAGGCGCGCTGAAGGCGGCGGTCGAGGCGGCGGGCCTCGAGTACACCCTGAACCCGGGCGAGGGCGCGTTCTACGGCCCCAAGCTCGAATTCGTGCTTAGGGATGCGATCGGCCGGGACTGGCAGTGCGGCACGCTGCAGGTGGACTTCGTGCTGCCGGAGCGCCTGGACGCCGAATACGTCTCCGAGGACGGTGGCCGCAAGCGCCCGGTCATGCTCCACCGGGCCATCCTGGGCTCGTTCGAGCGTTTCATCGCGATCCTGATCGAAAACTACGCCGGCAAGTTCCCGCCCTGGCTCGCGCCGATCCAGGCGGTCAGCCTCAATATCACCGACCGCCAGGCCGGTTATGTGCAGGAATGTGCTGATTTCCTGAAAAATCAGGGGGTTCGGGTCGAGACCGACTTGCGCAACGAGAAGGTCGGCTTTAAAATCAGGGAACACACGCTGCGGCGGGTTCCATACCTGCTGGTGGCGGGGGACCGAGAAGTCGAGTCCCGCTCGTTGGCCGTGCGCACGCGTTCGGGCCAGGATCTGGGTTCGATGCCGCTGGAAAAGGTGGCCGAGCTCATACTGACCGATATCGCGGGCCGCGGCCGTCATTCTTTGGAGGATTGATTTATCTCTACTACGAAGCGCGTACGGCGTAACGAAGAAATTCTTGCGCCGCAGCTGCGGGTGATCGCGGACGACGGAAGCCAGGCAGGCGTGATGAGCAGGGCGGAAGCGCTCGAACTCGCAGCTTCGCAGCAACTGGATCTCGTTGAGGTGTCGCCGACGGCCGAGCCGCCGGTTTGCCGGGTCATGGACTTCGGCAAGTTCCTGTTCGAACAGAACAAGAAGGCGCACGCGGCGAAGCGCAAGCAGAAACAGATCCAGGTCAAGGAAGTGAAGTTCCGACCGGGAACCGACGAGAATGATTACCAGATCAAGCTGCGTAACATCCTTCGGTTCCTGATCGAGGGTGACAAGGCCAAGGTGACGCTGCGTTACCGGGGCCGGGAGCTGGCGCACCAGGAAGTGGGGCGTCGCCTGCTCGATCGGCTGGGGAAGGACCTCGCGGAACACGCGACGGTCGAACAGTTCCCGCTGATGGAAGGCAAGCAGCTGGTGATGATGTTCGGGCCGAAAAAGAAGTAAGGCTCGATAAAGGTTTGTTGACGCAGGCGCGTCGAGTGCCTGCGACACAAGTGACCGGCGGCAGGCGATCTTACGATCGCCCATCGCCGGGCCCGCCCCGAGCAAGGCAGGACCCTCAAAGCGTCCGGTCAGTGCGACAGGGTTATTAAAAGCGCCGGCGGTGAACCCGCCCGGCAGGAGTGAAGTCATGCCTAAGTTGAAGACCAACAAGGCTGCCTCGAAGCGTTTTCGCAAGACTGCGAACGGCTTCAAGCGCGGCCAGTCGCACAAGCGACACATCCTGACGAAGAAGCCGTCGAAGCGTAAGCGTCAGCTGCGGTCCGGAAAGATGGTCCATGAAACGGACCTCGGCCGGGTCACCCAGCTGCTGCCCAACCACTAGATCGACGCATCGTTAGGAGACTGAAATGGCACGAGTAAAACGGGGCGTCATCGCTGGGCGCCGTCACAAGAAGATTCTCAACAAGGCGAAGGGCTACTACAACGCCCGTCGCAAGGTATTTCGCGCCGCGAAGCAGGCTGTCATCAAGGCCGGCCAGTACGCGTACAGCGGCCGCAAGATCAAGAAGCGGGACTACCGCTCGCTGTGGATCCAGCGCCTGAACGCGGCTGCCCGCGCGCATGGGCTGAGCTACAGCCGCCTGATCAACGGGCTCAAGCTCGTCGGCATCGCGATCGACCGCAAGGCGCTGTCGGACCTCGCAATCCACGAGCCGGGCGCGTTCAGCGCGATCGTCGAGCAGGTCAAGGCCGCGCTGCCGGCCACGGCTGCTGCTGCGAAGTAGCGTGTGGATCTCGCAAGCCTCGTCGCCTCGGGACTTGCCGAGATCGCGGCTGCCACGGACCTGGTCGTGCTCGACCAGGTCCGGGTTCGCCTGCTAGGGAAGAAAGGCGCGATCACCGAGCAGCTCAAGGGGCTCGGCGCACTGGCAGCCGCCGAGCGCCCCGCCGCGGGCGCGCGGATCAACGAGGCCAAGGTCACGCTCACCGAGGCGCTCAAGCTGCGTACCGCGGTGCTCGAACACGCGGCGGTGGCCGCGCAGCTCGCCGCCGGCGCGATCGACGTGACGTTGCCCGGCCGCGGCGTGAAACCCGGTGCGCTGCACCCGGTCACCCGTACCCGGCTGCGGATCGAGGAAATCTTCCGCCGTGCCGGCTTCGGCGTCGCCGAAGGACCGGAGGTGGAGGACGACTTCCACAACTTCGAGGCATTGAACATCCCCGCCAATCACCCGGCGCGGGCGATGCACGACACGTTCTATTTTGGCGACGGCCGCCTGCTGCGCACGCACACCTCGCCGGTGCAGGTGCGCGCGATGCTCTCGACCAGCCCGCCGCTGCGGCTGATCATGCCCGGGCGCGTCTACCGCTGTGATTCCGACCAGACCCATACGCCGATGTTCCATCAGGTCGAGGGACTGGTCATCGACCAGGACATCAGCTTCGCGCACCTGAAGGCGATGCTGAGGAACTTCGTCTCGGAGTTCTTCGAAAAGCCGCTCGAGATCCGCCTGCGCCCGTCCTACTTCCCGTTCACCGAGCCGTCCGCCGAGGTCGACTGCCAGTGCGCGTTCTGCGAGGGCAGGGGCTGTCGCGTCTGCAAGCAGACCGGCTGGCTGGAGGTGCTCGGCTGCGGCGTGGTGCACCCGAACGTACTGCGCAACTGCGGGCTCGACCCCGAGCACTGGAGCGGCTACGCCTTCGGCATGGGCATCGAGCGCTTCTCGATGCTGCGCTACGACGTCAACGATCTGCGGCTTTACTTCGAAAACGACCTGCGTTTCCTGTCGCAGTTCGAGAGGGCGTGACCGGAATGGGGCGCAACGCATGAAGGTCAGCCTCGCATGGCTGCGTGAGTGGGTCGCCCTGAACCCAGAGGTCGGCGCGCTCGCCCACCAGCTGACCATGGCTGGCTTCGAGGTCGAGGGCCGCAGTCCCGCCGCGCCGCCGTTCGAGGGAATCGTCGTCGGCGAGATCCTGACGGCCGAGGCCCATCCGCAGGCCGACAAGCTGCGCGTCTGCGAGGTGCGGGGCCTTGATGGCGAGCACCTGAACATCGTCTGCGGCGCGCCAAATGCGCGCGCCGGCATCAAGGTGCCGCTGGCGCGCATCGGCGCGCGCCTACCCGGCGGCATACAGATCAAGCGCGCCAAGCTGCGCGGCATCGAGTCCGAGGGCATGCTGTGCTCCGCCCGCGAGCTCGAGCTCGGCGACAGCCACGAGGGCCTGCTCGAGCTGCCCGACGAGCTGGTAACCGGCGCCGACCTGCGCGCCGCGCTGGACCTCGACGATGTCGTCTTCGAGATCAACTTCACGCCCAACCGTGGCGACGCGCTGTCGGTGCTCGGCCTTGCGCGCGAACTTTCGGTGCTGGGCGACGGCCCGCTTGCGTTCCCGTCGATGCCGCCGCTCGCGGCGAGCCTCGACGACTGCCTGCCGGTGCACCTGCAGGCGCCATC
>JANXQL010000106.1 GCA_025356815.1 Pseudomonadota bacterium
TCGACGGGTCGACCGAGCCGCAGATGTTCACCTCGGTCATCATGCCGCCGAAGTTTTCGGCGTCATTCGAGAGGTGATCGAGGTTGGGCGAGTACAAGTAGAACTTCTGGCCCGTGGTCAGCGTGCTGGCATCCAGGATGACGTCGATCGACTCGCCGCCGGCGAGCGTGATCGAGTTCGTCTGGTAGGCCAGGTTATTGCCCTGCAGGTCGCGCAGCAGGCGCGCGTTCAGGCCAACGACCGTCATCGGCACACCGAGCGAGCCGAAGGTGTAGTACTCGCTGACGCTCAGGCTCGAGATGCGCAGCAGAGCACGGCCACCCGCGGGGATGTTGATCACGGTCGGCAGCGGCTGGGAGGCGTGGTAGGTGCCGTCAGTCGACTGCGTCTCCATCGGGCCCGCCACTACGGTGCCGACCGTCACGGTCGCGCACGCCGGCAGCAGGTCGCCGTCGGTGCAGGCGTGCCCGCCGACTGTGTCGGGGTAGCTGCGGCCGTTGAGCAGGAAGTACTTGTCCTTCATGTCATTGAACGACTCGGGGTTGAACGTCATGCCCACGAAGTGGAAGTTCGGGTCGAAGCCGTGCATCTGGATCGGATACTCGACGTCGTAGTACGTCGAGCCGTCGCCGTCGTTGTAGGCGTAGTTGCCAGTGGCCGGCCGCGTCGCGCTGTTCGCTGGCGGCACCGGTGTGGAGCACAGGATGTCGCCGCCGCAGCGCTTGCGCAGCGCCTCGAACTGCTGCCAGTCGCTCGGAAAGACGTTCCGAGGTGGGGAGGAGGAGACCGCCGCCGGCGTGCCCGACTCGTAACTGGCGAGTGAGTCGTGGAGGTTGCGGCCGAGCGCGACCTTGTTCTGGCGCGGACGGACGTAGAGCTGGCCGACCATGCCCATCTGCAGGTGCTCGGGCGGCGCGATGTGGCAGTGCCAGAAGTAGGTGCCCGCGTCCGGCGCCAGGTAGTAGTAGCTGAAGCTGCCGCCGACGTTGATCGCGATCGACGCGTCCGGCACGCCGTCGTAGAACGCCGAGGCGTTCGGGTAGCCGTGGAAGTGGATCGTGTGCTGCTCGAACAGGTCGGGCCGCATGATCATGCCGACGTTGGACAGTGTCAGGAACAGCTCATCATCCTCGTCGATCGCGATCAGCGGCGCCGGCTGGTTGGCGTTCATGACGCCGACGTCCATCAGTTCGCGCGGATCGACGTGGCCGGTCGTGAGCAGCGAACCCTGGAACGCCCAGCTCACGCCGCCATCTGAAGCCGTGCCGGACCAAGTGGGCGTCGTCCCGCCTGACGTGCCGGCGGTGGTCGCGGTGTAGACGCCGGCGCTGGTACGAACGGTGGCGCCGACGAGGTAGGTCGCGTTGCTGACCCAGGGGTCGAGGCCGTTGTCAGGCGTCAGACCGATCGCGCCGTTGTAGCCGATCGTGGTCGGCGTCGGGTAGGTCCAGCTGGCGTCGGGCATGCCGACCAGACTGCTTGGCGCGCCGACGGCGGCGGGGGAGATCTGGTTGAAGACGGTGTTGGTCTGTGTCCCCGGCAGTCCGCGGAAGATGTCCGCGAGGCCCGACAGGGGCCCGAACCCGAACAGGTACGTCGTAGTCCCGTCGCCCATCGTGGCGAAGCCGTCGCCGCCGGCGACTTGCTGGCACTTGATGCCATCGCCACCGGGCTGCAGCGTCGTATTGCCGGGGCACTGGACGCGGAAGCTTTGTGCCTCCGCGTGGCCCGCGAGCAGTAGCAACGCAAGCGCCGGCATCAGGCGCATGAGGGTCGGGACGCTCTTCATGTCGAATCCTCCGTCACGATGGCGGCCCTGCGTCCGCCCGAATGGGAATCGAGACCAGCTCTGGAACACGTTGAAATGGCTGACGCGCATCGGAAGTCTCAGCGCGCCAAACCGGCATCGGGAAGTTCGGCGAGCACTTGCTCCGCCGTCGTAAAGCCATCGAGCCGCACCCACTGGGCATCGGCGCTCGATCGCACCAGCACCGCGGGCGAGTGACTCATCTTGTCGCCGCGGTAGACATTGAACGCTCGCTGGGCAGTCTGGCTCGCTTCGAGCGTGCCGGTGTAGTGCTGCCACTCTGGACCTGCGTTGATCGAGTGCGCGTAGTCGCGCAGACGAGACGGCGTGTCCTGCTCGGGATCGATGCTGATGGACATCAGGTGTACGCCGCTGCTGCGCTCGCCGAGGCGATGCTGCACGTCGGCGAGCGTGTGGCTGATCAGCGGGCAGACGCTGGTGCAGCTGGTGTAGATGAAGGCGAGGACGACCGGACGGCCGTCGTTCATCTCCGAGGGGAGTTTCACGACCGCGCCATCGTCACGGATAAGCTGCACGTCGGGGACCACGTAGTGCGCGACTGCGCGGCGCGCCTCGGCGACGGCGTGGTGCAGGTGTGGCTCGGCGCCGACCGGCGACTGTTCGGCGCGGGCGGTGCTGGTGAGCGCCGCGGCAAGCGTGAGTGCAGACACCGCCAGAGTGCGACTGAGAACGCGAGTCATTTCTCGCCCCGGGCAAAGCCCTGAGACGGAAATTCCAACGCGAGCGTGCTTGCCCGAGTCATCGCGGACTCTCTCCCTAATCGTTCCTGCACCGGGGTCCTCTGGTGCGGGGCACTTTTGTGCACGACGGAGATTGCAGCCACGGCGGAATGACAACCATTCTCAGGATTGCCCATACGGTGGGTAGGAGAAATACCCACTCAAACGCGGCATTCGCGTGCCTGAAAGCGGCAGCATTCCATATATATGATAATATTGATAATCTGATGACCAGATTTGCCATGATGGCACTTGGGCCGTTGCCTCTGCCGCTCGAACGGGCAGTCAGAGGCTTAGGTATCGAATTTCTTTAGTATTGATAAAGATTATCAGTCACTTGCACGCCGCGGGACCCCGTCAGCGCTTTCCGAGGACCCTGCAGGCGGCCCTGCCTTGTGACGTGGTTGGAGCCTCACGCGCCAGATGTGGGGTCCGGCCGCTGGCACTTTGGCGCGGATACGCGCAAAAACGCACGCCCCTAGGCCGGCCGGTTGCTTTCATAATGCAGTAGGGCAACGCCCCCCGCGCTGCCACGTGGCGTCAGCGTCGCGCTGCGCGCGTCGTAAAAATTCACACTGCGATCTGTGACCGCGGCACTGGCGGAGGCCGCCGGCTCAGTCGTGGGGTACGCCGAGGCGGTTGATCGCGCCTCGCCCGTGCCGCTAGCAGGCCGCGGTGGCCGTGATCGGGATCGGCAGGCGGCGCGAGCTGATCACGAACTGCCACGCCTTGTAGCAGGTCGCGTCCTCGAAGGCACGGTCCGCGTCCTTGAAGCCCTTGAGCTTCAGCGGCGCCGCGGTCGAGGTTGAGGCAACGCCGTAGATGCCACCCCCCGGCAGGGTCAGCAGTTCCCATTCGGTGGACCCGGTGATCGGATCCGGATAGAGCTTCCGCAGAAAATGGTGCGGCACGCCCGACCTCTCGTCAAGGACAAGCTCCTTGAGATTCTGCGGCAGCTGGCCGCCATTTCGCGTGTAGAAAGCCGTCAGCGCGTTGCGGTATTGCGCGCCGACCCACAGCAGCTGAGCTTCACGCTCGCGCTTGGCTTCGGTGCTCGCAACGACGCCGACCGTCGCCAGCGCCATGCCAATCAGCACAACGGCGATGATCACGCCGAAGTAGGTAAAGCCGCCCTGGCGGGCGGGGTTGTTCCTACCAGCTCGCATAGGGCGAGCTATCCGGCGCGTTCCCCTCGGCGCCGCTGTGCACGTCCTTGACCCCCGGGGCGTCGGGATCATCGGACGGCACGACGACCCAGGTATCGGCCTTCTTCGTGTATGGATCGACGGGGATCGCGCGAATGTACTTCTCGGTGACCAGTCCCTCGAGCGTCTCGGGGAAGTGACCCTTGTCCGCATCGAACTTGTCGAGCGCATCGCGCATCACGGACAGGTCCTGGCGCAGGATCGTTTCGCGCGACCTCTCCAGCGAGCTGAAGTAGCGCGGCACTGCAATCGACAAGAGCGTGCCGATGATCGTGAGCACAACGATCAGCTCGAACAGCGTAAAGCCGCTGCCGCGCG
Organism: Pseudomonadota bacterium; assembly: GCA_025356815.1. GTDB lineage: Bacteria > Pseudomonadota > Gammaproteobacteria > Steroidobacterales > Steroidobacteraceae > CAIKZZ01. The sequence goes on from JANXQL010000106.1 coordinate 4,071, forward strand.
AGGATCTACCAGGTGCGATACGGCGTGCCATCGAGACCTACTCGGGGAGACTGAGAATAAACGTCGTACACGTCCTCACCGGACTGGGGGCTGTCTGGCGGACTCGCGTAGCTACGCAGGCCCCAGGTCTTCTCCGGTGGCAAGGTGCCGTCCGGGTTCATCGGATCCCGCGGGATACGCCGCAGGAAATAGATCATCTTCGCGTGGTCTGGACTCTTCGTGTCCTCGACCCCCGCCGCGAGAACCTCAAGCGTCGGCGGATAGCCCGACTTGTCTACGTCCTTCTTGATGCGGCCACTTTCGGCCGCATCCTTGTAGGCATCGATCGCGCTGCGGATCTCACGCAGCGACGAGCGCAGCTCGGTCTCCTTGGCACGCTGAATGCCGACCTTCGCGAGCGGCGCGACGCCCATCGCCAGCAGCCCGATGATGGCCACCGTGATCATCAACTCGATCAGCGTGAAGCCGCGCTGGCGCATCGGGATCCATTCAGGGCTTGATGGCGATGTTCAGCGGTGGCGCCGTCGGAATGCCCGCCCCGGCCTTCAGGCCGGTCGCGGCGACGCGCGCGGACACCGCGCTCGTCGGCCGTACCACGAGCGCCCGGAAGTGCATTGTCAGCAGTGCGCCACTACCGGAGATCGGCGCATCGGCCGTGGTCGCAGCGTCGATCAGCGCGACGCCACGCGGCGTCTCGACCTTGGCCTCAACCGGGCCGAGCACGCTGCCGCTGTCGGCGCCGACAAGCTCGAGCGCGTTCGCATCGTAGCGGACCTGGCCGCGCAGCTGCGTGAGCGGGCCGCCGGTATCGAGGTTCAGCGTGACGTCGAACTCGTCACCGACCTTGACCTCGATGGGCGCGTCCCACCCAAGCGTCGGCACGCTCGCCGCCGCGGCCTGCTTCGCCGCTGGCGCAGGCGTCGCCGCGTCGGCCGCCGGCAGCGTCGTGGCCGGCGTCGTGGCGGCCGTGGCACCCAGCGCGACGGGCGCGGGCACCGTCGGCGCCGCAGCAGCAGGGATCGCTGCTGCCTGCATCGCCGAAAGGACGATGTTCTTCGGCGCCGCGTTGGGCGCGGCGGACGAATACGACGGCGCGCGCGATGCCGCGCCGCCCAGGCCCTCGACCGTGAAGCCGCCCAGCGGGGCACTTCGCGCACCGGTTTCGGTGCCGTACCAGAACTCGGTGGTCTCGCTCGACGGGCGGCGCTGCGCGCGGATGATCCGCGGCGTCACCGCGAGCACGATCTCGGACTTCTCGCGATCGGTCTTGTGGGTGCCGAACAGGCGGCCGAGCAGCGGCAGGTCGCCGAGCCCCGGGATCTTGTTGGCGGTGCGCTGGTCGGAATCCTGGATCAGGCCTGCCAGGATCTGCGTTTCGCCATCCTTGAGCTGCAGCAGCGTGTTCGCGTTGCGCGTGCCGATCTGGTAGGCGACGGTGCCCGACGGGGTCGTGATCTGGTTCAGGATGGAGCTGACCTCGAGCTGCAGCTTGATCGCGACGTCACCGTCGCGGTGCACCGTCGGCTCGACTTCGAGCGTAAGGCCGACCTCGAGGTACTGCACCGAGCCCGTGACGACCGCTGACGAGGTCGTCGGCGTCACGCTGTTGGTGATCACCGGCACGCGCTGGCCGATCAGGATCTTGGCCTTCTCGTGGTTGCGCGCGCGGATGCGCGGGCTGGCGAGGGTGTTGGTGAGCCCGGAGGTCTTGAGCATGTTCAGCGTTGCGCCGATCGAGGAGACCGTCACCGTCGACTTGCCCTGCTTGGCGAAGTCGGAAAGCGTGAGGCCCGTGCCGCCGCCCTGCGGCGTCATCGCGAAGCTGGCGCCGGCCGGATACTGGATGCCGAGGTTCTGCACGTTCGAATGCGTGATCTCGAGCACCTCGACCTCGAGCATGACCTCCGCGTCCGGCAGGTCGATGGAGTTGACCAGCTTCTCGGTCATGCGCACGACCTCGGGCGTGTCGCGCACGACCAGCGTGCCGGTACGGTCGTCGACGAACATCGCCTTCGGGTTGACGATCGTCTTGATCAGGTTCTGGACCTGCTTCGGGTCGGCGTCGCTGAGGTAGAAGGTCTTGACGATCTCGTCCTGGTAATCCTTCTGCTTGGCAGGCGTGTTCGGATAGATCATCACCATGTTCGCGGACAGCACCTCGCGCGCCAGCTGGTTCTGGCCGAGCACGAGGTCGATCGCCGTCTCGATGGGCACGTCCTGCACGAAGATCGTGGTCTTGCCGTCGGCCTTCACGTCCTTGTCGAAGATGAAGTTCACGCCGGTCTGGCGCGAGAGCACCTCGAACACCATCTTGGTGCTGGCGTCGCGGAACTGCAGAGTCACCGGGCGGTTGTCCTTGGTACGCAGCTTCGGCGTCGCCTGCACGGGCCCGCGGATCAGGTCGACGCGCTGCTGCAGCTCGACGGCCGGACCGAAGCCCGGGTCCTCGGCGAGCACGGCACGGATCGTGGCCTCGGCGTGATCAAGGTCCTTCGCCGCCACGTCCTTCTGGGCGGAGGCGATCGCCTCGGTATGGCGCTGGTCGGCCACGACCCCCTCGACGCCGCGCAGCGCGCGATCATTGGCGGGGTTGATGGCGAGCACGCGGCGATAGGCCGCGGCGGCTTCGTCGCGTCGGCCTGCGGCACGCGCGGCGTCCGCCTGCGCAACCAGCTTCTGCACCGCCTCCTCCGTGCGTGCACGCAGGTCGAGCCTGAAGGTCAGGTTATCGGGCTCCTTCTCCACCGCCTGCTGCAGGCGGGCGACCCCATCCTCGTAGTTACCGTGCTCCACGGCCTTCATGCCGTCATGATGCAGGCGGTCTGCCGCGCATCCGCTGAGGACAACCGCGCCGGCACAGAGGGCGGCAGTGAGGAATCTGACTCGTCGACCGATCATGGTGTCGCTCCGGTTGCCAGCGCCTGCCGCTGGTTGAGGGGCTTGTAGAGGAAGACCAGCTGCCCGCCCTTGGCGGACTCGATCTGATAGATCCCGTCGAGCGTGTCGCCGACCTTGACGTCGTAGACGCGATCGCCGCGGGTGAGGAAGAAAACGGTGGCATCGCCCGACGGCGTGTAGCTGCCCAGGAACACGAACGGCAGCGGCGGCGCCATCGGTGGTGGCGGCGGCACGTACACCGGTGGCGGCGGTGGCACGTACGGCGGCGGCGGCGGCGCCACGTACCAGCTGTGGGCGCCGAACAGCGCGCCGGCGTGGCTTGCGTCGGCGACCCGCGCCGACTTCGGCACCGCGGCCGCGGCTGCGGCGGCCGCAGCCTTGGTCGCATCGACCGCCTTCGCCGTGACCGCGATGCCGCGTGCCCTGGCAGAGGCGACGACGCGGGCACGGGCGGCGGCGATCTCGGCGGCGCGTTCGGCGTGCTGCACCTGGCGGGCGTGGTAGTACCAGGCGCCGCCGCCGGCCATCGCCGCAACGAGGACCGCCGCGGCACCACCGAGCAGGTAACGGCGCTTGTTCGCCGCGAACCGGGGCGGCGAAGGAAGCAGCAGCAGGTCGCTCATGGGGCGCCCCGCGTGTAGAACGTCAGCCGCAGGCGGGCCTCGACCTGGCCGTCCACGATGGTCTTGCGCTCGATGTTCAGCTCGGTGATCGACACCGCAGGCAGCGCCACCAGGACCGCGTCGATGAACTGGCGCACCTGCGGGTAGGGACCGGTGACGGGGAACGAAACCCGGTAACGCGTGATGTCACCGCTCTTGGACAGCGCGGCCTCGTACTTGCCGGTGTCGAGCGACAGCTTTGCCTCGTCGGCCTGCGTCAGCAGCACGCCGAGCAGCTTGGGCATGTCGGCCCGTGCCGGCAGGTGGCGAAGGGTCTGCGCGGCTTCGCTGGCAAGCGGCGCGACCTTTGGGACGCTGGTCCGCGCCTCGCTCAGCTGGGCGCGCAGCGCGGCGGCCTCGTTGGCCACCTGCAGGTGCGTTGAGAAGAAGAACACCGCGCTGGCCAGCGCAAGTCCAATACCGAGGAGGCCCGTCCGGCCGCTGCGGCTGATGTGCCACGCGACCAGTGGTGCCCACTCGTTGCTGATCCGGGCCGCGAACTGCCGCACCGGCACGAGCAGGTCGGAGCGGCGCGCGGCCGGCACCGGCGGTCGCGGGCTGGTCGGCGCCGGCGCGAGCGAGATGCCCGGCGTGTTGGTCTTGACGACGCTCACGTGCGCCACTCCGCCACGAGCTTGACGCGGACCGGGTGCTCCGGGTCGTCCTTCTTCAGCTCATGGCTCTCGAGCATCGGGTAGCGCAGCACCGTGCTCTTCTGTAGGCGCTGCAGGTACGACAGTGCGGCCGGCAGCGAGCGGGTCTCGGCGGTGATGCGCACCACGTGCTTGGCGGGATCAGGCTCGACCTGCAGCAGCGAGACGGTGGATTCGGAGTCCTGTCCGGCAGCCTCGAGCTCTGTCAGCAGCTGCGACCAGGGGATCGACAGCTCCGCCTCGATCTTGGCCGCGTCCTCGCCTGACTTCAGTGACCCGGGCAGCTTCGGGGAACGAGCGGCCGTGACCGCGTTGAGTTCCGCATCGAGGCGATTGCGCTCGTTGACCTGGGAATCGAACATCAGGCCGACCGTGATCGCGACGGCAAGTCCGATCGCGCACAACGACGCGCCGACGATCGGCGCCCGGTGCGGACCCGCCACGAAATCCAGGTACAGGGCGGCCGGCTTGCTCACGCATACACCCGCTGCAGCAGCGCGAGCTCGTGGGTCTGGGCGCCGGCGCTGCCGTCATCCTCGAGCCACTCCAGATCGGTGCCGGTGAGGGTCGCACCGCGGCGCATCCAGATCGGGGCGTCGACGAACATGCGACCGACGCCGCTGTTGGCGCGCGTCAGGCGACCGAACGCCTGCAGGCGCTCCAGTTCCACCGTCCAGTCCGACGACAGGCGCGCCATGTGCACGCGATCCCACGCGCCGTTGGTCAGGTGCACCGCCGACAGCGAACCGTCGTCGAGACTGACGAACCAGGTGTCGTCGGCCGGCAGGCGGTGCCGCCAGGCGTTGAACGCGACCACCAGCTGCGGCTGCAGCGAGACCATCTTCAGGCGCGCCGGCAGCAGCGCTTCCTCGAGCGCCGAACGCAGGTTGCCGGGCATCGCGCAGGCGACGTACGCGTGGCCGGGCGGCGTGTCCGCGAGCGTCACGTTCCAGTCGGCGACGCCGTCACCGAAGGTGTCGGAGAGCACGTAGCGGGCGTGGGTCAGCCGACCCTCGCTGTCCAGGCGCGTATTGGGCCACGGCACGATGCCGTAGCGCGCCCAGGGGTCCGCGAGGACCACGCGCACCGAGGCGTCCTGCCAGGTCGGTTCGGACAGCACCTCGGCGAGCTTGGCGAAGGTCGGGCGGATGTCGCCGAAGTGCCCGTTCGGGACGGCGACCTCGGTGGCCGCACCGACCTGCGGGCGCAGGCCCTTCTCGCGCCTGGCCAGCGCGATCTTCCGCGGGGCGACGTAGATCGCTATCTCATCACGCCAGAGCGGTGACACGATTGGCCTCCAGGAGTGTAGTCGCGCCTTGCTGCACGAGATCGAGCGCGGCGGTCCGGATCAGGCGCGAGCCGCCGGCGATCGCCAGTTCCTTCAGGCGGCGCGCGGGGGCACGGGCGACGATCGCCTCGCGCAGTTCGTCGGTGAGCACCAGCAGCTCGCCGATGGCCTTGCGTCCCTTGTAGCCGGTGCCGCGACAGTGCGCGCAGCCGCGGCCCGAACGGAACTTCCAGTCGGCCACGGCCGGTAGCATCAGGCCCGACTGCGCGACGAGGTCCGGCGAGGGCTGCACGGGTTCTGCGCACTGCTCGCAGACCATACGCACCAGGCGCTGAGCGAGGATGCCGTTCAATGCCGAGACGAACGCGTAGGCATCGACCTCCATGTGCGAGAAACGGCCGAGCACGTCGAAGACGTTGTTGGCGTGGACGGTGGTGAACACGAGGTGGCCGGTGAGCGCGGACTGGATCGCGATCTGCGCGGTTTCCGGGTCGCGAATTTCGCCGACCATGATCTTGTCGGGGTCGTGGCGCAGGATCGAGCGCAGGCCGCGCGCGAAGGTGAGGCCCTTCTTCTCGTTGACCGGGATCTGCAGCACGCCCTGCAGCTGGTACTCGACCGGATCCTCGATGGTCACGATCTTGTCGTTGCCGGTATTGGTCTCGGACAGGGCCGCGTACAGGGTCGTGGTCTTGCCGCTACCGGTGGGCCCGGTGACCAGCAGCATGCCGTACGGCAGCTGCGCGAGGCGCCGCAGCCGACGGACGACGTCCTCGTCGAAGCCGAGCCCGCTGAGGCTCAGGCCCTTCAGCTCATCGGTCAGCGCCTGCTTGTCGAGGATACGCAGCACGGCGTCCTCGCCGTGCACGCTGGGGATGATCGAGACGCGAAAGTCGATCGGCCGGCCCTTGAGCGCGAGCTTGAAGCGGCCGTCCTGCGGCACGCGGCGCTCGGCGATGTCCAGCTCGCTCATGACCTTGATGCGCGAGATGACCTGCTCGCACAGATCCGGCCCGCCGAGGGTCGCGACGTGCACGAGCACGCCGTCGACGCGATAGCGCACCGCGAGGCCGCCGGGGCGGGTCTCGAGGTGGATGTCGCTGGCGCCGGCCTTCAGCGCGTCATAGACGGTCGAGTGGACCAGCTTGACGACCGGGCTTGAGTCGGCGCTGATGGTCGCGAGCGACAGGTTCTCGATGTCGCTGTCGATCAGGATCTCGCCGGCCGTGTCCAGCGTGGCGACGTCCATCGCCCGCATGTCCTGCTCGTGCTTGGCCAGGAACGCGGTGATCTCGCCGGGCGCGGCGAGGTACCAGGTCATGGCGACGTTCACCTGCAGCTCGAGCCAGCTGCGCAGCGTCGGATCGAACGGATCGCCGATGACGGCGAGGAACTCCTCGCCACGGCGCACGATCACGCAGCCGCGCTTGCCGCCCTCCGCAGGGCCCAGCACGTCGAAGGCCGGCGGCAGCGCCATCAGCGTCGCGCCATCGAGGACCGGATAGCGCAGCGCGGCACCCAGCGCCGCGGCGAGCGCATCGCCCGCAAGGCCTGTCGACTCGGCCAGCAGGTCCAGCGCCGAACGGCGCGTCAGCGCGGCCGAGTCGATCGCGGCTCGCAGCACGTGGTCGGAAAGGGGCGCGGGCGCCCCGCCGCCCACGTTCAGTCCAAGCGATTCCGGAGCGGCACTCATCGGATGCTCCCGGCGAGTTCGAAGATCGGAAAGTACATGAGCACGACCACGCCGCCGATGATCAGGCCGATGACCGTCATCATGGCCGGCTCAATCAGGCGGGTCGCGACCTCGACCCAGCGCGACAGCTCCTCGTCGTAGAACGAGGCGATGCGTTCCATCATTTCACCCATGTTGCCGCTGCGCTCGCCGACCCGCAGCATGCGTTCGGCGACCGGCGTCGTAAGCCCCTGGCTTGCGAGCGAGTCGGTCATCGACTTGCCTTCGCGCACGGCGCGCGTGGCCGCCGCGAGCCGCGGCTGGGATGCCACCGCGAGCAGTCCGCGGGTCATCTCGAAGGCGGTCACCACCGGCAGGCCGCCACGCAGCAGCATGCCTACCGTGCGGTACATGCGTGCCAGCTGATAAAGCTCGATCTGTCGCCCGATCGTCGGGATGCGCGCGACCGCGCGACCGACGGCCGCGCGAAAGCCCGGCTGCATCACGCCGCGCACGAGCAGCACGGTGGAGACGAGGAATCCGACCAGCACCCCGGTGCCGTGTGCGGCGAGCAGTTGCCCCCACTTCATCAGCATGCGGGACGCGAACGGCAGTTCGCCGCCAATGTCCTCGTAGATCCCCGAGAAGCGCGGCACGACGTAGCCGACGAGGAACAGCACGACCAGGGTGCCTGCACCGAGCAGCACCGCGGGGTAGATGGAAGCGTTGATCAGGCGCTTCTTGAGGACGTCGATCTGCTGCTGGTAGGCGACGAAGCGTCGTAGCGCCTCGGGAATCGCGCCGCTGCGCTCGGAGGCGCGCACGGTCGCGACGTACAGGGGCGTGAACGTGCTCGGAAATTCACCGAGCGCGACCGACAGGCTCTGGCCCTCGTAGAGCCGCCGGCGGATGCCCTCAAGCACGTTGCGGATCGCGTCGTCGCGCTCCTTCTCGGTCAGTGCGTCGATGGCCTCGACCAGCGACAGGCCCGCCTCGAGCAGCGCGATCAGCTCGTTGCTGAACTGCACCAGGCTGAGCTTGGTCCGTCCCAGCGGCGCGAGGCGCGAGGACGCCTCGAGCGCGATGACCCGCAGCCCGCGCGCCAGTGCCTGACGGCGCGCATCAGCCTCGTCGACCGCGTCCAGCTCGTGGGTCGCGACCGCTCTGGCGGCATCGAGGACGGTGAGGCGAAAGCGCATGGAGGGTCAGTTGGTCCAGTTGGTGATGTCGGCATCCTCACCGGTACCGCCGGGACGGCCATCCTTGCCGAGCGAGGACAGGTCGAAATCGCCGTGCTGGCCGGGGCTAACATATAAGTAGGGTCGACCCCAGGGATCCGCCGGCACGCCCTTCTTCAGATACGGCCCGCCCCAATTGGTTTCGCCGCCGCTCGGCGCCGCCTGCAGTACCGCGAGGCCTTCCTCGGTGGTCGGGTAGCGGCCGAGGTCGAGGCGGAACTGGTCCAGCGCCTTGTCGAGCGCGTCGATCTGCGCCTTGGCGACCTTCACCTGCGACTTGCCGACCTGCGCGAAGTAGCGCGGCGCGACGAAGCCGGCGAGCAGGCCGATGATGACCATCACCACCAGCAGTTCGAGCAGCGTGAAGCCACGCGCGCGGAACAGGTTGGACGACAGGCGACGAGGCATGCACGCTACTCCAGCAATAATCCACCGGGCGCAGGGGGCCGGCATGACAGCCATGCTGCCCTGCCCCCGGCAAGCCTGACAGTCGGCCTTTGGGGGGGGTGCAGCGCGCGCTTCCCCGTAGCTGGGGCTAGGGTTTCACGGTAGGCGCTGCAGTACCGGGCCAGCGCCAGGCTCCTGCGGGTCAGATATTCATCCTTCGCTTGAATCTAGGCCAATAACCCCTTGTCGGAAGGTAGGACGAACACGTAGCAGACCCGGCCGAAGAGTCCCTGCAGGACCCCGACCCGGGGCGGTGACACCGCTCCCCGCGGCCGTTCAGCAACCCGGGGTGAAGGCGCCCTTATGTTAAACGATGACGACGCCGCGGGCCGCCGGCCGCCTCTCAGTTCAAGCGCGCGTTCGCCCGGCGGGCGGCGGTCCCCGCCACCACCGGCCATTCCAGCCGGACCAGCGTGCCTTGTCCCGGAGCGCTGGACACCATGCACCGCCCGCCGCTGCGCTCGGTCCGTTCGCGCAGGCCCCGCAGGCCGCGCAGTTCGGGGCGATCCACCAGCCGGCGCACATCGCCGCTGATCGCAAAGCCGGTGCCATCGTCCTGGACCGTCACGGCCAGCGTACCGTCCTCCAGCCGCATCGCCACCTCGACCCGGTGGGCGCCGGCATGGCGGGCGACGTTGTTCAGCGATTCCTGCACCGCCCGATAGACGTTGGTGCCGAGCATCGGCGGGATATCGGCGTCCTGGACCTCGATGGACGTATCGATCGCGATCTCGGTGTAGACGTCATGCCAGTCACGGCACAGGCTCTTGACTGCGGACGCCGCCCCCAGATCGTCGAGCACCGCCGGGCGCAGGTTCATCGAGATGCCGCGCACCTCCTCCATGACCCGCTGCACGCGCTCGACCGCGGATTCGACCACGTCGGCGGCATTCTTGGCTTCCTGCCGGCGGGCGAGCACCTGCGCCCGCTCCAGCGAATACTTGATCGCGCTCAGCGACTGGCCGACCGAGTCGTGCAGGTCCTGTGCGATGCGCTTGCGCTCCTCTTCCTGTGCGCTCATCAGCCGCTCCGACAGGCCTTCCAGCTCGCGCTGCGAGGTGAGCAGCGATTCCTCGGCGTCGCGGCGCCGGACCACTTCGTCACGCAGCGCGCGATTGGTGGCGGTGAGTTCCGCGGTGCGTTCATCCACCCGGCTCTCCAGCGTCTGGTTGAGCGTCTTCAGGTTGCGCTCGATGTGGCGCAGCGAGGTGACGTTCGAGACCACGAACGCGACGCGCTGCCAGGGGACTGCCGGCGCACCGCTCGGGTCGCTCGACACGCGCAGCTCGACGTTGAGGTCGAGCCCGAGCCTCGGGTCGCTCAGCTCGAAGCTGGTCGAGGCCTTCTCGCCGAGCTCGTCGAGCGCCGCATCGAGCGTACGGCGAAACAGGCAACTTTCATCGCTGCACGCCGGGTGCAGGACGGTGTGCAGGTCGTGGCCGATGGAATCCTGAACCGTGCCGAGCATCCAGCGCTCGAGGCTGCGGTTCACGCGCACGACGCGGCGGCGGCGGTCGAGCAGACCGACCACCTCCGGGAGCGCGTCGGCGGTACGCTCCCATTCGATCTTGGCGTGGTAGATGGCCGACAGCGTGCGCGAGCGCTCCGCATCGCCCGCGGTGATCGCGGCGGCGGCGCCGATCATGCGTCGCGTCGTCTCGACCGCGACCTCGCGCAGCTCGTTCTCCGCGGCATCCGGTGGGGCGAGGAACAGCAGCACATACAGCGGGTCGGTGGGATCGGGAATGGCGCCACAAAACGCCTGCATCGGGCCGAGCAAGGCCCCAGTGGCGGCCGAATCGGCGGCGCGGCGCTTGGCGGCGATCTGCACCACACGCGTGGGATCCCGCAGCGCCTCGCCGATCGCCGGCACCTCGTGCAGGTGGACTGCCCGCATCTGCCAGGCGAGGGGCATGTTCGCGCCGGCCACGGCACGTAGCGTATCGAGGTTCGGTTCGCGCTCGAACACGACGGCGAGGGAACCGGGAAACGTGTCGACCAGTGCGCGGCAGGCGACGTCCGCCAGGCGACGGACCGTCACTGCCGAATCGCACGCGGCGGACAGCTGCGTGATCAGGCCGACGAGACGCCGCATCATGGAAAGGCCCCTCTGGAAACCCCCGTGGGACGAAGGCATCCTGCCTTGCGCATGGACGCGGCCGATAGTCGGCGGGTCGGGGGGCGGGGGCGCTCGCTGCCGGGTAGAGCCCGGTAGGGTTTTACGGTAGACCGACTCAGGTCGCCCGGGTCAGGAACTGCTTGTACAGGCGTAGCACGGCCGGGACGTATTCGCGTGTCTCGCGATAGGGCGGGATGGTCTTGCCGTAGCGATCCACGGCGTCCTCGCCCGCGTTGTACGCGGCGAGCGCCAGCTCGATGTTGTTGTTGTAGCGCTTGAGCAGGTAGCTCAGGTAGCTCGCCCCACCGCGGACGTTCTGCTCCGGATCGAACGGGTTGCCAACGCCATAGCGGCGCGCGGTCGACGGCAGCAGCTGCATCAGGCCCTGGGCACCGGCCCGCGAAACCGCCCGCGGATCGAAGGCCGATTCAACCGCGATCACCGCGCGCACCAGCGCCGGATGCACGGCCGCCGTGCGGGCCGCCCGGTCGATCATCCCGGAGTAGGTGGCAGCGCGCTCGCGCCAGTCGCCCCTGATCGCCGTGGCCACCGCGCCGCGCTGCGGGCTCGGCTCGGGCGGCGACTTGATCAGGAGCGCGTAGCGCGAATCGTCCGGCAGGTTGGTGTAGTGCGTGATCCCCTGCTCGTCCGTGAACGCGTAGATGTCGGCGCGGGCCCGGGGGGGCGCGAGCAGACAGGACAACGCGAGAACGAAGCAGACAATCCGCATGCTGGCCACTCTAGTGCAACCTGCCCTGCCTATCCTAGGTAGGTCGACCACTTAGCCGCATCTAGGGGGCGGAGGGTAGCGCGGCGGTGGAGTTGACCCAAAAACTGAGACACGGTTCTCAGAATTCGTCAATTCTGTGAACCATTATGTCGTCAGAGGCAGACAGTAGGGTTTCACTGCAGTTAAATGCGGTTTATCCCTGCGGTGCACGAAGCACGCAGTATGGCAGCTATAGGGAATCGTCATGAGCCACAATGAGCCGGTGTTCGCAACCCAACTTGCTGAATTAACTGGAAAAATCGGAGACGGTCGCCCGCTTTCACGCGGCGCGGGACCGGTCCGGATCATGCTGGTGGACGACCACGCGATCCTGCGGGAGGGCCTGAGCGCCCTGATCGAGCTGGAGGCGGACCTGAAGGTCGTCGGCCAGGCCGGTTCGATTCCCGAGGCGGTGGACGTCGCGACCTCCCTGAAGCCCGATCTGATCGTCACCGACATCTCGCTGCCCGGCGCGACCGGCATGCAGGGCATCGTCGAGCTGCGCTCGCGGGCCCCGAACGCCCGCCTGGTCGTGCTCACGGTGCACAACACCGAGGAATACATCCGCGCCGCGCTGTCCGCCGGCGCCGATGGCTACATCCTCAAGGACGCGAGCCGACTGGAACTGATCCACGGCATCCGCGCCGTGCTCGCCGGCCAGCGCCACCTCTGCCCGCGTTCGTCCGCGCGCGTCGTGCGCAGCTACCTGGGCGAGCCGCAGCCGACCGCCGCCGCGGTCGTCGGCGTCACCGGTCGCGAGCGCGAGATTCTCGCGATGATCGCGAGCGGCCAGTCGAACAAGCGCATCGCGATCGTCCTCAATCGGAGCGTGAAGACGGTCGAGAAGCACCGCGCCAACCTGATGCGCAAGCTCGGCCTGCACAACGTCGCCGACGTCACGCGCTTCGCGCTGCAGAGCGGACTGTTGCACTCGCAGCCGGCGGACGCCGGCGTCGACGCCTGACGGCGGACGATGTCGGCGAGTTCGCCGGCTGCTTCGCGTTCCGATGCAATGGTTCGGACGGTACTACTTCACTAACCTGCCTTGCCGCGCGACCATATGTCGCATCGCGGCTGCATGGGTGCGCGAGGCGCCGGTAGACTCCGGCATTCGGTTCGGGGCCACGAGGGTCCGTCGAGCAAGGATGCGATGAACGCGAACCAGTCGGACGTCGTAGTGGGTATCAGCAGCGGCACACGTGTCCTGATCGTTGACTCGCAAGCCATCGTTCGCGAGGGCCTGAGCGTGCTGCTCGCGCTCGAGGACGACCTGAGCGTCATCGGTCACGCCCCCTCCGCCGAAGAGTGCATGGCCAACGCCCATCGCCTCGACCCGGACCTGATCATCACCGAACTCGAGCCGCGCGGCGCGGCGGCGCTCGAGGACCTGCGCCGGACCTTCCCCAGCGCCATCGTGCTGGTGCTGAGCGTGATGGCGACCGAGGAGGCGATTCGCCTCGCACTTGCCGCCGGCGCCCACGGCTACGTGCTCAAGGAGTCAGGTCGGATCGAGCTGCTGCACGGCATTCGTGCGGTCATCGGCGGCACGCGCTTCCTGTGCGAGCGGGCCGCCGCGCGCGTGGTCCGCAGCTATCTCGGCGACAGCGTGGCGGGCACCGTCACGCAGATCTCCACCCCGATCACGCGCTCCGAGCGCGACATCCTCTCGATGGTGGCGCGCGGCCTGTCGAACAAGCACATCGCGCGGCTGCGCCAGCGCAGCGTCCGCACGATCGAGAAACAGCGCGCGATGCTGATGCGCAAGCTCGGGCTGCGCAACGCCGCGGAGCTGACCCGCTTCGCACTCAAGCACGGGCTGGTCCAGGCAGAGGCGGCAACCGGCGATAATTCGCACGCGCCGATCGTCTGATCAGGCGCCTTCGACCGCGCCGATTTTGAGTTCCACCCAGGTAGCGACCGCGCGTGCGACGCAGCGGCCGTCCGCGCCGTACAGCGCGGTACCGGCGTGGTGCTTGCGCCGCTCGCCGCCGAGGCGCCAGCCGAGCACGACGCAGGGTTCGCCGACCCTGACATCCCTCTCGACGCGGCCCTCGAAGGTACCGAGCACCATCGGACGGAAATCCGGCACGAGCGCGAAGTAGCCGGGGCAGTCGAGCGCCGCCCACAGGAACTCCGGCCGCACCCGTCCGTGCGTCCCTTCGAGCGCCGCATCCGGGATCCATGGCGCCGCGACGCAGGAATCGCCGCCGTTCACGACGGGGCCTGCGTGGATCCGCAATCCGTCGGCGCGCGCCGTACCGCAGACAAAGCAGCCGGGGCTCGGGTGATCCTGCAGACCGCGGTAGCGCGACGCGGCGTCGGTCGCGGCCCCGAAGGGCGGGCACGACGGCACCTCCAGCTCTACGGGCGCCGGCATCGCGGTCGCGATCAGCGTCGCCGCGTGGCGCAGCTCCACGCCGCCGTTGGTGCCGGCATGGATCGACAGCGGCACCTCCAGTGGCACGGGCGCCTGCAGCCGCACCGCTGCACCCTCGGCCATGAAGCTTGCGAGCACGCCTGCGACATAGCCGCCGTTGGCGGCACCCGGTGGGCCGCAGTAGCCCGCGGCGATGCGTATCTCGGACAGCTTCATTCGTCTCCCTGCCGACATTGGCCTGCCCGCCGCTCATGGCGGCCCGCGACGGGCCTACAGGAACCGGTCGAGTCCTGGAATCCAGCGCATGACGCCGGCCACGAAGCGCTGCCAGCGGGTGGCCCCGGGTTCGCCGGTCAGCTGCACGCGCCGACCGTCGCGCTCGCCGCTCCAGATCAGCCTGCCGGTGCGCGAACGCGGTGGTGCGAGCGACAGTGACCAGGCGCGGTCGGGCGCCATGTCGGACTCCACCAGCCGCGCCATCTGCATCGCAAGCGCGGGACTGTCGACCAGCACCGCGAGTTCCGTGTTGATCAGCGCCGAGCGCGGATCGATGTTGAAGCTGCCGACCCAGGTCAGCTGCCGGTCGATCACCATCACCTTCGAGTGCAGAGAGTTGCCGCTGCCCATGCGCTTGAAGTAGCGCCGCTCTCCCTGGCGCAGGCGCGCATCGGCCTGGAACTCATACAACTCCACGCCGGCGGCCAGCAGCTCGCGCCGGCGCTTGGCATAGCCGGCGTGCACCGGTACGACGTCCGTGGACGCGAGCGAATTGGTCAGCGCGCGCACGCGCACGCCGGCCTCGGCCCGTTCAGCGATCAGCGCTGCGCCTCGCCTGAGCGGCACCAGGTAGGCCGACTCCACCAGCACCTCCTGCCGGGCGCCGGCCCACAGCGCGTAGGCGCGCGCGAGCAGCGGCGAGGCGGTGCGTCGACTCTCGTCGATCTTCTCGGGGGGATCGGCCAGCAGTTCGGCGCGCCCCCAGTAGGGGAACTGCGCGCGATGGACGAGGTTGCGGATCTGCTCGCGTACGGGCTCGTACTGCTCGCGAAACTCGTCGACGGTGACGGCATAGCGCGAAAGTTCGTCCGCGGCCGCATTCGCCTCCGCCTCGGTCGGCGTGCGCGCCAGGAACGCCTCGATCGGGATGGCCCATGGACTGTTCCAGTAGGCGTCGAAGCTCGCGACCGCATTCGTCGCGATCGGGCCCGCGCCGAGCAGTTCCA
This sequence comes from Pseudomonadota bacterium, assembly GCA_025356815.1. Classification (GTDB taxonomy): domain Bacteria; phylum Pseudomonadota; class Gammaproteobacteria; order Steroidobacterales; family Steroidobacteraceae; genus CAIKZZ01. Next base: position 19,417 of record JANXQL010000106.1, read on the forward strand.
TGTCGCTGAAGTTGACGCTACGGTTGAGGTCGAAGTAGTTGTCGCCAATGTTGCGCCCGCCGATCACGACCAGCTGGGAGTCGACGGCGAAGACCTTGTTGTGCATGCGTCGCTGCACCCGGCCGAAGCTCGTCACGAACTCCCACGGCCGCATCCAGCGGACACGGTTGTGGTACGGATTGAATACCCGCACGTCGAGGTTGCGGTGACCGGCCAGCGTCGCGAGCCGATCCTCGCTGCGGGTGAGGTTGTTGTCGTCGACCAGCACCCTCACGCGCACGCCGCGCCGCGCCGCGGCGATCAGACGGTCGGCGAGCACGGTCCCGGAGGCGTCGGATTCGTAGATGTAGTACTGCACATCGAGCGTGTGCTCGGCCACATCCGCCAGCGCCGCGCGGGCGAGGAACGCGAGCGCCCCGTACTGCAGCGGCACGAAGCCGGATTCACCGGGATGGGCGGCGAGCGCCGGCGCAAGCGCCCGCGCGAGCGTCGAGTCCGGATCGGGCGGCACGGCATAACTGGACGGGCGGGGAACGTCGGTGCGGTACGTGGCGCAACCACTCAGGCTGAGGACCAGGACGAGACATGCCAGGCGGGCGAAGTTCCTGGAGAATCGCACGGATCAGCCCGCGTCGTCGCGACCGGCATCGGAACCATAGGCCACCCGATGCCGCCGTGCCGTGCTGTCCCGCCAGAACCGCTCCATCTCCAGGAACGTGAATGCGGCCGACCATGAGATCAGCGTGAAACCCACCAGCGCCTCCATGCCGACCAGAAAGCGGATCGAACCGGAGGGCACGAAGTCGCCCAGCCCCAGCGTCGTGTAGACGGAGGCGGAGAAGTACACATAGTCGAGCACGTTGTCGGCCTGGCGGGTCGGCCCGTGCAGCGCGCCATAGCTGCCGTCCTGCAGCAGCAGGTCGTAGCCGAAACCGAAGATCCAGATTTCGGCGACCGCGAGCGCCAGCAGCGTGAACACGAGCACGAGGATGCGTCGGCGCCGCTTGGCGTGGAACCCGAGCAGCACGAACGACAGCAGTCGCAGGGTCTCGTAGTGCAGCAGTACGCAGGCACCGACCAGCAGCATCGTCGTGGCGACGACGACGAAGGAGACCATCGATAGCAGCGGGGCGGTTTCGACCGGCACGTATCCGGTCGCGGCCGACGCCGTCGAGCACGCGCACGCGCACGCGAAATTCAGCGTGGCGATCGCGATAGCGGGGGTCGGGCGAGACAGGTTCATGGCGGCAAGTGTCGCGTGGCGACGCGGCGAAGTCATCTCAAGGCCAGACGGTGGCTTCCTCGGTAAAGCGCGGCGACTGGACCGGCAGTACGCAAAAGCGCTGGCCGGTCGGCGCCTCGAGCACCCAGAAGTCCCGCACCTCGCCCACCCGCGTCGCGCCGAGTGCCTCCAGGCGGCGGACCTCGGCCTCGATATCGTCCGTCTCGAGGTCGAGGTGGACCCGGCTGGGGTGGTCGACCAGCTGCACCTCGACGTGCAGCCGCGCCTGCGGGTCATCGAGCGCGGCGTAGGTCAGGCCCTCCTCGCCGGGCAGCGTACGGACGGGCCGGCCGAGCGCCCCGCCCCAGAACGCCGCTGCGCCAGCAAGGTCCGTGCTCTGGCAGTCGACGATGAATCCCGCGAGGCGGCTGCGGTGCATGCGGGCGCCCTCAGCCCACCAGCCGCAGGCCGCGCAGGAACGCGACCGGGTCCTCGCCGCGCTCGAGCACCTCGACCAGCGCGGAGCCGACGATGACGCCATCGACGCACCCGCGCAGCCGCTCAACCTGCTCCCGACCGCGGATGCCAAAGCCCGCGCACACCGGGATCGGTGCCAGCGCCTTCACCTGGCGCAGGTAGTCGATGACTTCGTCCGGCACCGTGACAGCCTTGCCGGTGGTGCCGGTCATCGTGACCGCATAGATGAAGCCCTGTGCCTCGCGACAGAGCATCGCCAGTCGCTCGGCCGGCGTCACTGGCGTGACCATCTGCACCAGGCCCACGCCCTCGGCCTCGAGCGCGGCCTTAAGCTCGGCGCACTCCTCGAACGGCAGGTCCGGCACGATGAAGCCGGCGACGCCGGCGACGCGCGCGGCGGCCGGCAGCTGATCGAGCCCGTAGGCGAGCAGCGGGTTGAGGTAGCTCATCAGCAAGAGCGGCGCCGTCGGGCGCGGCTGCATCGCAGTCAGCTCCTCGAGGATCCAGCGCAGCGACACGCCCTGCACGAGCGCAGCGTGGCTGGCGCGCTGGATCGTCATGCCATCGGCCATCGGGTCGGTGAACGGCACGCCGATCTCGACGACGTCCGCGGCCGAGGCGACCCGGGCGAGGTCCGCGGTGAAGCGGGCGCGCTCCGGGAAGCCCGCGGTCATGAAGGCCACCAGCGCCGGCTCGCCGCGCTCCCGGGCCGCGCGGATCGCAGCCCCGATCGTCTCGTGTCCGGCACCGCCGGCGCCTGTCGCGTTCGCCATCACAGCTTCCCCTTGAGCAGCGTGCGCTGCAGCGTCGGCATGTCCTTGTCACCGCGTCCGGACAGGCAGATCACCAGCTTCGTGCCCGGGTGCGTCGCTGCCCACTTGCGCGCGCCACAGAACGCGTGTGCCGTCTCGATCGCCGCGAGGATGCCTTCCGCCTCGCAGCATTCCGCCAGCGACGCGAGCGCCTCGTCGTCGGTGGCGGAGTCGTACTGGATGCGCCCGGCCGACATCAGCAGCGAGTGCTCCGGCGCGACACCCGGATAGTCGAGTCCGGCCGACACCGAGTGGGTCTCCTGGATCTGGCCGTTCTCGTCCTGCAGCAGCATCGTGTACGAACCCTGCAGCACGCCGGGCCGCCCGAGGGTGAGCGTCGCCGAGTTGTCGCCCAGCGCAGGTCCGCGGCCGCCGGCCTCGATGCCAATCAGCTTGACGTTGGAATCGGCGACGAACCGATGGAACATGCCGAGCGAGTTGGAGCCGCCGCCGACACAGGCGAACACCGCGTCCGGCAGGCCGCCGGCCTGGCGGATCATCTGCGCGCGCGTCTCGCGGCCGATCACCGCCTGCAGCTCGCGCACCACGTACGGGTACGGGTGTGGGCCGATCGCCGAGCCGATGAGATAGTAGGTGCCGTTCGGGTCCGACACCCAGTCGCGCAGCGCCTCGTCGATCGCGGCACGCAGCGTCTGATCGCCGCCGGTCACCGGCACGACGGTGGCGCCGAGCAGTTTCATGCGACCGACGTTCGGCGCCTGGCGCTCGCAGTCCACCGCGCCCATGTACACGGTGCACGGCAGCCCCAGGCGCGCGCAGGCGGCGGCGGTCGCGACGCCGTGCTGGCCCGCGCCGGTCTCGGCGACGATGCGCTTCGCACCCAGCCGCTTGGCGAGCAGCGCCTGGCCGATGGCATTGTTGATTTTGTGCGCCCCGGTATGTGCGAGGTCCTCGCGCTTCAACCAGACCTGCGCGCCCCAGCGCGACGACAGCGTCGGCGCAGGGCTCAGCGGCGTCGGACGCCCGACCCACTGCGACAGCTGCGCCTCGAGTTCGGCGAGAAACTCGGGATCCTTCAGCCAGCGCTTCACGCCGGCCTCGAGCCGCTCGAGCGCAGGCACGAGCGTCTCGGGCACGTAGCGCCCGCCGTAGGGACCGAAGCGCCCGCGCGCGTCCGGAAACTCGCCGGCCAGCTCGCGCTTCATCAGCGCCGCGGCCGCGCTCAATTCGAATACCTTTGCCATCGTCGCTACTCCAGGAATATACCCGCCGACTACGACGCGAACGCGGCGCGGGCGGCTGTCACGAACTCAACGATCCGGTCGGGGTCCTTGCGGCCGGGTGCGCTCTCGACCCCGCTTGAGACGTCGACGCCGAACGGGCGCGCGTGCCCGATTGCCGCGGCGACGTTGGCGGCGTCCAGGCCGCCGGCCAGCACCAGCTGCGTGCGTGCGGCGAGTGCGCGTGCCGCGTCCCAGTCGGCCCGCTCGCCACGGCCGCTGTGCATGCCCTCGTACAGGCAGCGCGCCGGAAGTGTGCCTGGCAGAGCGCCGCCGGTGCGCAGCACCGGCAGGCGCACGAGTTCAGGCAGCACCAGCCGCTCGAAGTCCTCTGCGTCGGTCTGCAGTGCATCCGGCTCGAAGGCCTCGAGGATGTCGTCGATCGCTTGCTGGCTCGGATGGCGCGTCACGGCGATGCACAGGATGCCCGGTGGCACCGCGCTTGCGAGCAGCGCGGCGACGACAGGCTCGATGTGGCGCGGCGAGCCGGGATGGAACACGAAACCGATCGCATCGACGCCGGCGGCGACCGCCGTGGCGACTGCCTTTTCGGAGTTCAGGCCGCAGATCTTGATCCAGCCACTCATCGCCTACGCTCCCGTGTGCGCCGCGGCCCGGCCGCGGGCGATCATCGCGCGCGCCAGCGTCGCGGGCTCCGCCGCCGACATCAGCGCGCTGCCCACCAGTGCGATCGTATAGCCGGCGTCAGCGAGGCGCGCAGCGTCATCGGCGGTGGCAAGTCCACTCTCCGCTACGCGCGGGTACGCCCGCGGCAGCACGCCCACCAGCGCCTCGAGCCGCTCGGGCACCACCGCGAGGCTGACCAGGTCGCGGCTGTTGATGCCGATCAGGCAGCGACCCGGCGCGCCGCGCCAGCGCCCGGCAACCTCGGCCGCCACCGCGACATCGGCGGCGTCGAAGGCCTCCAGCAGCACGAACAGGCCAAGGGCTTCGGCTGCGGCCGCCAGGGCGTCGAGATCGGCGCGCGCAAGCATGCGCACGATCAGCAGTGCCCCGCCCGCGCCTGCGGCGCGAGCCTCGAGCAGCTGATAGGGATCCACCAGAAAGTCCTTGCGCATCGCTGGCACGCCGAACGGCCGCAGAGCGGCACTCGCGCGCACTAGGTGCTCGAGGCTGCCGTCGAAGCGGTCGGGCTCGGTCAGCACCGAGACGATCGCGGCGCCGGCCGAGGCGTAGGCGCGCACGCGTGCTTCGAGCTCGTCCGGACGCGCCGACAACAGTCCCTGCGCCGGCGAGCGCAGCTTGAGTTCCGCGATCAGGTCAAAGCGGCCATCGAGCGCGAGCGCGGGCGCGCGTGGGGCTGCGAGGGCGCGCGTACGCAGCGTGGCCTCGGGCTCCCGGTCGCGGGCCGCCGCGACGCGCAGCGCGCTGGCGTGCGCCATGCCCGCGAGGAAGTCGCCGTCACGGCTCGCGTTCACCGCGACCTCCGCGAGAAGTCGGCCAGCTTCGCAAGCAGTGCCGCCGCGGCGCCCGAGTCGATCGCGGCCTGCGCGCGCGCGACGCCCGAGCGCGGGCCCTCGGCGAGTCCCATGACCTCGAGCACGAGCGACGTCCCCATCAACAGCGCGTCGCGATGCGCGCCGGCGTCCGCGCCCTCGAACACCGCGCGCAGCGCGGCGGCGTTGTGCGCCGCATCGCCGCCGCGCAGGTCTTCAGGCGCGCAGGACGGCAGGCCGTAGTCGGCCGCCGTGCGGGTGCTCTCAGTCCAGCCGCCGCCGCGCACGTCATACAGCAGGAACGGACCGGCCGGGGTCGGCTCGTCCCAGCCGGGCTCGCCATGCACGACGAAGGCACGCGTTAGCGGCAGGCCCGCGAGCGTGTCCGCCATCAGCCGTGCCGCGTCGCGGCTGAACGCGCCGATGAGGTGAAACGGCGGCGCGGCGGGGTTGGTGAGCGGACCGAGCATGTTGAATACGGTGCGGATGCCGAGCGCCGCCCGCACCGGCGCGAGTGCCTTCATCGCCGGATGGTAGTGGGGCGCGAACAGGAACGTAAATCCCGTCGCCGCGAGGCACTCGCCAGCGCCGCGCTCGTCCAGCGGTAGCGCAAGGCCGAGCTGTTCGAGCACGTCGGCGCTGCCGGAGCGGCTCGAGACCGAGCGGTTGCCGTGCTTGACGACCTGGGCACCGGCGGCGACCGCGAGCAGCGCCGTGCCCGTGGAGAGGTTGAACGAGTGCGACGAGTCGCCGCCGGTGCCGACGATGTCGACGGTCGGCCCGACCTCGGGAAGCGTCGGTCTGCGCGCGAGCGCGCGCATGCCGCGGGCGAAGCCGCGTAGCTCGTCCGCGGTCACGCCCTTGGCGCGCAGCGCGGCGAGCAGGGCGCCTGCCATCGCAGGCGCCACCTCGCTCGAGGTCAGCGCCACCAGCAGGTCGTAGGCGACCGCTTCCGACAGCGAGCGGCCCTCGACCAGTGATTCGAGTGCGCCATGCAGCAGGGACGATGACATACTCACGGCGCGCGGCCGCCCGACATGCGCAGGAAATTCGCCATCAGCGCAGGGCCATCCGGCGTCAGCACGCTCTCGGGATGGAACTGCACGCCCTCGACCGCGAGCGTCGCGTGGCGCAGGCCCATGATTTCACCCTCGGTGGTGCGTGCGGTGACGATCAGCTCCGCCGGCATCGATTCGGGCTGGGCGACCAGCGAGTGGTAGCGACCGACCTCGAGCGGCTGCGGCAGTCCCTGGAACACGCCGAGGCCGTCATGCTCGATGCGCGAGGTCTTGCCGTGCATCAGCCGCCAGTTGCGCACCACCTTGCCGCCGAACACCTCGGTGATCGACTGGTGGCCGAGGCAGACGCCGAGCACGGGGATGCGGCCGGCGAAGTGCCCGATCATGCGCATCGAGATGCCGGCGTCGTGCGGCGTGCCGGGGCCAGGCGAGATACACAGGTGGCTGGGCGCCAGCGCGTCGGCCGCCTCCAGCGTGATCTCGTCGTTGCGAAAGACCAGCACCTCGGCGCCGAGCACCAGGAACGCCTGCACCAGGTTGTAGGTGAACGAGTCGTAGTTGTCGATCAGCAGCAGCCGCGGCGCCTGGGTACTCATGTCAGAGGCCCTCCTTCGCCATGTCCAGCGCGCGCCTGAGGACCGCGCTCTTGGCGAGGACCTCGTCGTGTTCCTTCTCCGGCACGCTGTCGGCGACGACGCCGGCGCCAGCCTGGTAGCGATAGCGCCCCTCGTGGAAGGTGATCGTACGGATCGTGATCGCGTGGTCCATGTCGCCGCCGTGCCCGAAATAGCCGTAGGTGCCGCCATAGAAGCCGCGACGCACGGGCTCCAGCTCCTCGATGATCTCCATCGCTCTGACCTTCGGCGCACCGACCAGGGTGCCGGCGGGGAACGCCGCCGCGAACAGGTCGAACGCGTCCCGGCCGGCCGCGAGCCTGCCGCGCACACCGCTGACGATGTGCATGACGTGGCTGTAGCGCTCGATCACCCGGTACGGATCGACGTGCACGCTGCCGGCGGTCGCGACGCGGCCGAGGTCGTTGCGCGCGAGGTCCACCAGCATCACGTGCTCGGCGTTCTCCTTCGTATCGGCAAGCAGTTCCTGTTCGAGCGCGAGGTCCTCGGCCTCGGTGCCGCCCCGCGGTCGGGTACCCGCGATCGGGCGCAGCTGGGCGGCGCCGGCCGACAGGCGCACCAGCGCCTCCGGCGACGAGCCGACGAGCGTGCGATCGCCGAGCTCGCAATAGATCATGTACGGCGACGGGTTCAGCAGGCGCAGCGCGCGGTAGGCCTCGAACGGGTCGAGCTCGCACGCCCCCTCGAACTGCGAGGACAGCACCAGTTGGTAGGCATCGCCCGCCGCGATGTACTGCTGCGCGCGCCGCACGCCCGCCATGTACGCGTCGCGTGACAGGCTCGGCGTCGCGATCTCTAGCCGCGCCGGCGGCCTGCCGATCGTCAGCCCGCCGCGCAGCGCGCGGATGATCTCGCGCCGAAGCGCCTGGCGCTCGTCCTCGGAACCGGCGTGCAGCAGCGCGATGCCGCGCGTGACGTGGTCGAACACCAGGAACGAGCGCGGCGCGAGGTAGCAGGCCTCCGGCATGCCCGGTTCGACGGCCAGGCGACTGGGGACGCGCTCGAAGTAGCGCACGAGGTCATAGGCCGCGGCGCCGACGAGGCCGCCCGCCAGCGGCACGCCGGGGATGGACGGCAGCGGCCGCGGCGCGCGGGCGAGCGCCTGCCGCAGCGCCGCCAGCAGCGCGTCGCGATCGGCCGGTCGCGGCGAGTGTTCGGCCGGCCCGCCGGCCGGGCGCACGGTCAGGCCCGTCGCGTCGAGGCGGACCTCGAGCGCCTCGCCGAAGCCGATGAACGAATAGCGGGCCTGGCGCTCGCCGCCCTCGACGCTTTCCAGCAGGAAGCGCGGCTTGAACGGGCGCAGCTTGAGGTACGCCGACACGGGCGTATCCAGGTCTGCGGTGATGTCGAACGGCGGATGCATGGGCTCCTCGTCGTGGGCAGCGGGGAGCGGACGATAAAAAACCCACCCCCGGCGCCTGTCGGAGATGGGTTCGCGGTCTGGCTGATCGTCTTTGAATTAAGCCCGAGAGCCGTGCGCCCACTCCGTGGAGAGGCGCCACCACCGGAGGCGGGCGGGGATCGTGTCGGGACTCGGCTTCATGGGCGCAGTATCGCCCGGGGGCCGAAAACCGGTCAAGCCGCGCGACCCGCAGCGAGCGGCCCGCGGGGCGTCCCCGGACGCCCCCGGTCGGCGCAATGAAGTACGATCCTGCCCGGGTCGTCCGCACGGCGGAGACCCGCCCGCGGGACCCGACCCGCCGCCTCCGTGAGGACCGATGGCCGCGATGCCCGCCCGTTTCTACGGCCCCCGCTACTGGCTGACCTGGCTCGGCCTCGGGTTCGTCCGGCTGGTGCTGCTGCTGCCGTTGCCAGCGCTGCTGGCGGTCGGCCGGGGCATGGGACGGCTCGCCCGGCGCCTGCCCCTTACGTACGTGCGCGTCGCCCGCCGCAACATCGAACTGTGCCTGCCGGAACTGGACGCCGCGACGCGTGCGGCGCTGCTGGATCGCCACTTCGAGAACCTGGGCATCGGCGTGCTGGAATCGGCGCTGACCTGGTGGTCGGACGACGCACGCCTGGCGACGCTGTCCGAAGTGCAGGGCCTCGAGCACCTGCAGGCGGCACTCGCACGTGGCAAGGGGGCCATCATCCTGCTCGCGCACTTCACGACTCTGCAGATCGGCGCCCGCATCCTCAACGCGCGCATCCCGATCAACGTGCTCTACCGACCGACCAAGAACGCGCTGCTGGCGGCCGTCTCCGGCGGCAGCTTCGCGCGCAACGCCCGCAAGGCGATCCTGCGCGACGATGTGCGCGGGATGATCTCGGCGCTCAAGCGCAACGAGATCGTCTGGTACGCGGCGGACCAGAGCTACCGCAAGAAGGGCGCGATGATGGTTCCGTTCTTCGGCATTCCGGCACCGACCAACGTGTTCACCTCACGCCTGTCGCAGATGACCGGCGCCGCGGTGCTCTACTACTCGAGCGAGCGGCTGCCCGGCGCGCGCGGCTGGCGCGCGGTGATCGAGCCCGCGTTCGAGGGCTGGCCGAGCGGCGACGCGCTCGCCGACACCCTGCGCTACCACGCGCGCATCGAGGCGCAGGTGCGCCGGATGCCGGAACAGTACTGGTGGATCCACAAGCGCTTCAAGGCGTTGTCCGCGGACGACCCCGACTACTACGGCGAGCCTTAGCGCAGCAGGCGCAGGCACAGCGGATAGCGGTAGGCGATGCCTTCGGACGCGCGCGTTGTCGCGATGATCGTCACGACGAAGTGGAACAGCAGGATCAGCGGCACCAGCACGAACCCGATCAGGACCCACATCAGCACGCCGCCGACGCACAGCGCGAGCAGGATCGTGATCTGGAAGTTGAGCGTCTCGCGCGACTGATCGGCGACGAACGGCATCTCGTCACGCTTGAGCAGGTAGATCACCAGCGGCGCGATGAAGCCGCCGATCACCGTCAGGTACATCAGCATCGCACTGAGGTGACTGAGCATCGCCCAGTGGCACTCGTCGTGCGTGGGCGCGGCTGCGCCGGGCGCGGCATCGTGGGTCGTCATCGGTCTGCTCCTTAGTGCTCAGGCGCCGAGCCGGCGCGCGAGTTCCCAACCCATCGTCGCCAGCTGCAGCACGCCGCTGCCGAACTCCATCGCGTTGACGCTGGCTGCCGTGCCGAGCTCGGCGCGCTTGCGGATGCCCTGCACGATGGCGGCCATGCGAAAGAAGTTGTAGGCCAGATAGTAGTCCCAATGCTCGATTGGCGCGCGGGCGGTACGTCGGCAGTAGGCGGCGACGTAGTCCGACTCCGCCGGGATGCCCAACGCCGCGCAGTCGACGCCGGCGAGGCCACGGTACAGGCCGACCGGGAAGCGGTAGACGCAGCAGTGGTACGCGAGATCCGCCAGCGGCGAGCCGAGGGTCGCCAGTTCCCAGTCCAGGACCGCGATCACGCGCGGCTCGTCGGCGGCGATCATCAGGTTGTCGAGCCGGAAGTCACCGTGCACGAGGCACGTGCCATCGTCGGGCGGCAGGCGGGTCGGCAACCATTCGATCAGCCGGTCCATCGCGGGCACCGGCGTGGTCTCGCTGGCGCGGTACTGCCGCGACCAGCGGGCGATCTGGCGCGCAAGGTACTCGCCGGGCTTGCCGAAGTCCGCCAATCCCAGTGCCTGGTAGTCGAGTGTGTGCAGCGTCGCGAGCACGCGGTTCATGTCATCGAACAATCGTCCGCGCTCGGGCGCCGACAGCGCTTCGAGCCGTGGGTCGGTCCAGACCCGCCCGGCGACGAAGTCCATCACGAAGAACGCCCGCCCGACCACCTCCTCGTCGGTGCACAGGCAGTGGATCGCCGGGACCGGCACCCCCGTGCCGGCCAGCGCGCCGAGCACGCGATACTCGCGCTCGATCTGGTGGGCGGAGGGCAGCAGGTCGACCGACCGGGCGGGCTTGGTGCGCAGCGCGTAGCGATGCTCGCCAGCGCGAAGCAGGTAGGTGGGGTTCGACTGACCGCCTCCCAGCGGCACGACCTCGAGCGGGCCGTCGACGCCCGCCAGCCGGCCGCGCAGGTACGCTCCCAGCCGGGCGCCGTCCGGCACCCTCGTCGCGCCCGCCCCGCCCGTCGCTGTCTTCGTCATGCCCGCTCCGGCGACCGCGCCAGGCGACAGCTTGCCCGCCCCACCGGGGGCCCACAAGCCACACCCCGTATAATGAGTATCCGGCGCCCGGCGCGCCGTTCCCGGAGCGACTGCTTGAACCCGATCCCGTGGCTACAGCGCCTGACGCAGTCTTCCGGCACTGGCCGACACTTCACCGACGTGTTCCGCTACGCACGCCGGGCGCTTGCGCTGGCCTGGACGACCAACCGGGCACTGACCCTGATGCTCGCGCTGCTGACGCTGGTGACCGGCGCGCTGCCGGCCGGCATCGCCTGGGTGGGTGCCCGCATCGTCGACGCCGTGGTCGCCGCGGTCGCGGCGCGACACGGCGGCCTCGAGCCGGCCTACGCCGCCGCGCTCACCTTCGTCGGGCTCGAGGCACTCTTGGTGGCGCTGCTCGCCGGCGCCCAGCGCGGCCTGTCCACCTGCCAGTCGCTGCTGCGGGCGCAGCTCGGCCAGCGGGTCAACGTGATGATCCTCGAGAAGGCGCTGACGCTGGAACTGGTGCACTTCGAGGACTCAGAGTTCTACGACAAGCTCACCCGCGCCCGCCGCGAGGCATCGACCCGACCGTTGTCGATGGTGATGCGCACGTTCGGGCTGGTACAGAACGGTGTGTCGCTGGTCAGCTACGGCGTGATCCTCGTGCAGTTCTCGCCGCTCGCCGTCGCGATCCTCGCGCTCGCGGGCCTGCCGGTGTTCTTCGCGGAGACGAAGTTCTCCGGCGATGCGTTCCGTCTGTTCCGCTGGCGCTCACCGGAAACTCGAATGCAGATGTATCTGGAGTCGGTGATCGCCCGCGAGGACCACGCCAAGGAGGTCAAGCTGTTCGGGCTCGGGCCGATGCTGCTGGATCGCTACGGGCGGATCTACGACAAGTTGTATCGGGAGGATCGTGCGCTGACGCTCAGGCGCGACGCCTGGGGCTTCGCGCTGGGGCTGGTCGCGACGTTCAGCCTGTACGGCGCGTACGCCTGGATCGCGGTGACCGCGATCCGCGGCGCGATCACGCTCGGCCAGATGACAATGTACCTCGCACTTTTCCGCCAGGGCCAGTCGGCGCTGTCGTCCGGCCTGTCGGCGGTCGGCGGCCTGTACGAGGACAACCTGTACCTGTCGAACCTGTACGAGTACCTCGAGCAGCCGGTCCCCGTGCCGCGCGGCGAGGTGCGTCAGGGACCTGAGCCTTCGGACGGCATTCGTTTCGAGAAGGTGTCGTTTACCTATCCCGACGCAGATAGGCCGGCGCTGGTGGACATCGACCTGACCATCCGGCCCGGCGAGAGCCTCGCGCTAGTGGGCGAGAACGGCTCGGGCAAGACGACGCTGATCAAGCTGCTGACACGCCTGTATCGGCCCAGCGCCGGTCGGATCCTGTTCGAGGGACGCGATCTTGAGGAGTGGGACGAGGTGACGCTGCGCGAGCGCATCGGCGTGATCTTCCAGGACTTCGCGCGCTACCAGCTCAAGGTCGGCGAGAACGTCGGCGCGGGCGATGTGGCGCACTTCGAGGAACGCGAGCGCTGGACCGAGGCGGCGTCCAAGGGGCTTGCCGATCCGTTCATCCGCGACCTGCCAGCGGGCTACGACACGCAGCTGGGAAAGTGGTTCAAGGACGGCCGCGAACTGTCCGGAGGCCAGTGGCAGAAGATCGCGCTGTCGCGCGCGTTCATGCGCTCGCGCGCCGACGTGCTGGTGCTGGACGAGCCGACCGCGGCGATGGACGCAGGCGCCGAGGCCGAGATCTTCGAGCACTTTCGCACGCTGACCCGCGGGCGGATCACGATCCTGATCTCGCACCGGTTCTCGACCGTGCGCATGGCCGACCAGATCGTGGTGCTCGAGGGCGGCGCGGTCGTGGAACGCGGCAGCCACGAGCAGCTGATGCGGCTCGACGGCCGCTACGCGCGCCTATTCAGCCTGCAGGCACGGGGATATCGCTGAGCCGCCCCGGTCCTTCTATATAATCGGCCCATTCGAGGCGCCCCGATGAAACTCCACCAGCTCCGTTACCTCGCCGCTGTCGTCCAGAACGGCCTGAACATCACCACGGCTGCCCGCAAGCTGCACACCTCGCAGCCCGGCGTCAGCAAGCAGCTCAAGCTGCTGGAGGACGAGCTCGGCTTTCCTCTGTTCGAGCGCGACGGCCGCAACCTCGTCAGCGTCACGGCCGCTGGCCAGCAGGTCGTCGACCGCTCGTTGCGTATCCTCGAGGAAGTGCAGAACATCCGCCGGCTGTCGTCCGACCTCAAGGACGATCGCAGCGGTTCGCTCGCGATCGGCACCACGCACACGCAGGCGCGCTACGTGCTGCCACCGATCGTGCAGAAGTTCCGTGCCGGCTATCCGGACGTCGACCTGCACCTGCATCAGGGCACGACCGAGCAGATCGCGGAGCTGGCCAAGCTCGACCGGATCGACTTCGCGATCGCGACCGGCGGCGACGAGCTGTTTCCCGGCCTCGTCATGCTGCCGTGCTACCGCTGGCAGCGGCAGGTCATCGTGCCGAAGGGCCACCCACTCGCGCGCGAGCGCACGGTCACGATCGAGGCGCTGGCGAAGCACCCGATCGTCACCTACACGTTCAGCTTCGGCGGCCGCTCGTCGCTGCCGGCGCTGTTCGAAAGCGCCGGCCTGAAGCTGCGGGTCGCGCTCACCGCGAGCGACGCCGACGTCATCAAGACCTACGTACGACTGGGGCTCGGCGTCGGCATTCTCGCCAGCATGGCGATGGACCCGAGCGAGGATGCGGACCTCGTGGCGCTGGACGCCTCGCACCTGTTCGCACCCCACCTGACCTGGATTGGCTTCCGGCGCGGCCGCCTGCTGCGTGGCTACATGTACGAGTTCATGAAGACCTTCGCACCGCACCTGAGCCGGCGGCTCGTCGATCAGGCGGTGCGCGCGGGCACGGGACCCGAACTAGAACGGCTGTTCGCCGACATCGACCTGCCGACCCTGTAGCCGCTGCGAAGCCCCTGGAGTCACGATGCGCGCCGATTGCAGACTGCCCCGTCCGCTGCTCACGCTGCTGGCGCTCGCCGCAGCCCTGCTGCTCGCAGGCTGCCACCGCGCGCCGCCGGTCGCGCTCGTGCCGGGAAACTACCGCGGCGTGCTGACGCTGCCCGGCGGGGAACTGCCGTTCGGCCTGACGATCGCGACGCCGCCGACCGGCGGGGCGCCCATCGTCTACCTGCTCAACGGCGCGGAGGCCGTGCATGTTACTGAGTTCGGCCGCGCGGGCTCGCGCCTGGTGATGCAGATGCCCGGCTACGGCAATCGCCTGGAGCTCGACGCCGACCCGAAGGGCTATCACGGCGAGGCGGTGATAGTGCGCCCGGGTGCCAAGGAAGAGCGGCTGCCGCTGCGCGTCGTGCGCGACGAGCGCTTCCGCTTCCAGGCCAGCGGCCCGAAGCTGCCACCGACGGTCGGCGGTCGCTGGGCGATCAGCGTGCGCGCGGCCGACGGCCGCGAGCGGCCGGCGATCGGAGAGTTCAAGCAGCTCGGCTGGCGCGTATTCGGCACCATCCTCGACCCGAGCGGCGATCATCGCTACCTGGAGGGCGACGTCACCCAGGACGAGGTGCTGCTGTCGGCGTTCGACGGCGGACTGCCGTACCTGTATCGACTCAAGATCAACGCCGACGGCACGATGAGCGGGCGCTGGTGGACCGGCACGTGGAGCGCCGCTCAGCTCAGCCTGCATCGCGACGACGCGGCGACGCTCACCGATCCCGCCGTCACGGCGGCTCCGGCGCAGGCGCCGCTCTCGTTCAGTTTCCCCGATCTCGACGGCCGGCCGGTGGCGCTCGCCGATCCGCGTTTCCGCGGCAAGGTCGTGATCGTGACGCTCGGCGGCACCTGGTGTCCCAACTGTCATGACGAGGCGGCGTTCCTCGTGCCGCTGTATCGCGACCTGAAGGACCAGGGCCTCGAGATCGTCTCGCTGCAGTTCGAGCACTACCCGGACGCGGCCGCCGCGGTCGCGGTGAACCGCCGCTTCGTCGCCAGGTTTTCGATCCCGTGGCCCGTGCTGATCGCCGGACTGTCCGACCGGGGCGACGCGACGCGCAAGCTGCCGGGACTGGGGCGGGTATACGCGTTCCCAACCACCGTGCTCGTCGGCCGCGACGGGCGGATCGCCAAGGTACACTCTGGCTTCAACGGCCCGGCCACCGGCCAGCACTACCTGGATTTCCAGAAAGACTTCACCCAGACCGTGCGCGCCCTGCTCGCGGCCAAGCCCTGATCCGACGAGAACCCCGATGCTCGATATTCACGAACTGACGACGCCACCCAGCCTGGAACTCTTCAGCGAACTGGTCGAACTGCTGCAGGACGCCGTCGCCAGCGGCTCCGCCAGCGGCTGGACGGCCGTGCCCTCCACGAAGGAGGCGCGCAACTACTGGAAGGAAGTCCTCGAGGCCGCCGGGCGCGGCGAGCGGCGGCTGTTCGTCGCCACCGACAACCACGTCTGCGCAGGTGTGGTGCAGCTCGCGCTGCCGCCGCGCGAGAACTCGCGCCATCGCGGCCAGGTGCAGAAACTGATGGTGCACTCGCAATACCGCCGCCGCGGCATTGGGCTCGCGCTGATGCAGGCGCTGGAGAGCTCTGCCGTCGCAGCCGGCCTGTCACTGCTGGTGCTGGACGTGCACGCAGGCTCCCCGGCCGAAGGCGTGTTCCGCCGCGCCGGCTACCAGTGCGCCGGCACCATCCCCGGTTTCTGGCGTTCCGCGAGCGGCGCGCTCGAGGCCGGATCGATTTATTTCCGGCGCCTCGGCGGCGCCGCTGGCGAATTCTAGGAGCCGCCCGTGCCATCTTTCGACGTCGTCTCGGAGCTCAATCACCACGAAGTAGAGAACGCGGTCGACCAGACGCGCCGCGAAATCGACACGCGCTTCGATTTTCGCGGGGTCGAGGCGAAGGTCACGCTCGAGAAGAGCGAGATCACGCTCGATGCCAAGGCCGACTTCCAGCTCAAGCAGATGCTCGACATCCTGCGGCTGAAGGTGTCCAAGCGCGGCATCGACCTCGTCTGCCTGGACATCAAGGATCCGGAAGTGACGATCGCGACGGCGAAGCAGAAGGTTGTGCTCAAGGAAGGTGTCGACGCCGACAGCGCGCGCAAGATCCAGAAGGCCATCAAGGACTCCAAGATCAAGGTGCAGGCCTCGATCCAGGGCGACAAGGTCCGGGTCACCGGCAAGAGCCGCGACGACCTGCAGGAGGCGATGGCGATGCTGCGCCAACTGAAGGACCTCGAGGTCGCGCTGCAGTTCAATAATTTCCGGGACTGACGCTGACTGCTTGAGCGCTTCCCGGGATTTTGAGCTGCTTTCCAGGCCCTCAGGGCCTGCGCGGCATCGGTCGCGCAGGATATCTCCCCAATCGGGCGGCTGATTTCAGGCCAGGCTGTAGTCCCGCGTGGGTGGCGCTTCGGCCTGTACCGCGTCTACTCTTCTGCCAAGGCACAGTCGACTGCCGTCGCACTAAGCAGTCTCATGAGTACCTCGGGTTCGATCCCGACGAGAAATCCCCGCCTTCCGCCATTGATGCAGATGCGGGTGAGGCCGAGGATCGTCCGCTCGACGTACACCGGCATGCGCTTGCGCGTCGCGAACGGTGAGGTGCCGCCGATCAGGTAGCCGCTGTGCCGGTTGGCGGCTTCCGGTGCACAGGGCTCGATCGCCTTGGCGCCGATCTGGCGCGCCAGGTTCTTGGTCGACACGGTGCGGTTGCCATGCATCAGTACGAGCAGCGGCGCGCCGCGTTCATCCTGCATCACCAGAGTCTTCACGACCGCGTAGGGCTCCAGGCCCAGAGCCTGCGCGCTGTGCTTCGCCCCGCCATGCTCAACGTACTCGTACGGATGCTCGGTGTACAGGATGCGCTGCGCCTTCAGAAACGCAGTCGCAGGGGTTTCACTAACGCGCGTCGATCTTGCCATCGGGGAGTGGATTTGGGCCGACGCCAGCATCCTACCCTCGATAGGCACTGGCCGCTCGCTCCGGAATCGGGTGCCCGTCGCCGCGACCTCTGAACGGTGGTCGGGAACGTGTGACGTACGGGAACTGCTGCTCGAACTTCAGGCGTATCGCGATTCTGAGGTGAGGTCGCGTGGGACGGATCGGGAGCCTCGGCCCTCGTCTGTGCTGGTTCGCATCATGCCTCGCATGAAGGTCAGCGCAGATACCATCGACCCGGGCGGTCGGCCGCAGGCACGCCTGCGGCTCGGTGAGCCCCATGTCGCAGATGGCGCCGTATTGAAAGCGGGCAGCCCACAGCCTCAGCGACCAGATCATTCGACGACGCGCGTCGCGTCGAACAGCAGCAGAAAGCCGAGCGCGCCGATGACGCTGACGGCCGCGGTGAGTACGAAGGCGGCGGTGTAGGTTCCGGTGACATCCACGAGCCAGCCGGTCACCGCGACCCCGATGATCCCGGGGAGCGTCCCGAACATGTTGCTGAATGAATAGAGGATCCCGGAATGCCGCGGAGCGATGTCGAGTACCGCCGCCGGGAAGCCCGACATCCCAAGCCCGAGTGCACCGGTCGCCGCACACAGCAGCGCGAGCGCCACGCCCGGCGAGTGTGCATCCTGCAGCAGCAACAGCAGACCTGCGGACGCGCACAACCCTGTGCCCTGCATGCGCTTGCGCACGGCCGTGACGTCAAGGCCACGCGCTATCCAGCGATCCGAGAGCCATGCGCCGAAGTTGACTCCCGCGGCCATCGCAAGCCACGGCGCCGCGGCGTACAGGCCTGAGTTCGCGACGCTCAGGTGCTGGACGTCGCGAAAATAGCTCGGCAGCCAAGACAGCAGGACGTAGAGGTTCCATGTCCCGGCGAAGTGAGCCGCGACGATGCCGGCCACCGGCGCGCTGAACAGCAGGCGACGATAGGGCACGCCGGCCGACGCTTCGCCGTCCGTCGCCGGCACGGGCAGCAAGGCGCGCTCGTCTGCCGCAACGCGTGCGTCGGTGGCCGGATCATTGCGAATGTCGGCAAACCACCAGAACGCCCACGCGAAGCCAATAACGCCGAATCCGTAGAACGCGGCGCCCCATCCGAAGTGACCGACGAGCCAGCCGCTGCCGGACAGCCCGAGTACGGTCCCGATCGGGATGCCGCTGAACAGCAGGCCGGTCGCCCGGCCGCGTTCGGCCGCGGGCACCCACCGCCCGAAGAGTTCGTAGGCGGCCGGAAACATCGCCGCCTCGCCAATCCCCATGCCGATCCGCACGGCGATCAGGGCGTGCATCGACATCATCGCTGCGGGCGGCGTCAGCAGCGTCATCGCAGACCAGGCGACGACGGAACAACCGAGCACCCGCCAGCCACCGAACCGCGTCGACAGTACGCCGGCGAGGAACATGCACAGCAGGTAGCCGACGAAGAACGAGGCTAGCACCATGCCCTTGTCGGTCTGGGACCAGCCGAACTGCTCGCGCATGGCGACCGCCGCAACCGCAAGGTTGACGCGGTCGGTGTAGGCGATGGCACACGCCAGAAAGATCAGCCCGACCACGGCGTGCCGGCGCGGTCGACCGGTCGGAGCGGGCACCGTCATGGCGGGCTCAGGTCGCAACGGTCGGCGTGCATCAGCGACCTCTACTTGAAGATGATGAATGCGGACATCGGACGGGCGCGTTGGATGCTACACGCAGCGAGTCGCTTCGCGCTGCGGCAATTTGCTGCGCCGGTGTCCGCTGCGGCGGACACGGCCAATCCTGCACGCCGCGAAATCGACCTGCGCTGCGATTGCCGCCGCGTCCATGCCTACACCGATTTACAGCCAAACCGGGCGCTCGACATCCTGCGGCTGAAAGTCTCGGAGGCGGCATCGACGTCGTAGGCTTCGACATCACCGATCCCAAGGAGACGATCGCGACACTGCGCCAGCCAAGGGGCCTCGCGACCGCACTGCGGTTCAGCCGCCTCCGGGACCAGTCATTGGCCGGGGTGGTTGACTGGGCCGACGCGAGCCGGCGCATTGAACGACCGAGCAAGACTGCCCGCTAACTCGCGCCGAGGCACCATTCGGCGGCACCTTCATGCTGCCCAGCATGCGTTTGAATACTTCTGCCGTCCCGATCTTCGACGGCGCGAAAATTTTTGGAATCCGATAGTCTCGACCGAAGCGGTGGCGCCGACGCCGCCGGGTCGCGAAACTGCGGACGGAGAGGGGGAGCCCGCGCTGATCGGGGCAAGCGCCAGGACGACTGCGTCATGCAAGATCAGAGCGCGACCAGCACGGAATTTTTCGTCGAACCCCCCCGTTCGAAGCAGTCTGCGCTGCCTCGAATGGGAATCATGAACCCAAGTGTCGAAACGTTGTCACCGGCGCGCCTCTTGCATCCCTACAAACATGGACACTCGACGCTCCCGGACGAGAAGAATCTGTCGTCCCCGTGGTGGAGCGACTACGGGAATTGCGTCACTTTGAGGCATTCCGCTGTGCGCAACTCGATCTCGCTGGCTATTTCGAGTCGGATTCAAAAGGCCCAAACGCCAGAGTTTGGCCCAGCCAATGCCGTCTACAAGGCAAGACTCGCAGCTCCCCTGATGGTCTTCCAGCGGCTTGGACGACCTATGTACGGCGGTGACGGGTGACTCCATGCACCTGGGCCGGCCGTGACGCAGAGGTTCGTTCGCGGACTGAGGGCTTGGCCGCATAAGCAACCCAGCAGCATCGGCAAGCGGGCGTTTTCCTCCTTCTTTCACGAGTCGGCTGCGAGGGAAGTGATCTCGCTTTACGGCGAATGGACATCCTGCCGGCGACGGGATCGTCGCGCGGGCGGGCGCCGCGATGGCGTGGACTGGGGACGTGTCGACCCTCGGGAGGTCACCGCGGTGGATGCCAAGGGCTTCGCTCTTCGGGAGTAACTTTATGACTGCAGTCACCCGCCGGGACTTCATGGCACTGCTCGCGCTGGGCGCCTCGACGCCGCTGCTGGCGGCGTCGGCCACCACGCGCGCGCAACCCCGCCTGCGCCCGTTCGCGCTGAGCGACGTTCGTCTGTCGGCCGGACCCGTTCGCGATGCGCTCGAGGTGAATTGCCGTGCGCTGATGGCGCTGGATCCGGAGCGGCTGCTGCACATGTTCAGGATCACCGCGGGATTGCCGAGCGCCGCCGAGCCGCTGGGCGGCTGGGAAGCCCCAGACAACGAGTTGCGCGGCCACTACACCGGTCATCACCTGTCAGCACTCGCCCTGCTCACCGCCCAGACCGGCGACTCGGCGGCACGCGAACGCGGCCGCTACCTCGCCGCGGAACTCGCCCGCTGCCAGGCGACGATCGGCAGCGGCTATTTGTCGGCGTTCCCCGAGGATCTCTTCGACCGGCTGCGCGCGGGTAAGCCTGCGTGGGCGCCCTTTTACACGCTTCACAAGATCCTCGCGGGCCTGCTCGACACGGCCGAGCTGTCGGAGGATCCCGCCGCGCTCGCCACGGCCGTGCGGCTCGGCGCCTGGGTCGAGCGCTGGGTCCAGCCGCTCGGCGAGGACGCGATGCAACGCGTGCTCGAGCGCGAGTTCGGAGGCATGAACGATGCGCTGTTCAGGCTCTCGGTGTTGTCGGGCGAGAGCCGGTTCATGAACCTCGGGCGGCGCTTCGATCACGAGCGCATCTACGCGCCGCTCGCGGCGGGCCGGGACGAGCTCAACGGTCTGCATGCGAATACCACGATCCCGAAGGTCATCGGTGCGCTGCGTGGCTACGAGCTGACCGGGGATGCGCGGCTGCTGCGGATCGCGCGCAGCTTCGAGCGCGTCGTGACCGAGGATCACAGCTACTGCACCGGTGGCTCCAGCAACGGCGAGAACTGGAATACGTCCGCGGGAACACTGAAGGGCGAGCTGTCCGGATACACACAGGAGTGCTGTGTCAGCTACAACCTGCAGAAGCTCGCCCGCGCGTTGCATGGGATCAGTGGCGAGGCCGCGCTGATGGATACCTACGAGCGCCTGTACTGGAACGGGATCATGGGCGTGCAGCATCCGCGCGATGGGGACAAGCTCTACTACGTCCCGCTCGCTGGCGGCTTCTGGAAGCTCTTCGGCACGCCGCTCGCTGACTTCTGGTGCTGCACCGGCAGCATGGCAGAGTCGTTCGCCAAGCTCGGCGACGCCATCTACTGGCACGACGACGAGGCACTCACGGTCAACCTCTTCGTCCCGTCGGAAGTTCGCTGGCACGATCGCGGCATCTCGCTCGTGCAGCAGACGCGTTTTCCGGACGACGGCTCGGTGCGGCTCACCGTCCGCGCCGCACGTCCGACCAGGATCACGCTGCGGGTGAGGATTCCAGGATGGTCGGAGGGCGCGAGCGCGACACTCAACGGCCGGCCTCTGCAGGCGGTCGCATCACCGTCGAGCTACCTTGTCGTGACACGCGAGTGGCGCGACGGTGACGTGCT
The DNA here is from genome assembly GCA_025356815.1 of Pseudomonadota bacterium. Taxonomy (GTDB): domain Bacteria; phylum Pseudomonadota; class Gammaproteobacteria; order Steroidobacterales; family Steroidobacteraceae; genus CAIKZZ01. The sequence continues at coordinate 40,801 of JANXQL010000106.1, forward strand.
CGCGCTCGAGCTGCCGATGTCGGTGCGTGCCGAAGCGCTGCTTGGAGACTCTGCACAGGTCGCACTGCTGCACGGACCGATCGTGCTCGCGGCACGATTGGGAGCGCACGGTCTGGATGCTCAAACCCTGCGGGCGCCACCCACCAGGCCACGCTTGGTCCCCGAGTACCCGCTCGAGCCGGTCGCGGTCCCAAGCGTGCCTGCGGCCATACGCGAGCCCGCGCGCTACCTGACGCCCATTGCGGGCCGAACCCTTGAATACCGCACGCTGACGGGCCCGCCGCTTGAATTCGTACCGCTGCATCGGATCTTCGACGAACGGTTTGCGGTCTACCTCCCCGTCGCGGAAACGACCGTTGCCGTCGGCTGACGGGTCGTTCAGCGCGTCTGAATGCTTTGCGGAGGAAGCCCTGCGATCCGCAGGATATAGCTCGCGGTTCGGATTGCTTTCGCGAGCCCCCGCATCGGATCGACGCGACGTCTGGCCGCAGCTCAGGGGCGCAGACGCGCAGGTGGGGTTCTACGGTTGCGTTGGACCTATACTAAGTCCGCGCCCCGTCGCTGGGCGACGGAATGAGGGGTCCGCTTGGCCAGTCATCTAGCAATGTATCTACGGCGCTTCGGCATCGTGCGCGGTGCGCAATTGTATGCGCAGACCAAGTGGAGTCGTGGGCCGATCGACGTACACGTACCGGGCCTTGCGCAGCCACTTCGGATGCGCGCCGGCACATCCGATCGTGGCTGCTTCAACCAGATCTTCGTCAATGGTGAATACGACACCCCCTTTCCCGCGAGGCCGCGGCTGATCATCGACGCCGGCGCCAACGTGGGCTATGCAACCGTGCGGTTGGCGTCGCTCTATCCGGGCGCAAAGATCATCGCGATCGAACCGGAGCGGTCCAACTACGACCTGCTGTGCCGCAACGCCGCCCCCTACCCCGGCGTGAGCACCCTCCTGTCGGGTGTCTGGCCACGAACGGCTGCACTGACGATCGACAATCCCGGCGACCGGCCGTGGGCCTTCCGCGTACGGCTGGCGCATCCGGGCGAAGCTTCGTTCCCGGCGATGTCGATCCAGGATCTGCTGCGCCAGAGCGGCGAGGCCACGCTCGACATCCTGAAGCTCGACGTGGAAGGCACGGAGTACGACCTGTTCTCGGACCCGACCTGCGACGAGTGGCTCTCACGCACCAACATGATCTTCGTCGAGACCCATGATCACCAGCGCCCAGGGTGCTCCCGGGCTCTCGAGGCGGCACTCGCCCGCCACCGCTTCGATCGATCCGACGCCGGCGAGAACAAGGTCTACCTGCGCAGGAAGCTATTGGACTGAAGGCCCAGGCGGGAGCGTCGCTGGATTGACGACGTTCAGGCAGGCAGTCGCGCAGGCCCAGGAAGTCCAGGCCAACCCGCACTGGCTGATTCTCGAACGACCGGCGGTGGTTGCCATCGGAGTACCGACGACCGGGCCCGTGCAGCGGATCTTGCGGCGAACCGGTGGCCGGTCAGGCCTTGCGCACGAATTCCGACTTCAGCTTCATCGCGCCAAACCCCTCGATCCGGCAGTCGATGTTGTGGTCGCCCTCGACTAGGCGAATGCCCTTCACCTTGGTGCCGGCCTTGAGCGCCGACGCGGCGCCCTTGACCTTCAGGTCCTTGATCACGGTGACCGTGTCACCGTCGACCAGTACGTTGCCGTTCGCGTCCTTGTAGACGACTGCGTCGTCGGCGGTGGCCTCGATGACCTGCGCGAGCCACTCGTGCGCGCACTCCGGGCAGACGAATTTGCCCTGGTCGGCGTAGGTGTACGTCGAGGCGCACTGCGGGCACGGCGGGAGGGTGTCGGTCATGGGCGAGGTCCGATGTATTGCGGGCGGATGATACCAGACGCGGATGCGCGCTCACGTCACACCGGGGGACACCTGCGCGTGGACCGATGGCGCGCGGGATGACAATCGACGTAGCGCTGGCGAGGTGATCGGGCGCGGGATGAACGAAGTCTGCCGCGCTATGAACGCGGGAACTGCCGAAGGCCCCCGTGATCGGCGCCTGCACCCGCGGCGCCGC
>JANXQL010000109.1 GCA_025356815.1 Pseudomonadota bacterium
TCGGATGCCGTGGGTAGCCTGGCTTACCCTGGTTGGGGCACTCGCGATTGCGGGACTGCCGCCGCTGAACGGGTTCGTATCGGAGTGGCTGCTGCTGCAGGCGTTCCTCTTCGCAGGCGACATCCCGCACACGTTCGTCAACATGCTCCTGCCGGTAGGCGCGGCAGTCGTGGTCCTGTGCACGGCGCTTGCCGGCTACGTGATGGTCAAGTTCTACGGCGTCATCTTCCTCGGCCAGCGCCGCGAAGCAGGGCTTGCCTCCGCGAAAGACGCTGGAATGAGCGAACGGATCGGGATGGGCGCGCTCGCGCTGAGCTGCTTCGCCCTCGGTCTGCTGCCGGGGCAGGTGATTCGCCTGCTGGACGCCGCAGCGCGCGAGTTGCTGCGGATGCCAGCAGGTCACTGGGGCGCGCAGTGGTGGCTACTGGCGCCAGCATCCGCGCGCCAAGCCTCGTACGGCCCGCTCGCCCTGTTCGCGATGCTGCTGCTGACGACACTGATGGCCGCTTACGGCGTCCGCCTGCTATATCGCGGCCGCGTGCGGCGCAGTCCACCGTGGGACTGTGGTTTCGCGGCACTCGACCCGCGCATGCAGGACAGCGCCGAGGGCTTCGGCCAGCCGATCCGCCACATCTTTGAGCCCTTCTTCCTGATGACCCGCCTGCTTCCGTCACCGAACGATGAACACCCCACCTACAGGGTGACCATCGGTGACCGGCTGTGGAGCCTTCTCTACGTGCCCCTTGCGCGGGCGACCCACGCGACCGCGAACTTGGTCGCGCGCCTGCAGCAGGGTCGGATCTCCACTTACCTGACGTACAGCTTCGCGACCCTGCTGTTGCTGCTTGCGTTCGTGCTATGACGCCGCTTGCCGCCGCCACCCAACTGCTCGAAGTCGTCAGCGCCACGCTCGCGGCGCCGGCGTTCCTCGGCTGGGCGAACCAGTGCCGTGCGTGGTTGCAGAACCGGCGCGCGCCAAGCGTGATGCAGCCATATTTCGTTCTCCGCAAGCTGCTGCACAAGGACGTGGTGCTGGCCGACAATGCGTCGTCGCTGTTTCGCGCAGCGCCCTACGTCGTCTTCGGCACGATGGTCGTCGCGGCCGCGATCATCCCCTCGATGGGGACTGGCCTGCCGATGTCGGCAGCCGCCGATGGGATCGCGCTGGTCGGCCTGCTCGCGACCGCCCGCATGTTCCTGTCGCTGGCGGCCATGGACGTAGGCACGGCGTTCGGCACGCTCGGTGCGCGTCGCGAGATGATGGTGGGATTTCTCGCCGAACCCGCGCTGCTGATGATCCTGTTCGTCGCAGCGCTGCTTTCCGGCACGACCTCGCTCCCGCTGATCGCTGAAGGGCTGAGCTCGCACGCGCTCGGGCTTTATCCGAGCCTCGCGTTTACCGCCGTCGCGTTCGTCCTCGTGCTGCTCGCCGAGAATGCCAGGATTCCGATCGACAACCCATCCACGCACCTTGAACTGACGATGATCCACGAGGCCATGCTGCTCGAATATTCCGGGCGTCACTTGGCTCTGATGGAGTGGGCTGCAGCATTGAAGCTCTTCAACTACGCCTGCATCGGCTTTGCACTGTTCGTGCCGTGGGGGGCGGGCAACGAGGCGTCGGGGCCGCTGGGCCTCCTGCTCGCCGTGCCGCTGCTTGCCATCAAGCTCGTCGTCGCGGGAGCTGCGCTAGCGCTGATCGAGACACTTTCGGCCAAATTGCGGGTCTTCCGGGCGCCGGAATTTCTCGCCACTGCGTTCCTGTTGGCCGTGCTGGGCCTTCTTGTCCACCTGCTGCTCGGGGCCTGAAGGCCAATGAACCCTCTGCCGCTGGACCTGCAATTACTCAACGCCTGCGCGGCGCTGCTTCTGCTGCTGTCGTTCTCGATGCTCGCGCAGCGGCGCACCGTCAATCTAGTGCACCTGCTAGCCCTGCAGGGAGCGCTGCTCGTAGTCGCGACTCTGATCGTCGCCTGGCGAACCGGCGAGCCACACCTTTACCTGTCGGCGCTGCTGACGCTGGGTCTGAAGGTGGTCGGGTTGCCGCTGCTCTTGCACAGGCTGATTCGCCGTATGAACGTGTACTGGGACACAGAGCCGGTTATCAACCCATCCGGCACGATGTTGATAGGGCTGCTGGTGGTCGTGTTCTCGTTCGGGCTCGCACAGCCGATCTCGGCGCTCGCGAGCACCGCGACGCGCAGCACGCTGGGGATCGCGATCGCTGTGATCCTGCTGTCGTTTCTCGCCATGATCACCCGCCGCAAGGCGATGTCGCAGGTAGTCGCGTTCCTGTCGATGGAGAACGGCCTGTTCTTCGGCGCGATGAGCGCCACCTACGGGATGCCAATGGTCGTCGAGCTTGGGGTCGCGCTGGACGTGCTCGTCGCGATGCTGGTGCTCGGCGTCTTCTTCTTCCAGATCCGCGAGCAATTCGACAGCCTCGATCTGTACCACCTCGAGACGCTGAAGGAGCGTGAGTAGCATGGAGCTGATCCTGCTGCTCGGGTCCCCGCTGGTAGGCGCCGTGCTGCTGGCGCTGTATGGCCATGGCAGGCGCGGTCCGGAGATCAATGCGCTGTTCAGCGCGCTCACCTTCCTCGCGGCGTGCGCACTGACCGCGAGGGTGATCGCCGCCGGCCCTCTGCTGCTCGGCCGGGAGCAATTTCTGGTCGACCCCTTCAATGCGTTTCTGGTGACGCTGACGGCCTTTGTCGGGCTCACGACTTCGCTCTTTTCGCGGCCGTACATGCGCATCGAGGCTGCGCACGGCAAGCTCAGTGCCGGCAGGTTGCGCCTGTACCACAGCATGTACCAGCTGTTTTCGGCGACGATGCTGCTCGCGCTGACCACCAACAATCTGGGCCTGCTGTGGGTGGCGATGGAAGCGGCGACGCTGTCGACCGTGCTGCTTGTGACGCTGTATCGCACGCCCGCCAGCCTGGAGGCTGGCTGGAAATACTTCATCCTGTGCGGCGTCGGCATCGCGCAGGCGCTGTTCGGAACGATGCTGCTGTACTTCGCGGCGGAGCGCGTGCTCGGTGCCGCCGGCGTTACAGCGCTGCTGTGGACGCACCTCGACGCGGTCAAGGGCCAGCTGGAACCGACGGTGCTGAGCCTTGCGTTCGTATTTCTGCTCGTGGGCTACGGCACCAAGGTGGGACTCGCCCCCCTTCACAACTGGCTGCCGGATGCCCACGCGGAGGGTCCGACGCCGATTTCGGCAGTGCTGTCTGGCCTGCTCTTGAATGTCGCGATCTATGCGATCGTCCGCTGCAAGGTCCTGGTCGAGGGCTCGCTGCGCTCGGCGCTGCCGTCGCAGATGCTGATGGGATTCGGCCTGCTGTCGATGGTGCTGGCGGCGTTCTTCCTGTGGCGGCAGCGGGATATCAAGCGCCTGTTCGCATACTCCTCGATCGAACACATGGGCATCATCACGTTTGCCTTCGGCATGGGCGGGCCAGTTGCGAACTTTGCTGCGCTCCTGCACATGACCGTGCATTCACTGACCAAGTCCGCGATCTTCTTTGCCGTGGGCCACGCCTGCCAGAAGTCTGGCTCGCAGCTGATCGAGAACATTCGCGGCCTCGTGACCGTCAGTCCGACCATCGGCTGGGGGCTAATGCTCGGCGCGCTCGCGATCCTCGGCATGCCGCCCTTCGGCGTATTCGCCAGCGAGTTCCTGATACTGACCACGGCGATGAAGCAGCAGCCGTGGGCGACCCCGCTGCTGCTGCTGGCGTTAGGCGTCGCCTTCGCTGCGATCTTCAGCAAGGTGCAGCCGATGGTATTTGGGGAGACCAATGCCCGGCGACTGCCGCATGCACCGGCGCTGTTGCCGGTCTTCGTTCATCTGGCGATCGTGCTCGTGCTCGGCCTGTACGTACCGAGCTATCTCGCCGGCTGGTACCACGATGCTGCCCGATTGATCGGAGGGCCCTGAGGTGTCGCTGCAGCGCTGGTGGGAACGCGCCGAGAGTCTTCCCGGGAGAGCAGCGGGTGGCCGGCTCGTCGTTCACGGTGGCGAGTGGTTGCAGGTCGCGACGGATGCCGCCGCGGCTGGCGCGCAGCTGCTGTCGTTGTGGGTCACGCCAACGGTGGACGGTGCGGGGATGGCGCATGTGGCGCTCCTGATCGACGGCGCCGTCCTGCTGCTGGAGCAGATGGTGGCTGCCGGTGAACGCTATCGGGGGCTGCAGCAGCTGTTCCCAGCTGCCGCCCGGATGCAGCGCGCAGCGGCCGACCTGTGCGGTATTCGCTGCGATGCGCCCGACCAGCGGCCGTGGCTACGGCATACCGCGTGGAGCGCCGTGGAGGCACCGCTCGCGTGTCCGCCGGCGACAAGGCCGGCATCCGGGGCAGCGATCGACGACTATGCGTTCGTACGTGTCGCGGGCGACGGCGTCCATGAGATCGCGGTCGGGCCCGTACATGCAGGGATCATTGAGCCGGGGCATTTTCGCTTCTCGGTCGTCGGCGAGAAGGTGCTACGTCTCGAGCAACGTCTGGGCTATCTCCACAAAGGCGTCGAACTGCGCTTTACCGAGCTCGAACCATGTGATGCCCATCGGCTCGCTGCTCGCATCTGCGGAGACTCCACGGTCGCCTATTCCTGGGCGTACTGCCAGGCAGTCGAAGCCATCGCCGGCGTGCAGGTACCACTGCGCGCCGTCTGGCTGCGCGGCGTCTGTCTCGAACTCGAACGCATCCAGAACCATGTCGGCGATCTGGGTGCACTAGGGAACGATGCGGGCTTCGCGTTTGGGCTTGCGCAGCTCGCGCGGCTGAAGGAAGAGCTGCTGCGCGCGACCGAGGTCGCGTTCGGGCAGCGTTATCTGATGGATGTGGTCGTTCCAGGCGGCGTCAGTGTCGACCCCGCCTCTGCGGCGCTCGCGGCGCTCGTGATCGAAATAGGCCGCATCGCTGTTCGTGTGCGGGAGCTACGCCGTATCTATGATGACCACTCAGGCGTGCGCGACCGCTTCGCCGGCGCTGGCGTCGTGCTGCCGGAGCTCGCGCGCCAGCTGGGGCTCACGGGTCTTGCCGGGCGCGCGAGCCTGCAGGCTGCGGACCTGCGGGTTGACGCGCCTTGGGCGCCCTACCACGTGCTGGGGCCGGTAGTGGCCGTTCGCCGCGACGGCGATGTCGCCGCGCGTGTTGCCGTGCGCTTCGATGAGGTTGACGAGTCCTGCCGGCTCGTAGCAGCGTTTCTTAGCGACCTGCCGGATGGCGCGACGAGCTGCACCGTGACACTGCCGGCGGCGGGTCGTCACGGACTGGGGCTGATTGAGGGCTGGCGGGGACCGGTGCTGGTTGCGTTGCAAACGACTGCTGCGGGCCGGATCCAACGCTGCCATGTGCACGATCCATCGTGGCAGAACTGGCCGGTGCTCGAGCACGCGATCGTCGGCAATATCGTTCCGGACTTTCCGCTGATCAACAAGTCATTCAACCTGTCCTATAGCGGTCACGACCTCTAGCCATGATCAAGACGCTGCGTACCATCGCCGGTATTGGGATCGTCTCCGAGGCACCCCCTGCCCAGGACGACACGCTGCGCGTGCGCGAGGCTCTGCAGCAGGAAGTGCTGGCGGTGCTCGGTCGGGCGCTGTGTATCCGGCAGGTCGACGCGGGCTCGTGCAACGGCTGCGAGCTTGAGATCCATGCGCTTAACAACCCGATCTACAATATAGAGGGATTGGGTATCCGCTTCGTCGCAAGCCCACGCCACGCGGATATGCTGCTGGTCACGGGACCGGTGTCGCGTCACATGGTCACCGCGCTGCGCCGTACCTATGACGCGACCCCGGATCCGAAGCTGGTGGTTGCGGTTGGCAATTGCGGCTGCGATGGTGGGATCTTTGGTGCCGGGTATGCGACGGTGGGCGGCGTGGCGGAGGTCATCCCCGTCGACGTCGCGGTGCCGGGCTGCCCGCCGTCACCGGAGCGCCTGCTGCAGGGCATACTGACGGCGATCCGCGTGCCAAAACCCGGTGCCGACGCCACCTAAGCCTCCTTGGAGCTGCCCGATGGACCGGACCGCTACCGCCCAGATAAAAAACGCCGTGCCGCTGGGCCGCAGCGGCCTGCAGGTTGCGCCACTCGGCTGGGGAATGTGGCGGTTCGTCGGCCTGGACGTCACCACCGCGCGTGCGAACCTCCAGGCGGCGCTCGAGTCTGGCTGTACGCTTTTCGATACGGCGGACATCTACGGCCTCGGCACGGAAGGCGGCTTCGGCGCCGCCGAGACCCTGCTTGGCCGCGTGCTACGCGATGCCCCCGAGTTGCGCGCGCGCATGGTGCTGGCCACCAAGGCGGGCATCGAGCCGCCGCTGCCGTACAACTCGAGCGCCCATTACCTGATCGGCGCCTGTGAGGCGTCGCTGCGCCGATTGGGCGTCGGGCAGGTCGACCTTCTGCAGATCCACCGACCGGACCTGCTGGCCCATCCGGCCGAGGTGTCCTCGGCGCTTGAGACGTTGCACCGGCAGGGGAAGATTCGGGCTGCTGGGGTGTCCAATTACAGCGCCGCGCAGACGCGGGCGCTGCTGCAGTACCTGCCGCTGCCGCTTGCGACCATGCAGCCGGAGTACTCGGCGCTCGCGATCGAGCCGCTGGTGGACGGCGTGCTCGATCTGGCGTTGGAACGAGGCATTGGAGTGCTGGCCTGGTCACCGCTCGCTGGCGGGCGCCTCGCCGGTCACGGGGCGAATGAGCGGGAGGTACGGGTCATCGCCGTGCTTGACGCGCTGGCCCGCCGGCACGCGGTGTCGCGTGCAGTGATTTGCTGTGCGTGGGTGATGGCGCACCCCGCGCGCCCCGTGCCGTTGATCGGGTCGCAGTCCCCGGCGAGGATCCGCGACGTCGCGGGGGCTGGTGCGATCCAACTGGCACCTCACGAGTGGTACCAGGTACTGGAGGCCTCGCGCGGCGTCCCGATGCCCTGATGGAGGTCCTCGGCTGGTAGGCGTCCGGGAGGCACGACGCGGCGGTAGGTTGACAGGGAGCGACTACGCGCAGCGGCCCGGCCGGCGTCAACCGCGGCGGGGCCTGGCCGTCGCGGTCGAACAGCGGCAAGCCCAGCTCGGCCTCAAGCAGCGTCAGCGGCTTGCCGACGCCCGGCTGGGAGGCGTGCAACTTGTCCGCGCCAATGCAGGACGGTACCGGTGCCATAATGGGCGGATGGCCGCCCTGGGTGGTCCCATTCAGGGTGCGTGCCGCACCCAATGCCGGCTCGTGCTGGCGGGCCGATCATCGGGGGACGGTTGAACGAGCCTGCGGCGACGGCCTACGACGACATGCCGCTCACACGGTTCCACCTGCGCGTGGCTGTGGCGAGCACCGGCGGTGTGTTCAGCGACGGCTTCGGCCTCGGCATCATCGGCATCGCCCTGACGCTCGCGAGCGTTCCCTTGCAGCTGACTCCCGTATGGCTCGGCCTGCTCGGCGGGGCGTCGTTGGCGGGATTATTTCTCGGCGCGCTGCTCACCGGCCCTGCAGCCGATCAGTACGGACGCCGGCCGGTGTTTGCCTACAACATGGCGCTGCTCGCCATCCTCTCCGCCCTGCAGTTTTTGATCCAAGAGCCCGGGCAACTGCTCCTCGTGCGCCTCGCAATCGGGTTCCTGCTTGGAACCGATTACGTTGTCAGCAAGGCGCTGCTCACCGAGTTCACGCCTCGGCGGGTACGCGGTCGGGTCCTGAGTGTGCTTTCGGTCGCCTGGGCGGGGGGTTACACCTGCGCCTACTTCGTAGGCTTCGTACTTGTCTCCGGTGGTCCCGACGCGTGGCGCTGGATGCTGCTGACCAGCGCACTGCCTTGCCTGGCGATCCTGCCGCTGCGCGTGACGATGTCTGAGTCTCCGCTTTGGCTCGCCAGTAACGGCCACGCGGCACGCGCGGCGTCGGTCGTCCTTGCTCGCTTTGGTAGTGGCGTGCTGCCTCCGCTGTCGGCGCCAGTGGCGCCGACGCGCGCGGGTCGCTGGCGCCAGCTCGCCTCGCCCGCATGGCGACGGCGCACGATGGTTGCCTGTACGTTCTTCACCTGTCAGGTAATTCCCTATTTCGCGGTCGGGACGTTTGTGTCGCGCGTACTCGACGCGCTCCACGTGCGCAGCAGCTACGTGGGCGGCCTCGTTTACAACCTGGCGCTGTTGGCCGGCGCAATCCTCGGGCTGGTCGTGGTCGACCGGCTCTCGCGGCGTGCATTCCTGATCGGCAGCTTCACAGTGACGGCGATCGCGATGCTTGTGCTGAGTGCGGCACCGGATCTTCCCGGCGCCGCGATCATCGCGCTGTTCGCGGTGATCGCAGGCGTGCTGTCCGGCGCGTCGAACCTCGTCTACGTCTACCTGCCGGAACTGTTCCCGACCGATCTGCGGGCCTCCGGGATCGGGCTTGCGATTGCCGCGAGCCGCATCGGTTCCGCGGTAAGTACATTCCTGCTGCCGGTCGTCGTTGCCGATCTGGGCGTGCGCCTCGCATTGGCTGGATGCGTCGCCGTGCTCGCGGTGGGCGGCATCGTCTGCTACGTCTGGGCGCCGGAGACCAAGTACGTGCCCCTCTCCGCGAGCAGTGAACCGGCGCCAACGTGATCCGCGCGCGATGCTGGCAATTTCATGCTCGCCGTCGCCGGCCTTCTGGTCGGGCGGCGCTGCTCGGTGCAATGAGCATTCGCAGAACTGCTCGGCGCGACTTATCCCCCCTCTACCTGATGCTGAAATTCGCGCGAATACGCGCAAGCCCAGCGCTCGCGCCTCCCAGCCATTGGCGATAGCCAGCGAATGACCGTATAGAGCCGCGATTGCGTGTCCGAGGACCGACTACCCGACATGGTCCGGCGGATGGGGCCGACGCTCGCGGAGCCGTTCGGAGATCGGGAGATTGCACCGAGAGTCAGACTGTCCACGCGCCAGTTGGACCCATTTTTTCGTTGCGCAGCCGCGCTTCACACCGCGCGGGTTTTGCCTGTCGCGGCCTCTGGAGCGGGCGCGACGTCTCGCTCGACGGCGGCTTCGCGTCCGGCTTCCTCTCCTACCGTGGGTGCCGGGCGTTGTTGCGTCCTGAGCCGACCCGGGATCGCGGTGTCATGTGCGGAAGGTAACTGTTGCTGCCGGCGACTGATCGCCGCCACCCTGCCGCTGCGCAGTGGTCGGTCGTAGACTCCATCGGCAGCGGGCCGGGCGACGAGCGCATCGTCGCCCAGCCTGCCTGAGGAGCTACTGGCAAGCGTTGCCGTGCTCCGCGCGCATGCCGGCGGCCTTTGCAGCAGCCTCGGTCATGTACTCGCCCTGCTTGGTTTTGCCGTACCAGCGAGTACCTTGGCAGTGGTAGACCTTTGTCGGTGTGTTGACCCACACCATGCCCGCGCCGCCGCCGGGGGCTGCCGTCGTCGCCGAGGCACTCGCCTTCGCGGCCTTGGCAGGCGCTGCGGGTGCTGCCGGTACTGCTGGTGCCGCCGCCGCCGCGGGTGCCGCTGCGGCAGCCGGAGCCGCGGCGGATGCGGGCGACGCATACCAGTCCTTCACGCCCTTGTGGCCGCGACAGGCGCCCTTCTTGGTCGCCCCGGTATAGTACGTGCCGTCGTTACACAGGCCCGTCGAGCCCGCCGGGGCAGCGGCAGCCGCTGCGGGTGCCACAGGTGCCGCTGCTGCCGCCGGGGTCGCGGCAGAGGCGGCCGATGCATACCAGTCCTTCACGCCCTTGTGGCCGCGGCACGCACCCTTCTTGGTCGCGCCGGTGTAGTACGTGAGGTCGTTGCACAGGCCCGTCGAGCCCGCCGGGGCACCGGTTGGCGCATCGGCGAGACTCATCATGCTGAAGCTCAGGGCGGCGACCAGCGCTGCCCACTGCATTGAACGTTTCATGGTCTCTCCGTTTGTTAGGTTGAATGTGATCAGGCGCGCGGAACGATGCCGCCGGGCGTCATCTTGTCGACGGCCTGTGGCAGGAACTCCGCCACCTTGGCTGCGAACTGCTGCGGGTCGAGGCCGAACTTCGCGGCCATGTCAGCCACGGTTTGGCCGCCGAGCACCTTCTGGATTTGCTCGGGCGTCACAGGCAGGTTTGCGCCCGTACCGACCCAGGACTGCACGACGCCACCGAGGCCGTGCTGCTCGAACTGCGCTACGAGTCCTGAGACGCCGCCGTGGCGATCAATCAGGCCGGCGATAAGGTTGGCAGTCCCCGCACCGACAATGCCGCCGAGTACTCCATCCAGTAAGCCCATGAAACGGTCTCCTGCCAGTAACTGTCACGACCCCGTCGTGACCGGTGGGTTTCGCGCATCGGAGTGCCGAGCCGCCGCCGTGCGTCCATTGCATAAGCTACCTGAGGCAGGCGTAGGGATGATTAAGAACGCTCCAGATGCCCGCGCGGGGGGGCGTCCCAACGACGGCAGCCCTGACTGCGGGCGTGGGCAGCTGCCAGGGTGCGTACCGGCGCACGGCCACCAACGGTAGTGCGCGCTAGCGGAGCTGGCTGTCTTTGCTGCCGCGACGGTTGTAGCCGCTGAAAGCCTTGGCTTCGGCGTCGTCGGCCGTCTGGCACGGAACGCACAGGCGCACACCGGGCAGCGCCACGCGTCGTGCCTCCGGGATCGGCTCACCGCAACTATCGCAGTGCGTTGCGGCAGGGCCGGACCGCAGGCGCTCCTGCGCCCGCCGGATCCCGTCCTTTACGGTTGCGTCTATCTGATCCTGTACGGCACCGTCGCCGGCCCAGCCTGTAGCCACGAAACTCTCCCGGGTCGATGGCCAAAGGATAGGTCGGAAGTTCGGCCGGTGGAAGCGCCGGTCCGAATTGACCGGATCGGCGGGCCGCTGCTGTGCAACATCAAGCGACAAGCGCCACGCTGGGCGATGGCCACGCGGGCCGCGGGCAGGCATTCGACCCGAATGGCCTCGATCGGGCCCCCCCGGGGTTGTGAGCAGGCCAAAGCCGTCGCCCGCGCCTTAATCCACGTCCACGTCGTCAGGGATGATCGCCGCATTCGCGGCGCCGCTAGTCGGGATGCCGCCGATGTACGCACCGTCCGGCTTTGCTGCGGCATGCAGCGTCCGGGCAAACGTCCCGACTCACACGTCCATGTCCGACCAGCGGTAACTGACCCAGGCGAAGAGCGTGGCATCGAAGCGTCGTTGCGCATCCCCACCCGACTTGGTTCTGACGCCGCTAGCCGTAGTGCGGGGAGAGGCAGGTTGTGACGACGCGGCTCCGTCTGCGCCGTTGATCACGGCGGCCCGCCGTACGGCGCAGCGCCAACGATCTGGCCGAAACCGGCACGAATCCGCCATCGGCTCGGTTGGGGTCCCGTAAACTCATAGATCCCTCAGAACGGTGCCATCGGCACTCGTCACGGGCGCGCCAAGCGATTATGGGCCGGCGTTTTTCCGGTCATTCGGCCGGCTGGTACATCGAGTAGCTGCACACCTCGCATCCAGCCGCCATCAGCGTGAGAGTTTTTCTAGGGGCCCGGGAAATTTTTCCACTGGCTGCTCCGCTCGGTGTCGGTACCATAGGGCGCCGGCCTCTGCTCGCGCCGCGTCCCATGGCCGCCGTCGACCGTCGTAGGCTGACACCGCCCGTAGCAATCGGAGAGGGTTACCTGACTTGAAGTTTCTCTCGCGCTATTCGGCCCTGGCGCTTGCCCGGCGGGCACTGACCAACGCGCGCTGGCAGCGTGCGTGGCGCTCCCCGGATCCCAAGCCTTCCTACGACGTGATCATTGTCGGTGGCGGTGGGCACGGGCTTGCGACCGCGTACTACCTCGCCTCCCGCCACGGGATCCGAAACGTCGCCGTCCTCGAGCGCGGATACCTCGGATCGGGGAACGTCGGCAGGAACACGACATTGGTCCGTTCCAATTACCTACTCAACGGCAATACCCAGTTCTTCGAGCATTCACTGCAGCTATGGGAAGGACTGTCCCACGAGTTGAACTTCAATGTCATGCTTTCGCAGCGTGGCCAGATCGTGCTCGCGCATGGCCCCAGCCAACTCGATGTGCTGGCCCGTAAGGGCAACACGATGCGCCTCAATGGCATTGATGCCGAACTTATGGAGCGCGCGGACGTGCAGCGCTTCCTGCCGTTCCTCGACTACTCTGAGCAGAGCCGCTTCCCGATCTATGGCGGACTGTTCCAAAGTCGTGCCGGCACTGTTCGTCACGATGCGGTCGCCTGGGGATATGCCCGTGCTGCTGACCGCCTCGGCGTCGACATCATTGAGAACTGCGAGGTCACTGGCTTCCAGCGCGACGGCGATCGGGTCATCGGCGTGGAAACAACCCGCGGCTTAATCCATGCCGGTCGCACCGCCATCTCGGTTGCCGGGCACTCCTCGCAGGTCGCCGCGAAACTCGGCCTGCGGCTGCCCATCGAGAGCCACATCCTGCAGGCCTTTGTGACCGAGCCAATCAAGCCGTTCCTCGACTGCGTGGTCTCGTTTGGCGCCGAGCTCTTCTACATCTCGCAATCCGACAAGGGCGGCATGGTCTTCGGCGGGCACATAGACGGCTTCAATACGTACACCCAGCGAGGCCAGTTCCCCAAGGTACAGACCATCGCGGAGTGCGCGGTCGCGTTGATTCCGTCGATGTCGCGACTGCGGCTGCTGCGCCACTGGGGTGGCATCCAGGACATGACCCCGGACGGGAGTCCTTTCATCGGCCGCACGCCATTCCGGAACCTGTACCTGAACGCCGGATGGTGCTATCAGGGCTTCAAGGCGACGCCGGCAACCGGCTGGTGCCTGGCGCACACGATCGCGCACGACGAGGAACATCCGCTGATCCGCCACCTCGCGCTAGATCGGTTCGAACGTGGCAATGGCCACGACGAATACGGCCTGGGCCTCTGGACGTACAAGCAGTAAGCGATGCTCAGAATTCCCTGCCCTCATTGTGGCGAACGTGACTACACCGAATTTCGGTACGCCGGTGACGCAACCAAGACGCGTCCGGCACACGGCACGACCGACGCGCGCGCCTGGCACGATCACGTGTTCCTATTCGTGAATCCCAAGGGGCCCCACCGCGAGCATTGGCAGCACGTGCAGGGTTGCCGCCAGTGGCTCGTGCTCGAGCGCGACACGGGCACCAACGCGGTGGGCCGATCCTGGTTGGCGCGAGCGGGGGAGCCGTCATGACGGCGAGTGCACGGCTTCCGGCGGGCGGGCGGATCGATCGCGAGCAGCCACTGTCGTTCGTACTCGACCACCGACTGCTGACGGGCTATGCAGGCGATACGCTCGCGTCTGCTCTGCTCGCACAGGGCATTCGGCTGGTCGGGCGTAGCTTCAAGTACCATCGACCGCGTGGCCTGCTCGCGGCGGGCGTCGAGGAGCCGAACGGGTTGCTGACGCTTGGCGAAGGTGGGCGCCGAACGCCGAACGTGCCGGCGACGGTCGTCGAGTTGCACGAAGGTCTCTTCTGCCAGCGCCAGAATGGCTGGCCATCGGTCGACTTCGATCTGATGGCGGCGACCTCCTGGCTGGCGCCATTGCTCGGTGCAGGGTTCTACTACAAGACTTTCATGGGCCCGCGGCGCGGCTCCTGGATGTTCTATGAACCGTTCATCCGCCGTGCCGCCGGCCTCGGCCGCGCCGATCACCTGCCTGACCCCGACCGTTACGAGACGCGCCACGCCTTTACCGACGTGCTCGTCATCGGCGCAGGCCCTGCCGGACTGGCCGCGGCACGAGCCGCCAGCCGGGCAGGTTGTCGCGTCACGCTGGTCGAACAGGACTTCCTGCTAGGCGGCAGCCTGCTGTCCGCAGCCATCGGCAGTGCGGACGATATTTTGAGGGCGACGCTTGAGGCCGACGTCGCGGCGATGCCAAATGTCGAAGTGCTGCGTCGGACCACCGCGCTCGGCGTCTACGATGGCGACACCGTGGCGCTAGTCGAGCGTCACGATCATGCGCGCCCCGATCCCTCCAAGGGCGAGGCACGCGAAGTCGTCATTACGCTGCGCGCGCGGGCCATCGTCCACGCGACCGGTGCGATCGAGCGGTCGCTCGTTTTCGGTGACAACGACCGACCGGGCGTGATGCTTGCCGGCGCCGTGCGCACCTATCTCAATCGGTATGCCGTAGCCGTGGGCAGGCAGGCAGTGATTGCGACCAACAACGATTCAGCCTGGTCGACGGCGCTCGACCTCGCCGGTGCCGGCGTTGGCGTGACGCTTCTGGACGAGCGGATCGAGGCAGGGAACGGTCTTGCAGACGCTGCGCGTCGCGCTGGGGTCGACGTCCGCCACGAAGTGCGGCTCTGCCGCGCGCTCGGGAGGCGCGCCGTGCAGGGTGTCGAGTTCGCACGCCGAGGCGGCGCCATTGAGCGGCGCGCCTGCGACGTCGTTGGCATTTCCGGCGGCTGGTCGCCGACGCTGCATCTGACCTCGCATACCGGTTCAAAGCCAACCTTCGACGTCGGGCTGGACGGGTTCGTCCCCGGTCCGTTTGCGCCTGGTCACTACGGCGCCGGCGCAATAATGGGAACGCGCTCGCTCGCGCGCAGTCTGGCCGAGGGTCACGCCGTCGGTGATGCCGCGGCGCGGCATGTCGGCGCGGCGGCCTCCGCGGGCAGCGCACCCGCTCCGACGGAAGAGGCGCCCACGGGCCATGCAGCCTCGCCGCCTGATCGCGCTCCGGGGCGCGGCAAGGCCTTCGTCGACTTTCAGAACGACGTCACGACACGGGACATCGAGCTCGCGCACGAGGAGGGCTATCACTCGGTGGAGCACTTGAAACGCTTCACGACGCTCGGCATGGGCACGGACCAGGGAAAGACCAGCAACGTCGACGCCGCGCGGCACATGGCGGCGCTACGGGGCATCGACATGGCAGCGGCGGGCACCACGACTTACCGGCCACCCTACACACCGGTATCCGTCGGCGCGCTTGCCGGCCGCAGCAAGGGCACGCACTTTCGCGCGACCCGCCGTACGCCGATGCATGACTGGCACCTCATGAACGGGGCCGTGATGATCGAGGCCGGTCCCTGGCTGCGTCCGTGGTACTACCGCTGGGCCGGACGGGCGGTCGGCTCGGCGTACGTCGAGGAGATGCGGCTCGTGCGTACCGGCGTCGGTATCTCCGACGTGTCCTCGCTAGGCAAGATCGATGTGCGCGGGCCGGATGCCGCGCTCTTTCTCGACCGCGTCTACGTCAATGCCTTCGCCAAGCTCCCGGTCGGCAAGGCGCGCTATGGCGTGATGCTCAACGACGATGCCACCGTGTTGGATGATGGCACGACCGCGCGGTTCGACGACAACACCTTCTTCATGACGACGACGACGGCGCAGGCCGCCGAGGTCATGTCGTGGCTGGAGTTCCTGCTGCAGACGGCTTGGCCGGAGTTGCGAGTGCAGGTGGTGTCAGTGACCGACCGATGGGCCGGCATGTCGGTGGCGGGACCCAAGGCCCGCGAAGCGATCGCGCTCGCGCTGCCTGGGGTTGACCTGTCCAGCGAAGCCCTGCCGTACATGGGAGTCCGGGAGTTCGACTTGGACGGTACGCCCGTACGAATCCTCCGGTTGAGTTTCTCGGGTGAGCTTGCCTACGAGATCTATGTCCCTGCGGACAAGGGCACGTCGATGTGGACACACCTGCTGGAGCAGGCGGCGCCGCTGGGCATGCGCCCGTACGGTCTCGAGGCGCTTGCGTCACTGCGCATCGAAAAAGGACACGTCGCGGGCCTCGAACTCGACCACCGCAACACATTGGACGACCTGGGCCTGGGCGCGATGGCTTCGAAGTCCAAGGCATTCATCGGGCGCGAACTTGCCGGTCGCGAGGCGCTGAAGAAGCCGGGGCGCTGGAGCCTCGTGGGCCTGGAACTGCTCGAGCCTACCGCGAAGCTGCGCGGTGGCGCCATCCTGTTCTCGCGCCACGATGCTCTGGAGGGGCACGGACGCGGTTACATCACCTCGGTGACCTGGTCGACCGAGCACCACAAGCTAATCGCACTCGCGCTCTACGAGGACGGCCGGATGCATGAGGGCGAAGAGATCCTGTGCGCGTATCCACTGAAGAACGAAATTGTCCGGGCGCGGATCGTCTCGCCAATGTTCGTCGATCCGAGCGGGGAGCGAGTCCGTGCTTAAAGCGCTTTCTGCACTCACCACTCCTCTCAACGGCCGCGATGGCGCCGATGGGAGACGCCGCCTGCGCCTCTCTGAACTGCGTGGCTGGCACGTCGTACAGCTGGGCGTCTTCACCGGAGGCCACGCCGCGCTCGCAACGGCTGTACGTACAGCCGTGGGCTTCGAGCTGCCGGTATCGCCCACGGAGGCGACGGTACTCGACGCGGCGATTGTGTTTCGCATCGCCGCGGACCAGTACTGGGTCGTTACTCCCGACCCATCGCTGGTCACGACACTCGCGCTGGCGGTACCTGCCGACGCCGGCACCGTGACCCCGCTGTCGGAGTCGCGCACCCGTCTCGTGATTGAAGGTCCGGACTCGCGCACCGTACTGAGTCGGCTCGTGGCCCTGGATTTGCATCCGGGCGTGTTTTCGATCGGACATTTCGCGCAAGCCGGCGTGCATCATGTTGGCGGGCTCCTCTACCGGGCGGCAGCGGACCGCTACGAGTTCTTCGCACTGCGGACCTACGCCGTATCGATCTGGGAGGTGCTTGCGGACGCGGCGCTTCCCATCGGATACGATGCGAGCTTCTAGGACGGCTAGCGGATCTACTGCCCGAGCTTCGAACACCCCCACTTCGATACTTCCAAGAGAGCGCTCATGAAGTCGCATACGCGTGTTGCTGTGATCGGCGGCGGCGTCGTCGGGTGCAGCGTGCTGTACCACCTGACGAAGGCCGGTTGGCAGGACGTCGTGCTCATCGAGCGTGACCAGCTGACCTCCGGCTCGACCTGGCACGCCGCCGGCGGGTTCCACACGCTCAATGGCGACCCGAATGTCGCCAAGCTGCAGGGTTATACGATCGGCCTGTACGACGAACTTGAGCGGATCTCAGGTCAGTCTTGTGGCCTTCATCGCTCCGGCGGTCTCCTACTGGCCGACACACCCGAGCGCATGGAATGGTTGAAGATGGCACATGGCCGGGCACGCTACCTCGGGCTCGAGACGGAGCTGCTGACACCGTCCGAGGCAAAGAAGATGCTGCCGTTGATTGAGGAGAAGTACTTCGTCGGCGCGATGCTCGATGCCGCAGACGGCAACCTCGACCCTTACGGCACCACACACGCCTACGCCAAGGCCGCGCGCATCGGCGGCGCCGAGATCTACCTTCAGAGCCGAGTCACGGGGCTGACGCGACGCCCAAACGGTACTTGGAACGTGGAGACGACGCAGGGCACGATCAACGCCGAGCACGTCGTCAACGCCGGCGGCCTATGGGCGCGCGAGGTTGGGCGGATGGTCGGCATCGAGCTGCCTGTGCTCGCGATGGAGCACATGTATCTGGTCACGGATGAGATGCCTGAAGTCATCGAATTCAACAAGGCGCACGGGCACGAGTTGCCGCATGCGATCGACTTCAAGGCTGAGATCTACATGCGCCAGGAGCGCTCGGGGCTCGTGCTTGGGACCTACGAGAAGGCCTGCGTGCCCTGGCAGCCGCGCACGACGCCATGGGAATTCGGTGCAGAGTTGCTGCCGCCGGACCTCGATCGAATCGCGCCGTCGCTGGAGATCGGCTACCGACACTTTCCGGCGATGGAAAAGGCCGGCATCAAGCGCGTCATCAATGGCCCGTTCACGTTTTCGCCCGACGGCAATCCGCTTGTCGGCCCGGTGCAGGGAGTACCGAATTTCTGGTGCGCGTGCGCGGTAATGGCGGGTTTCAGTCAGGGCGGTGGCGTCGGGCTTGCCCTATCGCAGTGGATGGTGGACGGCGACCCGGGCTTTGACGTTTGGGCGATGGACGTCGCCCGCTATGGCGAGTGGGCCACGCGTAGCTATACGAACGAGAAGGTTCGCGAGAACTACTCCCGCAGGTTCTCGATTCGCTTTCCTAACGAGGAACTGCCGGCGGCACGCCCGCAACAGACTACGCCGCTATACGATGTGCTGCGCGCAAAGGGCGCCGTGATGGGTGACAGCTGGGGACTCGAGACGCCGCTGTGGTTCGCGCCCGAGGGCGTGGCACCTGTCGACGTGGTCTCGTTCCACCGGTCGAACGATTTCGAGCACGTCAAGACCGAGTGCCTCGGCGTACGCAGGGCCGTCGGCGTCACCGAGATTGCCAACTTCGCGAAATACGAGTTCACCGGTTCCGGCGCGGAGGCGTTCCTATCCGCGCTGATGACCAATCGCATGCCGAAGGCGGGCAGGTTGATGCTGACACCGATGCTGAACCCGGCCGGAAAGTTGATCGGCGACTTCACGATCGCCCGAGTATCGGCCGAGCGGTTCCTGATGTGGGGTTCCTCGCAGGCGCAGATCTACCACATGCGCTGGTTCGAGCAGCACCTGCCGGCGGACGGCTCGGTCCGCGTTCGCCGCTACGACATGGGCCTCGTCGGTCTGTCGATTGCAGGTCCGCGCGCGCGCGAGCTGCTCGGACGCCTGACGGACGAGGACGTCTCCAGCGGAGGCCTGCGCTTCATGGATTTCCGGGCGATGGACGTCGCGAATGTTCCGGCCATGATCAACCGCGTCACGTACACCGGGGACCTCGGCTACGAGATCTGGGTGGCGCCGGAATTCCAGCGACGCCTATACGACGGAATCTGCACGGCCGGCCGCGACCTCGGGCTGGTCCACTTCGGAATGCGAGCGCTCCTGTGCATGCGCCTCGAGAAGAACTTCCCGACGTGGTATCGCGAATTGAGGCCGATCTACGGCGCATTCGAGGCAGGACTCGACCGTTTTGTGGATCTGGGGAAGGGGGATTTCATCGGTCGCGAGGCTGCGCTGCTTGAGAAGCGGACCGGCGGCACGCTGCGTCGCGTCAGCTTCATGGTCGATGCACTCGATGCGGACGTGCTCGGCGACGAGCCGATCTGGCACGACGGCCAGGTGATCGGCTGGGTGACCTCGGGCGGTTACGGGCATTACGTCGATATGTCCCTGGCACAGGGCTACCTGCCGGTCGAGCTTGCCGGCGATACGCGTCCGGCGGCATTTGAGATCGAGATCCTAGGCGATCGTCGCCCTGCGACGATCTTGGTCGACCCGCCGTTTGACCCGGACGGTCTGCGAATGCGGATGTGAGGCGGCGCCAGCGTGCAGGAAACTAGTTGCCCCCCGGGTTCGCCGAGCGACCGGCCGAGGCCCTAGCCCGCGGTACCGGCCGCCGCGAGCAGCCACTGGCGCAGCGCACGGATCTTCGGCAGCTGCGTCCGGCCAGGCGGATAAACCAGGAAGTAGCCGACACCGAGGTCGAGCACCGGCTCGAACGGGGCGACCAACACGCCGTCGCGCAGGCTCTCGTGCATCAGGCTCAGGTCACCCAAGGCGACACCCTGACCGCGGGTCGCCGCCGACAGCGACAGCTCGAGCGTGTCGAATCGCTGCCCGCGGCGGGCATCTACACCGGCGAGCCCGACAAGCTCGAACCACTGCGACCAACTCGACACAGGCGCGCAGTGCAGCAGCGGCACCGCGCGCAGGTCCTCGGGCGTGCGCAGGCGCTGTGCAAGCGCGGGCGTGCACACCGGCGTGAGCCGCTCCGGCATCAGCGCGATTGCCTCGACGTCGGGCCAGTCGCCGCGACCGTGCACGATCGCGGCATCAATGTCGTTGTTGTCGAAGCCCGGCTCGTAGGCCTCGTAGGTTGCCAGCCGGACGTCGACGTCGGCGAGCGTCACCGGGATCGCGGCGAGTAGCGGCAGGAACCAGCGCGTCGCGAGCGTCGGCGGCATGCGCAGCGTCAGCACTTGATTCACTGTCCTTAGCGCGTCGCAGGCTTCGGCCAGGCGGGCGAAGGCCTCGGCCGCCGCCGGGAGCAGCAGCTCGCCGTCCGACGTCAGTCGAAGGCCGCGCTTGTGACGAAGGAACAGCGTCGTGCCCAGCGCGTGTTCGAGCTGCTGGATCTGGCGGCTGACGGCGCTTTGGGTAACCCCGAGCTCTCGTGCCGCGCTGCTGAAGGTGCCGGCACGTGCGGCCGCGACGAACGTTTCGATCGCCGGCAGCGGCGGCAGTCGGCCGCGGAAGTCGGCGGATTCTGATCCATGTTTATTTCGCATGTATAATATGACTTACTACGGGTTTTCTTACGCAAACTCAAGGGTGTATAACTAATTAAAGAAAACGAGTCGGCTTGCCCATGAGCAAATTGGATGGAACGGGTAGGGGTTGGATGGTGCTGAGGCGAACTTCACTGCAGCGTCGCAATGCCTGACTTCGCCGCCGGCCGGTGGGAGTACGCGATGGACAATGACACGCCTGACGCCGCCCGCCGCAGCCGCCGTCGCCCCGCGACGCCCAGCGCCGCCACCCCGGCCCGCGCCGACCACTATCGGCGGCTGAACAACCCGTTCAAAGCTCTGCGGGTGTTTTCGGACGACCGCGTGGCGGCAATGCACGAGGCCGCGCTCGGCATCCTCGAGAACCTCGGCATCAAGGTCCTGTCCCAGGCGGCGCTCGCCCGCTTCGAAGCGGGCGGCGGCGAAGTCGACGCGGCGTCCTCGACGGTGCGCCTCGATCGAGGCTTGGTCGGCGCGAGTCTTGCGACGGCACCGCGGAAGATCACCCTGCACGCCCGTAATCCCGCCCGCCATGTCCCCCTTCACGGCGACGCACTGTCGTTCGGTCCCGTCTCCGGTCCGCCCAACGTCATGGACCTCGCCGGCGGTCGCCGGGCCGGCTCGCTCTTGGACTATGCGAACGGCGTACGGCTGTGCCAGTCATTCGATGTGATGCACCTGCTCGGGGCATTCACCGAACCGCAGGATGTGCCCGTGCAGTTCCGTCAGCTCGAGATGCTGCACGCCCAGCTGACGCTGTCGGACAAGATTCCCCATACGTTCTGCCGCGGCAGTGCCCAGGTGGCCGACTGCTTCGAGCAGGTTCGCCTCGCCTGTGGCTTGACCGAAGAGCAGTTCCGCGACACCCCGTGCACGTACACGATCATCAACACCAACTCACCACGGGTGCTGGACGGGCCAATGGCCGACGGAATCGTGGACTTCGCGGTGGCCGGTCAGGTGCAGATGATCACGCCGTTCACGCTGGCAGGCGCCATGGCTCCCGTGACGATCGCGGGCGCACTCACGCTTGCCCATGCCGAGACCCTTGCCGGCCTCGTGCTCGCCCAGCTCGCCCGACCGGGAGCCCCGGTCGTCTATGGCAGCTTCACGTCGAATGTCGACATGAAATCCGGCTCACCCGCCTTCGGCACGCCCGAGTACGTCAAGGCACAAATCGGCGCCGGCCAGATGGCACGGCATGTCCGGTTGCCCTGGCGATCTTCGAACGCCACTGCCTCGAACGCGCCGGATGCGCAGTCTGCGTACGAGTCGCAGATGAGCCTGTGGGGTGCGCTCATGGGAGGTGCTAACTTCGTCCTGCACGCGGCCGGCTGGCTGGAGAGCGGCCTGTCGGCCAGCTACGAGAAGTTCATTCTCGACATCGAGCAGTTGCAGATGCTGGCGGAAGTATTGCAGCCCGTGGGCGCAGAGGACGACGACCTGGGCATCTCCGCCGTCGAGGAGGCAGGCCCCGGAGGCCATTTCTTCGGCACTCAGCACACGATGGCGCGTTACCGGGATGCGTTCTATGCCCCACTGGTTTCGGACTGGCGAAACTTTGGTGCCTGGAGCGGCGATGGCGCCCGGACTGCGACCGACAGGGCGGCTATGCTGTGGCGATCGACGCTCGAGGCGTTCACTCCGCCGGCGCTTGACCCGGCGGCGGCAGAGGCGCTCGACGCGTTCCGTCGGCGCCGCGTCGCGGCGGGCGGCGCGCCGCCGAGCGGATGACCGCCCGGTCGCGCGGATCAAGTCGATGCGGCGTCAGAGTTCGTCACCAACACCGACGCCACAGTGTCCTGAGCGGAGGTTGCCATGGACGATGTAATCGATCTTGAGCGCTATCCATTGCAGGCGCCCGAATCACCCGCCTACGCTGTGCTCGTCGGGAGTTGCCAGCGCGCTCTTGCCGAACACGGCATGGTAAACCTCGACGGCTTCGTCCGGCCCGATGCCGTCCGTCGCGCGGCCGCCGAATTGAGACCACTGAGCGCGCGCGCGTCATACAACCACCGGCGCTCGCACAACGTCTACTTTCTCGATCGGGTCGAGGATCTTGCCGCGAATCACCCGGCACTGACACGTTTCGAGACCAGCAGCCAGACGCTGTGCGACGATCAGCTGGGTGGGACGCTGGTGCACCGAATCTATGAATGGCTGCCGCTGTTGAAATTCCTGGCGCGCGTCATGCAGGTGCCAGAGCTGCACCTGATGCAGGACCCGCTGGCGCGAGCCAATGTGATGGAGTATCGGCCGGGGGAGGCGTTGAACTGGCACTTTGACCGGTGCCGCTATACGACTACGCTGCTGGTCCAGGCCGCGGAGCACGGCGGCGAGTTTGAGTACGCGAGCGCGCTCAGAAGCGACACGGATCCCAACTACGACGGGGTTGGGAAGCTGCTGCTCGGCGACCGTTCTCGGGTCCAGGTCAACCCGCTTGCGGCGGGCACGCTGAACGTGTTCGCCGGCAAGAACACGCTGCACCGCGTCTCGACCGTCGAAGGCTCCCGCTCGCGCTTCGTCGCGGTCTTTTCCTACTACGAACGCCCCGGCTTGCTTTTCAGTGACTCTGAGCGCATCGGCTTCTATGGCCGCGCGCGATAGCCGCCCGTTCCCCCGCGACCGTACCTGGCTTGCTACCATCTCACTGGCCCCGCGGTGCAACCGTGACTGACGGGCGTTTCCCGACGCCCGAGGGCCACGTGATCGCCAACCAGATGCCAACCCGATGGCCCCGCGTCCGCTGGCGAATCTTCGCGATGCTGGTCGCTGCGGCGGCGGTCGTCTACTTCCAGCAGCGCGCGCTGTCGATCGCATCCGAGCGGATCATGCCAGAGCTTTCGCTCAGCCAAATGCAGATTGGCTGGCTGCAGTGGGCGTTCGTGTTGAGCTACGGGCTGTTGCAGTTCCCCGGAGGCGTTTTCGGTCAACGGCTCGGCGCACGACGCGCGTTGACGAGTCTGCTACTGGTCGCGGTCCTCGCGACCGCGGCGACGCCATTCATGCCGGAGCTGTTCCATGGCGGCGCGCTATTCTGGGCGCTATTTTTGTCGCAGTTCCTGCTAGGCATGGCGCACGCGCCTTTCATGCCGGTTTGCGCGGGAACGATGGAATCCTGGCTGCCGCCGGGACGATGGGCTCTGGCGCAAGGGTTGCACACCTTCGGCTGCCAAGTCGGCGCCGCCATTGCACCACCCATCCTTGTACTCCTGATCGCGGCATTTGGATGGCAGCGGGCGTTGTTCTTCGCAGCATTGCCGCCACTCGCGCTGGTGGCGCTGTGGGCTTGGTATGGTCGGGACACGCCGCGCGCACACCCCTCGGTGTCTCCGGAAGAACTATCCGAGCTCGACGCGACACCGATGCCGCCACCGAATCACGACATCAGCCTCGGGCGGATCTGGCGCATTCTGGGCAACCGCAACGTGCTCCTGATCACGCTGTCGTACATCAGCATGAACTATGTGTTCTACCTGCTGTCGACATGGTCCTTCCTTTACCTGATTCAGGATCGTCACTTCACGGTACTCGAGGGAGGGTTGCTGGCAAGCCTACCGCCGATTGGCGCCGCGCTCGGTGCCGGTGTCGGCGGCAGCGTGACCGACTCGCTATGTCGACGCATGGGAATCACCTGGGGCTTCCGTCTGGTGCCGCTGGTGGCGCTGCCTACGGCTGGCGCGATGCTGCTGACGGCGACCTGGAGCCCGCATCCGTACATGGCGGTAGCCGCGCTGACGATAGCGTATGGGATGGTCGAGGTGAACGAGGCCTCCTACTGGGCCGGCACGATGCGCATCGCGCAGGCAGACACGATGGCGGCGACCGGCGTGCTCAATACGGGTGGCAATATCGGCGGATGGATCGGGATTCCGATCGTCGCTTACCTGTCCGGCCATGACACCTGGAACGCGGCCTTCATCATTGGCTTCGTCTGCGCGGTCGTTGCTGCGATCGCATGGTTGTGGATCGACACCGCACGCCCGTTGTCCGTACCCGCCTCGGCCTGAACGCGGCCACGCTGCTCGCCGCGCGTCGTGTCATTTCAAGTCTTGGCCGAGTGCCAGGTTGGGCGCGCATGGCGCACGCACTGCGCTCACCGGCGGAGCTTGGGTTCGAGCGGGAAGCGGCTCAGGATGTCGTGGCCGGTCTCGGTGATCAGGACCTGCTGTTCGAGCTTGACGCCGTATCGAGCTCCAACCTCCCCGAGATAGCTTTCGACGCAGATGGTCATGCCAGGCCTAAACACGCCGTCCATGAGCAGCGGATCGTCGGCGTCGACAGCTATCCCTGGCCACTCGTCGACCATTCCGACGCCGTGGGCAACGCAGCCATAGTTCTGTTCCATGTACTTGGATGGGATCGTCCACGACAGCTTCGTATAGTCGCGAAATGTCAGGCCTGGCCTGAGCAGCGCACAATTGACCTCGACTTGCTCGACCGCGAGCTCGTAGAGAAGCTGCTGCTCTGCAGTGGCGCGCTGGTTGCCGCAGAGAAAGGTGCGACTGACGTCCGCACAGTAGCCGTAGGGGCCTACGAGGTCGGTGTCGAAACTGACGAGGTCTCCTGCCTCGATGGCCCGGTTGGAGGCCTCCTGCAGCCACGGGTTGGTGCGCGGCCCGGAGCTCAATAGCCGGGTTTCGATCCACTCACCGCCGTTCGCGATGTTGGCGAAATGCAGTTCCGCCCACAATGCCATCTCGGTGATGCCAGGCCGGAGAGCGTCATGCATGCGCTGCATGCCCAGATCAGCGACCTTGAGCGAGTAGCGCATGCAGGCCAGTTCCTCGGCGCTCTTGATGGTGCGCGCGAGCTCCATGAGACGCTGTCCCTCGACGAGCGTGTGGCCGCGGGCCCGCAGTGCATCCACTCCCTCGAAATCGACCCGGTCGATGGCGAGCCGGTGAGGTCCCCGGCCCATCATATGCGTCAGTACGTCATCGAGTTCGGCCGCCCAGCCTGAGCAGACGGTGCTGGAGTGCTCGGCTGCGAACTGGAACGAGTAAGCCTGGGCAAGGCGAACCTCGGCGATCTCCGGAATCCGCGGAGCGGTTCCGAGGCAATTCATGTTCGGATAGTCGAAAAGAACGGCCCTGCCCTCGGCTGGAATCAGGCAGTACCGGCCCGGGTTCTGCATGAGCCAGATGCTCATGTTGCGGGTGTCGGTGGCATAGCGGATGTTGACTGGATTCTGCACGAGAATCGCCGCGCAGTCGGCGGCTCTGAGCTCGGCCTGGACACGCATGAAGCGGTACGCGCGCATGGCTGGCATGTCGACATCGGCCGGATTGAACTCACCGGGCGTGGAGTGTGCGACTGGGACGCTCGTAATTGGATTGCTCATCGCGAACCTCGACAGAGCTGGTTCCCGTCGAATGCAGGGAACGTGTTACCGCATGGTCGGGCCGAGGCGGCTGCAGGGATGGCGACGTGCCGCCTCGGCCCCGTACGGCGGCGGTCCAGCGGGAGGCACGCTGGCTCGGCAACTGCGGATCCGAGTCAATGAGCCACGATCGGAAGTACTACGTGCGATGGATGCGTCGATTCGTGATGGATCCGTATGGTCGCCTTGCTGCCGGTCGCGGTCGTGGCCTCGGCGCCGCCATTCTGGAGGTTGCGTGAGAAGTTGGGGAAGAATGATCCGGATACCTGAATTCGGATGCGGTGCCCTTGCCGAAAGACGTTGCTCGTCACCGGCCCATCGATGGCAATTTCGTAGATCTGCCCGGGATTGAGCAGTTGCCTGCCCCGGTGCCAGTCCCGGTAACTTGCACGCTGAACGT
The DNA here is from genome assembly GCA_025356815.1 of Pseudomonadota bacterium. GTDB lineage: Bacteria > Pseudomonadota > Gammaproteobacteria > Steroidobacterales > Steroidobacteraceae > CAIKZZ01. The sequence continues at coordinate 25,940 of JANXQL010000109.1, forward strand.
CGACGCCAGGGGCCATCTGGTTCCATGCGGCTCCATCAGGCGCGACGTCATATATTCGAACCCAGAGGTCCAGATCGCGGCAGTCGCAACTGACGTAGAGGTCAGCGCGGATCGGACCGGTCACCTCCGTATCGTGGGCAAGTGGCGCCGAATCGAAAGTCAGCAGGTCGGACCGCGAGACCAGATCGCGATAGTCGTGACCACCGGACGCCTCATACCTGTTCATGACGGGGTCTGCAGGGTCTGACACGAATGCGCTGTTGCCGCCACTGCCCAGGGTTTTCGTCAATCGACCAGGGAGCCTGGGCGCCGCGCCGGACAGGTACCAGTTCGTCGCCTTTGCACGCGGGGGCCAGGCCTCGCTTTCCTGCCAGCGGTCAGCACCCATCGTGTAGTACCTAACGGGCGCGCGCTTATCGACGCCGTTATCGACGCCGCGCAGGTAGTGATCCATCCAATCGAGCACCGTTGCGTCGTAGTCGATTGCCGCCGCCGCCGGAAACGAGCGCTCACCCGATCGCGGGGTCTGAGTGGATTCGACCCCATGAACCCACGGCCCGATCAGCAGCGCCGTCCCCGCCGGCTGGCCGCCCCGCGCGGCCACGAGTCCCCGGAAATTGGTGGTAGCGCCCTCTGGTCCGTAGTTGTCGTCATACCAGCCCGAAAGATTAAGGACCGCGGCGTGAGTGCGCCGGTACTTTCCCTCCAGATCGGCCCACTCCCACCATGGGTCCTCCAGCGGATGGTGTAGCCAGCCATAGTAGTAGGGCGCGATGCCCTGCAGATCCTCCAGACGGTCGAGCGGTACGACGCTCTCCATTGCGAGTCCCTTGCCGCGCCAGGCCGCGACCGCCTCGTCGACCGTACGCGGCCCTGGCAAATCGTGTTTAACGCGGATGTCCGGGGCAATGTTGTCCCAGATCCACTCAATCCAGGACAGGTCGAAAGTGCCGCCGGCATAGAAGAAATTCCGGTAGGACGAGAACGTCATCGCCGGAACCATGGCCTCGAGGTGCGGCGGCCGTTCCATCGCGGCCAGCCATTGCACCGCACCTGGATAGGACAGCCCGAACGTACCGACCTTGCCGTTTGACCAGCTCTGGCCCGCCGCCCACTCGATCGTGTCGTAACCGTCCGCACCTTCGTGTTCGTACGGAACAAAGTTGCCGGCCGACGAATAGCGGCCACGGACATCCTGCACGACGACGGCGTAACCTCGTTCGACGGCATGCTTGAACGTCGGGTAACTGTTGAGCGCGGCAACCGCCCCGTATGGTGTCCGGTAGACAAGTACCGGAAAGGGACCGCCCGTGGACGGGCGCAGTACCTCGGCACGAAGGATCACGCCGTCGCGCATCGGGATCGCCACCCCCGGCTCCTGCACCCAGGGGCCACCGCCGTGCGCGGCGGCGCCGAGCACCAGCGACGAAATCATCAACAAAACCTTCGCCAGGCATCGCAGCTTCATACCGACCTCCCCCGAGTCCCTCCCGACCCTGTTCCCGGCACGCGTTGAGGCGCGCCAGCCGGCAGGGAGGCTATTGCATGTGCTGGCCGCCGTTGATCGCGATGTTGGCACCGGTGACGAACGCGGCCTCTTCGCTAGCGAGGTAGGCCACGAGGCCTGCGACCTCCTCTGGCTTGCCAAGGCGCCCCAGCGGAATTTGCGGAATGATCTTCGTGTCGAGCACTTCTTGCGGGATCGCCATCACCATCTTCGTGCCGATGTAACCTGGGGAGATCGTATTCACGGTCACGCCCTTGCGGGCGACCTCGAGCGCGAGCGCCTTTGTGAAGCCATGCATGCCTGCCTTCGCCGCCGAGTAGTTTGACTGCCCGAATGCGCCTTTCTGGCCGTTGACCGACGAGATGTTGATCACCCGCCCCCAACCGCGCTCGACCATGCCGTCGCACACCTGCTTGGTCATGTTGAAACACGAATCAAGGTTCGCATCCATCACCGCGTCCCAGTTGATCTTGTCCATTTTCTTGAAGGTCATGTCGCGCGTGATGCCGGCATTGTTCACCAGCACGTCGATCGGCCCGATATCGGCCACGACCTTGCGCACGCATGACGCGCAGGAATCGAAGTCCGTCACGTCGCACGCGTACGCATGGAAGTCGAACCCGCGCTCCTTCATCGCGCCAAGCCACTTCGGCGCGTTGGTGTTGCCGGGAGAGTAGGTGGTTACGACGGTGTCGCCTAGAGCGGCGAGCTTAATGCAGATGGACTCGCCAAGCCCGCCCATGCCGCCTGTGACCAGTGCGATTCGCTTGGAAATAGGCATCCGTGTCTCCCGAGTTTCGATTCCACCGTGCAACGGATCCTACCATTGGCGCAGAACAGGAAAACGGCATGCCGTCAAAGACGGCGTTGACCCGTCCAGCGGCCTAGTGCCTGAACCACCCCGGGCAATGACGCGCGGTGCAGATCTGAAGCCATTGGAGCCGTCCAAGGCCCTCTGGAACGCACCGGCCGTGGGATCGCGTCTGCCTGAACTAGCGGACTAGGTGCAGGCGGATCAGGACTTCTAGCTGGAGGGCCGCCAGTACGATCGAGCCGAACCCCACGAATCGGCCGAGCCGGGCGTGGCCGAAAGCGAGCAGCGGCACCTCTGCGATGGAGGCAATGATGCCGATCGCGGCGCCGGTAACGCCCATCACGATGGGGAACACGGCGCCGGCGAGCGACTCGCCACTGAGCCGGTGCAGGATGAAATAGCTCATCCCGGCACCGAAGGCGCCCGAAACGGAGCAGCCGACGACGTTCGCCGCGATGCGCGGCAGGACGTTTCCGAGGTACGAGAGTCCTCGCGCTCGCATTGGCCGGTTCGACGCTGCAAGGGAGAGCGCCAGAGCGCCGAGAAGCAGCGCTACCACGGAAGTCACTGATGGCATTGCGCCTATTCCTGCTCGCGGGGCAGTCGGCGGCATGTTCTGTTCCCCTTCCGCGGAAGGGGGCGCCGGTGTGAAATGCAGCGACAGCTGAGCCGCAAGATCCGGAGTGCCCGGCATGGCGGTACGGTGCAGTGTCACATTGCCGGCTGGGCCTGGATAGGACTGCGCAAAGGGGCAGTCGAGGCTCGCCGTGTCGGCCGCCATGGACGCGCAGCCGCTGTTCGGTGACGCGCCGAAGCGGCGTTCCAGCCGGACACGGCTAACCGGCTCCCGCAACTCGAGGGTGACGGCGGAGACGTCCTGCAGGTCGTCGCCACGCAGGCGCAGTTCTACGACGTTGACCGTCGTCGAGTAGGGCGCGAACGAAACGCACGCTCCGGCGCAATCGAGCGTCTCACGAAATGCCAGGCCTGCCCAAAACGCGCGTTTGGCGGTGCCGGCAGCTAACGCCTTGCCGATACGGTCGGCGAGCTCCTCCGGTGTGGAGTCGCCGACCCGAGCGATTCCCGGCAGGAACGCCGGGTCGAAGCGCGCGCTGGCGTACGAACTTGCGTGCGGCACGCCGATGTGGTCGGTAACCTGAGCACGGGCGACCGTCCCTGTGCAAGCCAAAGCCGCCAGGGCAATAGAGAAGAGGCGTGGCGGGTTCATGCCTTGCGAAATCCAGCTCGCTGCGGCGCGGAGTGCGCTGAACGGTCAGCGTATTGCGATGCACGTCCCAATCGTCGGAACGAGAGGAGATAGCCGCTCACAGGTGGCGCGTGTAGAGGCCGTCGAATACTGTCTTCCAGGGCGAGTCGACCAATTTCTTCATCTGCCAGTGCTGGCGGACCGACCCGTCCGGATTCGGCGTCCAGGTAATTCGCTGTCGAGTGGGAGCGCCCGATCCGGCGTTAGCGCGAGAGCCCTCCAGGACCATGCTATCCCCCACCAAGCCCCCATCCAACTCTAGCACTCCACCGCGGTCGTCGATCCAAGTCTGGTGCCACCGGCGCTTGTTGCAATCGTAGAAGTTGATGCTCCGGCCGCGGCTGCCGTCGGTGGCGGTCCAAGACTCGAAGAGGGCGCAGCGCTTGAGATCCGGTTCGATGTTGTTCTGGCCGGCCGGTTGGTGGCCCTCGGTGACATTCCATTTTCCTAACCAGAAGTCGAACTGTCGATACTCCGGCGCATCGCAGGTGGGCGTCGGCACGGCAGGGGGCGCCTTCGCCTCTTCAGAAATGGCACCGAGATTCCAAAACAGAACGGGTGTCGCGAGGAGTCGCGCCCTCCATACCGAGGAGTACAGCATTCTTGGGCCCTCCGTTACTGCAAGTGATGATCCGCGTTCAATTGACGCCGACACCGTGATTTCAGGGCGTAGTCGGCGCGAGCTTGATTTCCTGGATACGTGGCGGTTGTGTTGGCGCTAGCTCCATGCTCCCTGATAATCGGCCATGGGCGCAGCGCCAGGCGAACGTGCCCGTCAATCTACTGGTCGCGGTCACGACCGACGTTGTGTCGCAGTTGCCGACCTTCGTGTGCAATGCGGCAAGATCCCGGCGCCAGCCGTCCATATCGCGGTCGAGCAGGAAGTTCATCGCGAACACATCTCCTGCCGCAGCGGGCGTCCCGTCGGTGTAGATCGCGCGAACGGCTTGGTAGGCTCGATCGAGATCCGTCCCCACCGGTACGATGGCTGCGGCAAGCAGGCCTGCCTTGTGCAGCGCCATTGCTGCATCCCAGACTGGTCCGGATGGTCCAGCGTACGTTCTGTTCGCCAGCGCGAAGATGCCGATGCCGTACTCGGGGAGCAATAACACGTGCGACCCGTAGCCGGGATATCCGCCGCCATGACTCAGCGTGAGCCCGAGGTCGCAGTCGGCGGTGGCATTCATGCCCATCCCGTAATTGACTGCCTGGCGACAGCCATCGGCGCCTGTGTGCCCGAAGCGCTCGCGCAGGCGCGGGAAGTTTGAACCCTGCGCAAGCTCCCGCACCGTTGAGCGCCGCACCGGGCCGGTGTCGCTGCCATCCCTTGATGGCCACGCCGACAGCAGGTAGGCGACCCACTTCGCGTAGTCGACAGCGCTGGTCTGCAGCCCCCCCATTGCACCGAAGGCTCCGTGGCCGAGTGTAGGCTCCAGCCGCCACTGATCGTCCTCCCAGCGATAGCCGAGAGCGCGACGCTCCAGCGGTGCGGCATCGGCGTGAAAACCCGAGGAATCCATTCCAAGCGGCCGCAATAGCGTTTGCGCAATCGTGTCCGCGTACGGATGGCCGGAAACATTAGTGACAATTCGGCCGAGGAGCGCAAAGCCCAGGTTCGAATACTCATACGAGATCGAAGGAGCGCGCGCGAACGGGATGCCGTCCCGCAGCATCTGCGAGAAGTCCGCGTCGGGAAGGGGCGTCTGTCGGTCACCCCACGGGTCATCAGTTACGAACCCCGCGACATGGTTCAAAAGGTCCCGGACGCGGATGCGTGGCGAGTCGTCGGTCGGATACGTCCATTTGCGCATCTCGGGGACGTAGGTTTCAGCGAGCGCGTCCAGATGCAACTTGTCGTCGTCGCGTAGCTTCAGAACTGTCAGCGCCGTGAACGCCTTGGTCATCGAGGCGATGCGAAACAGGGTGTCGGGCGTGACCGGGCGCTTTGACTCGAGGTCCTGGACGCCAATTCCACGCACGTATACCAGTTGTCCGTCGGCTACGATTCCGTAAACAAGGCCGGGCACGTGGGCGTCGAGCGCGTAGTCTTCGAAGATCTGGTCGATCTTGCCGAGTGTCGCCTTGTCGATAGTCCTGGTCGGGGCCGTAGCCGATGCCGGCTCTGCGCTGGCTATGACCGCGCTCATCCCAAGCACGCAGCACAGCAGGGAACGCATACCGTTCCTGACTGCGGTGCAAGTCCGAACAGTCGCCAATACTTGATTCATCGATTCTGCCTCCGGCGTGCCCAGCGAGTTCCGGGCGTGCTCAGCTAGCAGCCTGTCGGACTGAGCTTTTCAGTCGAATGGACGACAACCTGCAGGGTGTGTGGATTCATGTGGGTGTTGATCGAAAATCGTGAGTTGAGTGGTCGCGAGACCCGCTCAGCAGGACTGCATCGCGAACATCCGCT